>NZ_JAAFZA010000345.1 GCF_015356865.1 Catenulispora pinisilvae
CACGACCGGCCGCTTCTTCACCGAAGACATCACAATCCTGACCGACGAAGGGAAGGAAGACCCACCACCACCTTCCACCTACCCAGCGGAACATGCCAGAGCTAAGCAGCGACAAGCTACTAGTGCGGTGGCTGGATTGGTTTGCCGTGTTGGTGGTGTGGTTGCGGGTTGGGTGAGAGTCGGGCACGGAGGCCGCCGGTCACGTACGGGGTTAAGGGCGTTGTGAAAAAGCCGCCTGTTTTCGTCCGCCGGCTTTTGTACGCAAGGCGCGGTCGCGTGGCAGGGCGGACGAAAACCGGCCGTTTGTTCACAACGTGTGTGGTCGGCTCAGCCGTGCCCGGCTTGGGTGCGGGCGCTGCGGTGGTTCTGGTCCCGGCGTCGGGGGGTTGGCGCCTGGGTTGTTCGTTCTCGGGGTGAGTACACATGTTGTTGAGAAACCGGCGGATTTCGGCCGCCTGCCCGCCCGCCGCCGGGTGCGCGAGAACATTTGGCCGAAATCTGCCGATTTCTCAACAACGCCTTTAAACCCCGTACACGACCGGCGGCCTCCGCACCCGACTCTCGTCCAACAGGTGACCACACCACCAACCCGGTGAACCAATCCGGCCACCGCACTAGCCGCGCGGAAAACGGGACTAGCGCGTCGCGTCTCGCGTCTCATATATGAAATCGCTGCCAACTGCTCCCGCATCAGCTGTTGAGTGTTGACGCTCCCAGCCGGCACCCCTAGGCTCGCATCACATCTCATATATGAGATCTGACCGACCAGGAGCCTCGATGCCCGCCCCAACCCCGTCTTCCGCGACAGGCTCCGCGCCCGGCGCGTTGCCGTCCCGCACCGAGGCGGTGCTGGAGGCCATCAAGTATGCCATCCTGACCGGCGAGCTGAAGCCCGGCCAACCGTTAATAGAGACCGAACTGGCGGCTCAGTTCGGGGTGTCCAAGACACCGGTCCGCGAGGCCCTGAAGACGCTGGCCGGGACCGGACTGGTCACCATGAGCCCCTACAAAGGCGGCTCGGTCCGGGAGATGGACCGCGCCCACGCCCGCCACATCTACGACATGCGCCAACTGCTCGAACCCGCCGCGGCCGGGCGCACGGCCGCCTCCCGAGGCGACTGGTCGGCCGCACGGCGCGCCCTGGAGCAGGCGGATCAGGCTGCTGACGCCGCCGAGCGCTCGCTCGCCAACCGCGCGTTCCACCGCGAGATGTACCTCGGCTGCGGCAACCCGCTGCTGGTGCGGGCCCTGGACGACCTGCGCGACCAGACCGCGCTCGTCTCGGCCGCGGCCTGGGCCGAACGCCCCACGTGGGAACGGGAAGCCGCGGAGCACCGGGCGATCCTGGCGGCGGCCGAGAGCCGGGACGGCAACGAGGTCAGGATCCTGATGCGCGCGCACATCAGCTCGTTCGTGGCACGCAACTTCCCCGAGGACGAAGCCTGAGACACCCGGGCCGGCCGACCCGACGAAACGGAGCCGACATCATGACCGCCGCATCGCAGGACCCGATCCCGCCGACCCTCGCCCACCGGCGGGACCGCCTGGCGACGCTGGTGGCGATCCCCGTCACCCCGTTCACCCCCGACGGCGCCGTGGACTGGGACGGCCACGCCACCGTGCTCGGCCGCCTGGTCGAACACGGCGTCCAGGCCGTCACGCCCAACGGCAACACCGGCGAGTTCTACACCCTCAGCGAGGCCGAGCGGCGGCGGGCCGTGGAATCGGCGGTGGCGGCCGTGGACGGAGCGGCCGAGGTGGTGGCCGGGGTCGGCCTGGACCTGGCCGGCGCCGTCGACGCGGCCGGGCACGCGGCGCGCGCCGGTGCCAGTGCCCTGATGATCCACCAGCCGGTGCACCCCTACCGCTCCGCCGAGGGCTGGATCGAGTACCACCGCGCCATCGCCGATACCGTGCCCGAACTCGGGATCGTCCTCTACGTCCGCGACGCGCGCATAACCGGGGAGCACATAGCCACGCTGGCCGGACACAGCCCGAACGTGATCGGCGTCAAGTACGCGGTCCCGGACTCGGTCAGCTTCGCGTCGGTGGCGCGGGACGCCGGGCTCGACGCCTTCGCCTGGATCGCGGGGCTCGCGGAACTGTCCGCCCCGGGCTGTTTCGCGGTCGGTGCCACAGGATTCACCTCCGGACTGGTCAACGTCGCCCCCCGGCTGTCCATGGCGATGCTGGACGCGCTGCGCGGCGGCGACTTCGCCAAGGCGATGCCGCTGTGGGAGACGGTCCGCGAATTCGAGGAGCTGCGCGGCGCCGACGCCAGCGCTGACAACGTCAGCGTGGTCAAGGAAGCGTTGGCCCAGCTCGGAATCGTCGACCGGCACGTGCGGCCGCCGTCCCGGCCGCTGCCGCAGCCGCTGCGGGACCGGATCGGCGCCGTGCTGGACCAGTGGCGGGCCGGGGGTTGGCTGTGAGCGCAGACACCGGCGGCCTCGCCGAAAGCGCTGATAGCGCCGACGGCATAAGCGAATCCGCGCCGAACCATCCGCCCCTGCGCAGCGCCGCCTGGTTCGGCGAAGGCGCGACCGGCGGCCACCTGCGGGCCTTCAGCCATCGCTCCCGCATGCGTCAGCTCGGCTATCTGCCGGAGGAACACCTCGGCAAGCCGGTCATCGCGATCCTCAACACCTGGTCTGACATCAACCCCTGCCACATGCACCTGCGCGAGCGCGCCGAACAGGTCAAGCGCGGCGTGTGGCAGGCCGGCGGATTCCCTTTGGAGTTCCCGGTTTCCACGCTGTCCGAGACGTTCCAGAAGCCCACGCCGATGCTCTATCGCAATCTGCTGGCAATGGAGACCGAAGAACTACTGCGCTCCTACCCGGTAGACGGCGCGGTGCTGATGGGCGGCTGCGACAAGACGACACCGGCGCTGCTGATGGGCGCCGCGAGCGCCGGGCTGCCGGCGCTGTTCGTGCCCGCCGGTCCGATGCTGCGCGGCCACCACCGCGGCAAGACGCTCGGCAGCGGCACCGACCTGTTCGGCTACTTCGACGAATACCGCGCCGGACGCGTCGGGGAGTGCGAGATGGCCGAGGTCGAGGGCGGCCTGGCGCGCTCGCCCGGGCACTGCATGACGATGGGCACGGCCTCGACCATGACCGCCTGCGCCGAGGCGCTGGGCATGACGCTGCCCGGCGCGTCGTCGATACCCGCCGTCGACTCCGCACATCACCGGATGGCCGCGGCCTCCGGCATGCGCGCGGTGGCGATTGTGCGGGAGGGTGTGACGCCGCACCAGGTGATGACGCGCGAGGCGTTCGAGGACGCGGCGGCGACGGTCCTGGCGCTCAGCGGTTCGACCAATGCCCTGATTCACCTGATCGCGATGGCCGGCCGGCTCGGGGTGGAGCTTCGGCTGGACGACTTCGACGCCATCGGGGAACGCGTACCGGTGCTGGCCGACGTCCGACCGGTCGGCAGGTTCCTGATGGAGGACTTCTACTACGCGGGCGGTCTCAGGGCCCTGTTCCGGCAGCTGGCCGAAGTCCCGGGGACGCTGCATCCGAACCGCCCCACCGTCGCCGGGATCCCTTTCGGCCAGTACTACACCGACAGCCAGACCCACGATCCCGAGGTGATCCGCACCTCGGCGAACCCGGTCGCCGAGCACGGCGGCGTCGCGGTGTTGCGGGGCAACCTGGCCCCGGACGGCGCGGTCATCAAGCATCTGGCCGCCGAGCCGCGCCTGCTCACCCACAGCGGGCCGGCCGTCGTGTTCGACTCCTATCCCGACCTCCAAGCGCGCATCGACGATCCGGCGCTCGGCATCACCCCGGACACCGTGCTGGTCCTGCGCGGCGCGGGCCCGCTCGGCGGCCCCGGCATGCCCGAGTACGGCATGCTCCCGATCCCGGCCTACCTGCTGAAGCAGGGCGTCAAGGACCTGGTCCGGATCTCCGACGCCCGGATGAGCGGCACCAGCTACGGCACCTGCGTCCTGCACATCGCCCCGGAGTCCCACGCCGGCGGCCCGCTGGCGCTGGTCCGGACCGGCGACGTGATCACCCTCGACGTCCCGGCGCGCACCCTGCGCCTGGAGGTCGACGACGCCGAACTGGCCCGGCGCCGCGCCGCCTGGCAGCCGCCGGCACCGCGGTTCGAGCGCGGCTACGGCGCTCTCTACGCCGACCACATCACGCAGGCCGATCAGGGCTGTGACTTCGACTTCCTGGCCCGGCCCGGGGCCAACCCGGCGCCGGATCCGCACTGAGCGCCGGAGCGCCTTACCGGATACGAACTGCCGCGGGGAAAGATCCGCACCGATTTCCGGCCGAACATTCCCCGGATATCCACCGCGCGGCTCGGCGCCGTGACCACGGCGGCTCTGCCCTATTCGGCTGCCGCCTCGCTCAGCCGCCGCCGGTCGGCCTCGATGACCGCCTCGGCGGCGGCGCGGTCGGCCCAGGTGCCGGGGTGCGCCTGCCGGCCGGGTTCGGTGTCCTTGTAGACGTCGAAGAAATGGCCGATCTCATCGAGGCGCTCGCGGGCTACGTCGGCCAGGTCCTGGACGTCCGCGTAGCGGGGGTCGCCGGCCGCCACGCACAGGATCTTGTTGTCGACGCCCTTCTCGTCCTGCGAGCGGTAGATCGCGATCGGCCGCACCGAAACCTCGATACCGGGGAACGCCGGGCTGTCCAGGAGCACCACGGCGTCCAGCGGGTCGCCGTCCTGGGCCAGCGTGCCGGGGATGTAGCCGTAGTCGGCCGGGTAGCTGGTCGAGGTGAACAGCTGCCGCTCCAGCCGGATGCGGCCCAGGCGGTGGTCCATGACGTATTTGTTCCGGGAGCCCGCCGGAATCTCGATCACGACATCGAACCGCATCATGGTCTTCACTTCGAACGCCGTACCCGCCGATCGGCCGCGCGAACCCTTCGAGCGGGGTCAACCTGCCGTTATCCGAGTGCTGAGACCCGGCTGGATCGCCGCTGCCACCGCCACCTCTTCCATCTCGCGCACCACTGCCTCGATCTGGGACGGCGACAGGGCCCGGGTGTCGGCCTCGATGGTGAGCGTGACCGTCTCCGGCGAGTCGTCCACGTGCAGGAACAACCGTTCCACCGGGTCGTTGCGGCGCTCGACCCAGCGGAACTCGCTGGCGGTGCGCGCTTTCGCGTAGTCGTCGGCGGTGGTGGTGCTCGTGGCGGTGGCCGCAGCCGGGTTGGTCGGCGTGGTGCTCGGCGTGGCGGTCGGTGTGCCGCGGCGATCGTTGAAGAACGACGCCACGTCCAGTTCGGCACCCCGCTCCCGGCCGATCTCCTCGATCAGGGCATTGAGTTGTACCGGGTCGAAGTAGCCGTGCTTGAAGGCGTTCATCGCGGCCGGTCCGGCCCGCTCGATCACGTCCTCGACGGTGCCGTCGGCGACGTCGAGCAGCACCACCCCGGCCTGGGCCGTGTGGCACACCACGTCGGCCAGCTGTTGCCGGAAGCGGTTGCCGATGACCGGGCGGAACAGGACCGGGTGCACGCCGGTGACGTGCGCGAGCGCGATCGCGTAGACCGCGTGCAGTACGCGGGCCGGATCGGCGCCGGTGCGCTCTCCCAGTGCCGCCAGCGCCGGACGCAGCGCGGGCGAGACGAACTCGGCGCTCCAGTAGCGGGGCCGGCGCGGGTCGCCGGACGGCGGGAAGGTCGGCGTCGGCATCGCACGCAGGATCTCGGCGAAGTGCCGCAGGGCGCGGTCGCTGTGTCGGCGGCCGGCCGGTGAGCTCTGCCACCGGGCCTGCTCCAGCTGCTGGAGCCCGGCCGGCGGCGTGCTGGCCCGGACCGCGACGTCGCGCATCATGATCTCGGCCCCGCCGCCGTCCAGGGCCAGGTGGTGCATGACGACGGCCATCCGGGTCGCCTCGCCGCCCTGGCGCACCACGGCCATCCGGACCGGCCATTCGGTGCGCAGGTCGTAGGGCAGGCGTTGGTAGTGGTCTGAGATGGCGCCGGCCAACCGGTCGGCGGCCTCGGGGCCGGGGTCCGCGTCGTAGACCTCCAGGTGGGTGGACCCGGACGCCGACAGTTCTTGGCGCAGCGCGCCGTCCGCGTCGACGTGCAGCAGGGTCCGCATCGACGGGAACCGGCTGTGCAGGTAGGCCAACTCGTCGGCGACCTCCTCGACCCCGGTCCCCGGATCCAGCGGCCGCCAGCCGCCCAACGGCAGCCAGTTGCCCTGCCGGGTCATCGACTGCCAGATCTCGTGCTGTCCCCAGGCCAGGCCGGCGGACCCGGCGCCGTCGCCCGCGAACTCCACCGGCAGGCGCTCGGCCGGCACCGGAACCGGATCCGCGCCGGGCCCGACGCCGGGCAGCCGTGCGCCGGCCATCTCAGCGATCTGCTGCTCCCGGATCAGGGCCCGGTGATGGTCGAGCCCGCCTTCCGGCTCGTCCCGGTCCGCGCCCAGGACGAAGACCCGGCGAAGCGTCGCGGCCTCGGATTCGGTGAGTGCGGCCCGGACCGCGCTCTCATGGTCGTCGTCGGGATCGACACCGGGCTGAAGGTCCAGCAGGACGTCGGTCTGCACCCGGCCGCGCAGGCGGGCCGAGACGACCAGACAGGCGCGGACTTGCGGGACGGACGCGAGGACGCGTTCTTCTACCAGCGTGGGATGGAGCTCTGGCTGCGAGCCAAGATGCATAGAGCACCGTATACCATCCACATCAGCTGTCTGGGAATAGCCGGTGGCGCGTGGTCCACCGGCTATCTCAGAGTGCGGACTTACTAGCGGACTGACTAAACGCCGGCCTTCGCCTCGGCGTCGACGTCCAAGCGGTCCTCAGGTGCGCGCGGCCGCTGCTTCAGCGCCGGGATGATCAGGCCGGCCAGCGCGGCGAGGACCGTGGCCGCGGTCAGCATCCAGAACACGTTGGTGTAGCCGGAGTCCTTCGGGATCGGGTTCGCCGGGCTGACGCCGGAGGCCAGGATGCTCGCGGCCACGCCGCTGCCGATCGCGCCGCCGATGGTGCGGATGTTGGCGTTCATCCCGGTGGCCACCCCGACCTGCGCGGCCGGGACCGACTGCACCACGATCGCGGACATCGAGGAGAACGCCAGTCCGATGCCGATGCCGAGCAGGCCGGAGGCGACGTAGATCTGCCAGCCCTGCGAATGCCCCAGGGCCAGCGCGGCGAAGCCGGGGATGCTGGCCAGGCAGCCCAGGATCAGGACCACCTTGAGCCCGACCCGCTTGGCCAGCGGCGCGGCGGCGATGCCGAGCAGGAACATGCCGATGGTCATCGGCAGCAGGTAGACGCCGGACTGGGTGATGCTGGCGCTCAGGCCGTAGCCGGCCACCGCCCTCGGGGTCTGCACCAACTGCGGCAGGAACGTCATCACGGTGTACATGCCGACGCCGAACAGCAGCGCGACCAGGTTCGTGGTCCACACCGCGGGCAGCCGCATCATCCGCATGTCGATCAGCGGAGCGCTGGAGCGCGCCTCGGTCCAGATCCACAGCGGCAGGCAGACGGCCGCGCCGAGGAACAGCGCCAGCACCTTCGCCGAGCCCCAGCCCCAGGTCGGGCCCTCGCTGACGGCGAGCAGCAGCAGCACCAGCCAGGCCGACAGCCACAGCGCCGCTCCCCAACTGATCTTGCCCGGGGTCCGCACCGGGGATTCTGGCACCCAGAGCCAACAAGCGACGGTGGCTATCGCGGTCAGGATCATCGGGATCCAGAACAGCCAGTGGTAGTTCAGGTGGGTGACGATGGGACCGGCGATCAGCAGCCCCAGCCCGCCGCCGACGGCCAGCAGGGCCGAGCTCAGGCCGATCGCGGCGTTCACCCGCTCGGGCGGGAACTCGTCGCGGATGATGCCGAAGGACAGCGGCAGCAGCCCGCCGCCCAGGCCCTGGATCGCCCGGGCGATGATCATCAGGCTGATCGAGTGCGACAGGGCCGCCAGCCCGGAGCCGAGGGTCAGCGCCAGCAGCGTGATGACCAGCATCCGCTCCTTGCCGACCTTGTCGCCGATCCGGCCCAGGATCGGGGTGGCCACCGAGGCGGCCAGCAGGTAGGCCGTCATCAGCCAGGTCGCAGTGTCCTGCGTCGTGTGCAGGGCGGTGATGAAGGTCGCCAGGACCGGGGCGACCAACGACTGTAGGACCGCGTAGGCGGAGATGCCGATGAGCAGGACCGCGAAGATGACGTTGTAGTGGGGACGCGAGGTGCCCGCCGAGCGTCTGGGCATGGTGCGACGGCTCCAGATCGGGAGAAGGGATCGGCGGCGGACAAGAGGGTCCGGGGCCGTGATCACCCTAGCGATAATGGCGCGACGCGACAATAATGGCGACTGTGGGGCCGGTCACATCTGCGGGCGCCAGTGCGGTGGCCGGGTTGGTTCGCCGGGTTGGTGGTGTGGTCGCCGGCTGGGCGTAGCTTGGGCGTAGGTTGGGTGCGCAGGCCCGGTGGTTGGGTGGGGGTTTTGGTCGCCGGATCCGACGTGAGTCGGGTATGGCGGCCGCCGGTGGGGTGCGGGGTTGGCTTTCGTTGTGAAAAAACCGCCAGATTTCCGCCGCCGGGTTTGCCGGTTCGGTGGCGGTCGCCCGGCAGGGCGGCGGAAATCAGTCCGTTTTTTCACAACATGAGTGGTCATCTCAGTCGTACTC
>NZ_JAAFZA010000346.1 GCF_015356865.1 Catenulispora pinisilvae
GAGGGGGCGCGGGGCCGAGGGGCGTGGAGCCGGTCCGAAGGCTTCTCGTCGCACTCACCGATTCGATAGGTTGCCAAGCATGCGGACCCTTACGATCCCGGCCCCGGTTCCGGGCCCGGCCTCGGCACGCCGGACCCTGACACGCATATCCGCGCTCGGCCTCGCCTGCGCGGCGGCCCTGACGCTGGCCGCGTGCTCCGGCGGCGGCTCGTCGAAGAAGGGCTCGTCGAGCACCAGCAGCGCCGCCGGCTCGTTCCCCGGCGCCCAGTCGTCCAGCTCGGCGAGCACCCAGCCCAGCTTCGACCCGGCGGCCGGCCCCACGATCACCCCGGCCCAGCTGCCGAAGAACTGCGACGGCCTGGTCACCGACGCCGACATGCAGCTGGCCCTGGGCAGCCCGCTGAACGGCGGCGACTACTTCCAGCCGTTCCAGCCGACGGCCGCCAAGCAGCTGGGCCGGGTGGTGTGCCAGTACGGCGTCGTCCAGGACAGCACCGGCAAGATCACCAGCAACCAGGTCGAGATCCAGCTGGCCATCTACGCCGACGCCGCGACCGCCCAGAGCCACGGCGCCGCCACCGTCGGCACCCTGGCCGGCCAGGGCGACCAGTACGCGCCGATCTCGGTCGCCGGACACCCCGCCACCTACGTCACCGAAGCCGGCAAGGACGCGATCCTGGTGATGTACGACGGCAACCGCACCTACCTGATCACCACCCAGGAGGCGCTGATCAAGGGCGACGGCGCGAAGGCCTTCACCCTCAAGATCGCCGAGGCGATGTACAAGCACACCACGCCGACCCCGCCGCCCACCACGCCCAGCACCGGCGCCGGCACGCCGGGGTCGAACACCACGCCCGGCGTCCCGGCTTCGGGCGCTCCCAGCGCGCCTGCCGGGCAGCCTTCCGCGCCGGCCGGACAGTCTTCTGCCCCGGCCGGTCAGCCCTCGGCTCCGGCCGGTAAGCCTTCCGCGCCGCCGAGCTCCGCGCCCGCTGACTGACGGCTCGGTGCCCGCCGGGCAAGCTGCTCCGCCTGCCCGGTCAGCTTTCTGCTCCTGCCAGTCAGCCCTCCGCGCCGCCCAGCTCCGCGTCCGCCGGAATCCCCAGCGCCGCCAACCACACATGCAGCAGCGTCGCCGCCGCCGCATCCAGCGAACCGCCGCTGACCGTCGCCTGATAGAACGCGCGCTCAGTCATCCACACCAGCGCCGCCGCGACCGCCGCGGCGTCCCGCGGTCCGGGCCCGGCGGGTACGCCGGCGCGCTCGGCGATGCCGCGGGTGGTGTCGGTCAGCGCGACCACGGCTGAGCGCCATGCCTGGTCGATCGCCGGGACTGTCGGCGACAGTTCCACCGCGGTCCGCATCACCGTTCCGTGCTCGCGCCACATCCGCGCGGTCTGCTCGACGCCTTGGCGCAGGGCGGCGCCGGGGGCGCTGGCCCCGTCGGCGTCCGCCGCGTCCATCTCGGCGCGCAGCGTGGCCACGGTGCGTTCCACCAGGGCGGCCAGTACCTCGTTCTTCGAGCCGAAGTAGAAGTACAGCGCGCCCCTGGTGATCCCGGCCGCCTGCGCGATCGTCGCCACCGTCATGCCGTCCGCGCCCTCGGAGTCCAGCTGCTGCTCGGCGGCGTCGAGGATCGCGCGCTCGCGCAGGTCGCCCTTGGTCGGTGCCACCCGGCGGCTGGTCCGCGCCCCTCGTCGATCGTCCTCCATCCCGGCATGGTACCTGGTGCCGAGTATTTTTGACACTGTGCAGATTTTTCTCAGCGCTGTGTAGAATCGAGGCATGACCACGAACCCCACGCCCCAGACCTTCCTGATCACCGGCGCCAGCTCCGGCCTCGGCCGGGCCTTCGCCGAGGGTGCCCTCGCGGCCGGCCACACCGTGGTCGGCACCGTGCGCAAGGGTGCCGACGCCGAGGACTTCGAGGCGATACGCCCCGGGCGCTCGCTGGCCCGCCTGCTCGACGTCACCGACGACGACGCGGTGTTCCGGACCGTCGAGGAGATCGAGGCCGCCGTCGGGCCGATCGACGTCGCCATCGCCAACGCCGGATACGGCCACGAGGGCGTCTTCGAGGAGTCGACGATGACCGAACTGCGCGCGCAGTTCGAGGTGAACGTGTTCGGCGCGGTGGCCACGGTCAAGGCCGTACTGCCGCACATGCGGCGCCGCCGCCGCGGCCACATCCTCGGCGTCACCTCGATGGCCGGCCTGATCACGGTCCCGGGCACGTCCTTCTACCAGGGCAGCAAGCACGCCCTGGAAGGCATCCTGGAAACGGTCGGCAAGGAGGTCGCACCCTTCGGCGTACACGTCACCGCGATCGCGCCGGGCTCCTTCCGCACCGACTGGGCCGGCCGCTCCATGGTCCGCACCGACCGCTCCATCGCGGACTACGACCAGGTCATGGACCCGATCCGGGACCACCGCAAGGCCGCCGACGGACACCAGCTCGGCGACCCGCGCCAGGCCGCCGAGGCCGTGCTGAAGATCATCGGCGCCCCGAACCCGCCGGCCCACCTGCTCCTCGGCTCGGACGCGCTGCGCCTGATCACCAACGGCCGGGCCGCCGTCGACAAGGAGATCCAGGAGTGGGCCGACCTGACCCGCTCCACCGACTTCCCGGACGGCGCGCAGCTTCCCGGTTGATCGCCGTTTCCCAGCCGGCTGCCGTCCGCGGCGAGCCCCACTCCGACGTAACCGAGCCCTACTCCGACGTAGACGTCTTCGGCGGCCCGACCCCGACGTCACTCAGCGAGGGCGCCGTGGAGATCAACGCCTGCGCACTGGGCGCCGGCCGGTACATCGACGGATACCGCTTCCCGGCCGGCCCCTGCGCATACGTCCGCAGCACGTTGTCCGTCACCGCCGCCAACACGTGCGCCGTCCCCGGATCCACCGGCCGGTCCCCGCACATCTGCGCCATCTGGCAGTCCCAATACGTCATCCCGCCGGCGAACACCCCGGCGCCCGACGGATCCGTGTAGTAGGACATCGTCGCCATCGTCGACTGCCCGCTGAACACGATCGGCGCCGCGGCGATGACGTCGATGTCCGGCGGCGTCCCGCCGATGCTCTTCACCGTGTCGTACTCACCGGCCAGGGAGTTCTTCAGGTACTGGTCCTTGGTGACCCCGGTCCCGGCGAAGATCCAGGAGTCCGGTTGCAGTATCCGGAACGCCCCGCCGTCCGCCCCGAGCTCCCCATAGGCCGGACCCACGATGGAGTTCTCCGGCCGCTGCAACTGCGGGGAGTTCCAGAGCACCGTCGCCTGTGACGGATCGGACTTCGCCAGCGGGTCCTCGTTCGCGTACCGGTAGACCACCATGCGCCGGTCCGGACCCGACGGCGAGGGCTCCAGCCGCGCGTGCCAGTAGATCTCGTTCGCGCCGAAGAACCCGATGTTGGTGCCCTTGTGCCGGGCGTATACGGCCGCGTCGTACATGCGCCGCGTCCAATACTCGGAGTGCCCGCCGATCAGCAACGCCTTGTGCGCGGCGACCTGGCTCGGCCGCTCGTCCACGTCGATGTCGGTGGTGTAGTCGACGTCCAGCCCGAGCTTTTCCGCCTCTTCCGCCAATGGGATGTCGTATAGAAACGGCGCGCGATAGCCGTCACCGTTATAGGGACGGTCGAAGGAGGCCACGCGGGAGCGGTCGGTGCGCTTCGAGGACAGGTCCTTCGGGCCGTAATAGAGGCTGTACCGCCCGTAGTTGTTGTACGCCTGGTACGTCAGGACGGAGGCCTGTAGAAGCAATGGAGAACTCCCGCTGCCGGGCGGTCCGTTGCCGTCACTGTCGTCCCGGATGATCAGCGGGATCGCGTCGCCGTCATCGTGCGGTTTGGCCCGTATCACGATCAGGTAGTAGCCGGGCGTCCAGGCCGCGGTGACCGGGATGCGTTCGGCGACCGGCCAGGAGGCCTCGACCGTATAGGTGGGCGCTCCGGAGTTCTTCACAGGACTCGCGATGACCGGGACGTGCGAGGTGCTCCACACCACCCGCCCGCCGGTGCCGCCGTACCAGCCCATCCGGTAGGCGGTGACGGAGGCGGAGGACACGTACCCCGACAGGTGAAGCTCAAGGGTGTCCCCACAGGCCGCGCTCACCTGGTTCAGGTACCCGGCGACCACCGAGGTGTCCGCGTCGAAGCTGGACCGCCACGAGGAGTCGCCCGGCTTGGCGTTCTCGATCTTGCTCCAGCCGGCCGGGCGGCGCACCGTCGCGCACGGGGCCGAGGACGGCTTGGTGCGGTCCGCAGGGAGGTTCCCAAAGGCGTCCGACGCCTCCGGGGTCTGCGTGGCGATCTTCACCGGCGGCCCGGCGCTGCCCGCGGACGGTGCCGAGGCCCCGGTGCAGGCGTAACCGAGGGCGAACACCGCTGCGCCCGAGACGGCGGAAACGGTGACAGTCTTCCAGCGCGCCGTCCGTGGTGCGTCCACCGCTGCGGTATCCCGCTTGTCCATTCGCTTCCGTTCCAGACAGTGACCCAAAGCGTGCAGCGCCACGTTAGCCTTCTGCGGACGGCGACCGCGAACAGGGCGCCGACAGCCCAGCCGAACGGAGCCCGCCCATGCAGAACGCCAAGCCGACCACGCTCAGTGTCGGCCTCACCGGTGGCATCGGTTCGGGCAAGAGCGAGGTCCTGACCAGGCTCAAGGCCCGCGGAGCCACCGTGGTCGACGCCGACCTGGCGGCCCGCCGGGTGGTCGAGCCGGGCACCGTGGGCTATGACGCGGTGGTCCGGGAATTCGGTTCCGAGGTGGTCGGCCCGGACGGCGCCCTGGACCGGGCCAAGCTGGGCGCCGTCGTGTTCGCCGACCCGGCCCGGCGGGCCGCGCTGAACGCGATCGTGCACCCGCTGGTCGGCGAATTGATGGCCGAATGGGCGAATAGCGCCCCGGACGGGGGCATCGTCGTCTACGATATTCCGCTGTTGGTCGAGGGTGGGGCGGATCGCGGTTACGCGGCCGTGATCGTGGTCGACGCCGACGACGAAGTCCGTTACGCACGACTGCTTGCCAACCGTGGTATGTCCCGACAGGACGCGGCCGCGAGGATGGCGGCGCAGGCGTCGCGTGAGGAACGTCTGGCGGCGGCGGATTACGTCATCGCAAACAACGGGTCGCTCGCAGACCTCGATCAGGAAACGGACCGGGTGTGGTCCGAACTAGTAACCCTCCGCGATTCAACCATCCGATAGGTTTGCCCGGTGACATCCCTCCCCACGCAGTCTGCTGAGCCGCAAGTGTCCGAGCCCCAGCCCGCGACGGGTCCCGCCACCGTCACCGAAGCGGCCGATGCCCCCGTCGAGCAGCGCAAGCGTCCGCCGTTGCCGGTCGCGTTGGTGCTGGCCGCGCGGCCGCGGCAGTGGGTCAAGAACGTGCTGGTGCTGGCCGCGCCGCTGTCGGCGGCCAAGCTCGGCCACGCCGACGTGCTGCGTACCTCGGCGATCGCCTTTGTCGCGTTCTGCCTCGCGGCGTCGTGCATCTATTTCGTGAACGACGTGATGGACGTGGAGTCCGACCGTCGTCACCCCAAGAAGCGTTTCCGTCCGATCGCGGCCGGGTGGGTGTCGATTCCGCAGGGCCTGGCGGCCGGTGCGGTGTGCGGCCTGGCCGGGTTGGGCGTCGCGGCCATAGCGAACTGGACCACGGTCCTGGTGGTCGCGGTGTACATGGCGTTGCACATCGTGTACTCGATGTGGTTCAAGCATGTGCCGGTGCTGGACTTGGCGATGGTGGCCTCGGGCTTCCTGCTGCGGGCCATCGTCGGTGGTGTGGCGGCGAATTTGGAGCTGTCGCAGTGGTTCCTGTTGACGACCGGCTTCGGTTCGTTGTTCATGGTGGCTGGTAAGCGGTATTCGGAGATGGTGGTGATGGGCGAGGAGGCCGCCGCCTCCCGCAAGTCGCTGAAGGAGTATTCGCAGTCGTACTTGCGTTTCGTGTGGCAGGCCGCGGCGACCGTGACGATGGTCACCTACTCGCTGTGGGCGTTCCAGCTGGCCTCCACTCCCGACATCGCGCACAAGTCGGCCAAGCCGTGGCTGGAGATCTCGGTCATCCCCTGGGTCTTCATCTTCCTGCGCTACTCGATGTTCATCGACAACGGCAAAGCAGGGGAGCCCGAGGACGTCGTCCTGAAGGACCGCGTCATCATGGGTATCGGGGCCGTGTGGCTCGTCGTCTTCGCCACCGGCGTGATCCTGGTCGGCGCGCGCGGCTGAGACCGCCGGCGGCAGTACTGAGAGTCGAAATGAATAGGGACGTGAGAGACGTGGCCGTGCCACAACAGAGTTCAACCGACGGGGTGCACGCCGAGCGCCTGTACGGCTGGGGCATGACCAGCCCCTCGGTCGCCGACGTCGCCGACCCCACGGCGGTCGAGCAGCTGGCCGAACTGGTCACCGGTGCCGGACCGCGCGGCGTCATCGCCCGCGGCCTGGGCCGCTCCTACGGCGACCCGGCGCAGAACGGCGGCGGCCGGGTGGTGCGCACCACCTCGCTGAACAAGATCCTGAACATCGACATCGAGCACGGGATCGTCACCGCGCAGGCCGGGGTCAGCCTGCACCAGCTGATGGGCACGATGCTGCCGCTGGGCTGGTTCGTCCCGGTCACCCCGGGCACCCGCTACGTCACCGTCGGCGGCGCGATCGGCGCCGACATCCACGGCAAGAACCACCACAGCGCCGGCTCCTTCGGCCAGCACGTCCTGTCGATGGACCTGCTCGGCGCCGACGGCCAGATCCGCACCCTCACCCCGGCCACCGAGCCCGAGCTGTTCTGGGCCACCGCCGGCGGCATGGGCCTGACCGGCATCGTCACCCAGGCCACCATCGCCTTCAAGAAGGTCGAGACGGCCCGGATCAAGGCCGACATCTGGCGGGCCCCGGACCTGGACGGCGTCCTGGCCGAACTGGCCGCCACCGACGACAAGTACCCCTACACGGTGGCCTGGATCGACTGCCTGTCCACCGGCCGCAACCTCGGCCGCTCGGTCCTGACCTGCGGCGACTTCGCCAAGCTGGACGAGCTGCCGGCCAAGGTCCGCAAGGACCCCCGCAAGTTCTCCCCGCTGTCCCTGGGCAAGGTCCCGCCGGTCCCGGTCAGCGGCCTGCTGAACAAGATGACCGGCCGCGCCTTCAACGAGATGTGGTTCCGCAAGGCGCCGGTCCGCAAGGAAGGCGTGATCCAGGGCGTCGGCGCCTTCTTCCACCCCCTGGACGGCATCATGGAGTGGAACCGCGTATACGGCCCGGCGGGCTTCCTCCAGTGGCAGTTCGTGATCCCCTTCGGCACCGAGGACACCCTGCGCCAGATCGTCGAGCGGATCTCCGCCCACGGCGCCCCCGCGGCCCTGACCGTCCTCAAGCGCTTCGGCGAGGGCAGCCCCGGCTACCTGTCGTTCCCCGCCAAGGGCTGGACCCTGGCGCTGGACTTCCCGACCAACACCCCGGGCCTGGCCCAGCTGCTGGACGACATGGACGAGAAGGTCCTGGAGGCCGGCGGGCGCCTGTACCTGGCCAAGGACTCCCGCATGCGCCCGGAACTACTGGCGGAGATGTACCCGCGCCTGGAGGCGTTCCGCAAACTGCGCGCAGAGATCGACCCGCACCAGGTGTTCATGTCGGACCAGGCGCGCCGCCTGCACCTGTAGAGGTTTCACGGTGTCGTAGTCGGCGCCTCCCGCACCTCTACAGCCCCAACGGATAGGAACTACAGCTATGAAGGACTCCCTGGGCGCGCCCCAGTCGCTGCTGGTACTCGGCGGCTCCTCGGACATCGCCATGTCCACCGCCCGCAAGATGGCGGCCGCCCGCACCAAGAAGATCTACCTCGCCGGCCGCCCCTCCCAGCGCATCGAGGACAACGCCGCTGAACTGCGCACCCTCGGCGCCACCGTCGAGGTGATCCCCTTCGACGCCGCCGCCACCGACGACCACGACAAGGTCCTGTCCCAGGTGTTCGCCGCCGACGACATCGACGTGGTTCTGCTGGCCTTCGGCGTCCTCGGCGACCAGGCCGAGGACGAGAAGGACCCGGCCCGCGCCGTGGCCGTGGCGCACGTGAACTACACCGGCGCCGTCTCCAGCGGCATCATCGTGGGCCAGGCCCTGAAGAAGCAGGGCCACGGCTCCCTGGTGGTCCTGTCCTCCGTCGCCGCCGAGCGTGCCCGCCGGGCCAACTTCATCTACGGCTCCTCCAAGGCCGGCCTCGACGCCTTCGCCCAGGGCCTGGGCGACAGCATGGTCGGCACCGGCGTCCACGTCATGGTGGTCCGCCCCGGCTTCGTCGACACCAAGATGACGCAGGGCAAGGAGAAGACCCCCCTGTCCACCACCCCCGACGCCGTCGCCGACCTGATCATCACCGGCCTGCGCCGCGGCTCCCACACCGTCTGGGCCCCCGGCGCCTTCCGCTACGTGATGTCCGGCCTGCGCCACGTCCCGCGCCCGCTCTTCCGCCGCCTGCCGATGTAGCGCACGGCTGCCTTCTAGCGGCGCGCGCCGGGATCACCATCCCGG
>NZ_JAAFZA010000347.1 GCF_015356865.1 Catenulispora pinisilvae
GCGCATCCGCCGCCCTCGCCCCCTCCTCCGGCCCCTCCGGCACCTACGTGCTGGTCAACCGCAACAGCGGCAAGGCGATCGACGACCCCGGAGCCTCGGGCACCGCGGGCACGAAGCTGATCCAGTACTCCCGCGACGGCGGCTCCAACCAGTCCTGGCGGCTCCAGCCGGTCGGCGCGGGGATCTACAACCTCGTCAACATCTCCTCGGGCCTGCTGATGGACGTCTACGGAGGCGGCACCGCGGACGGCGCACCGATCTGCCAGTACACCGCGACCGGAGCGACCAACCAGCAGTGGCGGATCACCGACGCCGGCGGCGGCTACGTCAGCCTGGTCAGCGTCCGCAGCGGCAAGGCCGTCGGCGTCGCCGGATCCTCCACCGCCGACTTGGCGGACCTGGAGCAGGAGACCATCAGCAGCGGCGCCGCCAACCAACAATGGCAGCTGATATCCGTCTAACCACGCCGCTTCGCTCCCCCGCCGCCCGGCTCCCGTCGACAAGGACACGCGCCCCCGACACGCGCCTCGCGACGGGTGTCCGTCGGTCAGTTCGTCCGGTCCGGGGTGACGTCGTCCACCACGATCGTGGTGTCGGGCTGCGTCCCGGCGCCCAGCTCCGGGGGCGGCGTCTTGCGGACCCGCTTGCGCTGCTGACCGGCCGGGCCCGACGCCTGGCCGGGGATCTCGGGGGTGAAGACCGCGCTGGTCGACTGGCGCAGCCAGTCCAGGGCCGCCTTGGCCTGGTCGTTGACCTGCCACCGCTCGATCGCGCCCTCCTCCAGCAGCTTGTTGACGAAGTCGATGGTCAGGCGCTGCCCGGCCAGCTCCTGCTCGCGCACCACCTGCGCGACCGCGGTCAGCTCCTCGGGGTTCTGCGCGACCTGGAGCACCGCGCGCTCGATGTCGCCGGAGGTGAACGCCTCGCGGTAGAACCTCGTCCGGTTCTCCAGCACCTGCTGGTTGTTCTGCTCTTGCAGCATCCGGAGTTCCTGCTTCAGCCGTTCGGCCTCGATCTGGTGACGCAGGTCGCGTACCTCGTCGGACTGGGCCAGCCGCGACTTGTCCGGCTGGACCGAGGCGATCGTCCTGGTCCACAGGCCGTACTCGCGGCCGATGTGGCCGGTGGTGACGGTCCTGGCCAGGGCGGCGCCGAGCTGTTCGGGGTCGTTGAAGTTCAGCGCCTCGCCGGCCAGCCGCTCGTTGATGGCGGTCTCGGCGGCGGCCGAGTTGTCCACGCCGTATTCGCGGGCGATCCGCCGCATCTCCTCGGTGATCACCGGCTGGATCAGGGGGCGGATGTCCAGCAGCTGGCTGCGCACGACGAGCGAGGGGTCCAGGACCCGCCACTCGACCACGACGGAGACGTTGAACGAGAAGGTGTCGCCCGCGCCCGGGAGTTCCACCTCGAACGGCAGGTGCCGCACGCCGAGGTCGATGTCGTAGACGGTCTTCACCTTGCCCCGGAACATCCCTTTCGAGCGGGTGTGCTGCCACACCACCGAGTGCGCCCGGTCGTGCGGCCACACGATCCGGTGCTCGCCCTTGGACGTCACCAGGACGTGCGCCAGGTGCGCCGTCACCGGCTCGGCCTTGGCGCCCAGGTACTCCCGCCGCGCAAGGATCGGGCTGAAAACGTTGTCCATGTCATTCACGGTCTCTCAACTCCACTTCCCACTGTCCGGCCGATTCACTAAAGGGCCGCCGCGATCTGGTTCTGACTGGTCGCGCTCTGTCGGACCGCCGCGCGCACCGCGTGCGCGGTGCGCAGCGGGAGCGGCTCGTCGGGATCCGCGGCGAGCATGTCGACCAGGTCGAGCAGCCTGGCCTCGTCGTCCTCGTCGTCGATCAGGCCACGCAGGAACCCGCCGAGCGGCAGCAGTAGCTCAGGGGACTTGTCCGCGGCCCGGATCCAGTCCCCGATCTCGTCCCGCATCGCGCTGCCGACCAGCGAGGAGGACAGCGCCTGCCAGACGCATTCCACCAACTTCCGGCCCACGCTCGCGCCGTACTGCGCGACGGCGACGATCAGCGGCCAGTCCGCCCGCACGGGGTCGGCGAGCGCGGCCTTGGCCTGGCCGCCCAGCGGCAGGTCGTCGATGCTCGGGATCTGACGCACCCGCAGGTCCCCGAGCCGCAGGACGGTCAGCAGGCCGAGGATGTGCTCGTCGGCACGCGGATCGTCGATCCATCCGTCGAGCGCCTCCAGCACCTGCTCGAACCCGCCGCGGGCGAACAGATCGGACACGGACTTGCTCACGATGAGCGCGAGCCGTCCTTCCTCCCAGACCCCGACTCGGCGCAATAGGCGCAGCACGGTGCTCAGGTCCGACGCGCCGTCCCCGTAGCCGAACGCGACGGTGGCGGTCCACATCAGCTCCGGTTTGTCGCCGCGGGCCCAGGTGCGCAGCACGGTGGCCACGGCCGCGCCGGTGCTCTCGTCCCGAGCCGCCTGGTTCAGCGCGGCCGCGGCGACCAGGCGCTGCTTGGCGCTTTCCGAACCCGCCCACGCCTCGATCGCCTCGTGATAGCAGTAGGCGAAGTCCCAGCTGGTGACCAGGCCGATCGCCAGTGCCGCACGCATCCAGACGTCCGGACGACGGTCCTGGCTCAGATCCTGCAACCAGTGCAGGATCGGGCGCCGCAGATTGGGCCGGCTGCCCCAGACCGCGGCGAGCAGCCGGACCGGCAGGCGATCGTCGCGGTAGTTCAGCAGTCTGGTCGGCGCCGAGGAGTCCCCGACGGTGATCGCTCCGTCCCGGAGCGTGGCCCGAGACCGGGCCATCCGGTCGTCGTCCAGCTGGGTGAAGACGTTCCGGCCCGGCGTGAGCCGGGGGTTCGCGGTCGTGTAGAGCTCCCAGGCCAAGCGCTCGCCGGCCTCGGCGACCAGGTTGGCAGGGGAGCCGTTGAGCACGGCCAGACTGAGCCGGAAGGCGAACTCCCCGACCGCGGCCCGGTGCCGATGCAGATCGACCCCTTGGGGCAGGTCCGTCAGCCATTCGCCGATCCGTTGGTCGATCAGCTCGCTCCAGGCGCCCAGCGCGCTCTGGCGGTCGCACTCCCCGGCCACCAGGCGGGTGATCAGTTCGGCCAGCCAAGCCTCCTCGGCCGGCCCGGGATCGGAGCCCAGCAGGGCCCAGAGTTCGCGATCCCGGCTCAGCTCGGTCAACGTCGCGTGGGCCTCGGGCTCGACCCGGCGCGGCTGCGAGCGGACTGCCTCGATCCGCTGATCGAGGACAGTGCCCTGCGACGGTGCCGCATGCTCGCGCAGATAGACGGCCGGGCAGTTGCCGGTCTCGCCGGCCGGCGGCAGCAGGACGCAGTAGGCCTCCCGCTGCCTGAGGTCCTCGGACAAGCGGTCGAGGTCGGCTTCGCCGAGGGACCGGCCGGTGCTTCCCAAGTCGCCGAGATAGCCGTGCCCGGGCTTGATGCGCGCGTCGGTGACGTCGTCGAGGCCGGAGTCCACCGTGAGCCACTCAACCTGGCCGGGGGCGAACTCGCTGAGCAGCTTGAGCGCGGTGGTCGATCGCCCGCTGCCCTGAACGCCCCGGATCACCACCACATGCCGTTCGCGCAGAGTGCTGCGGATCTCGGCGTCATGGGGCGCGGCGGCGTACCAGGAGATGATCTCGGCGAGCAGGTCCGTCCGCACCGGTCCGAAGGCCCGGGTGCCGCGGACCGAACCCGCCGCGTGGATGTGCAGGCCGCCGGAGATCGTCGCGCCGCCGATCACGCCCACCGGGCCCGCCGCCGACACGCCGCGCTGGAAGCTCTCGTACGCGTGGCTGGCGGCGATCTCGTCGGGGGTGGCGCGCGCGTCGGAGAGCGGGTCGGAGCGAGCGGCGCCGATCATGTCCTCCGGGGAGCTGTCGACGTTCTGCGCGCTCGGGTCGGCCGCGTTGGCCGGACCGCCACCGCCACCGCCACCGCCACCGCCGGCCCCGGCCGCTCCGCCACCGGCCGGCTTGGCTGGTCCGCCGCCACCACCACCGTAGCCGGCGTCGTCGGCAGTCATTTGGCACCGTCCGGGCTGCCGCCGACGGTGAAGGGTCCGTGCACGGTCGATGTCCCGATCACGCCCACGACACCGCCGGAGACGGAGACTCCGTCCTTGAGGACGTCCGGGCCGGGGCTGTCGGCGCTGTTCGTTTTGCCGGACGTCCCGGGGCTCCCGCTAGAGCGTCCCGGCCGGTCCGCGCCTTCGGCATCCGGCGGCATCGGGACCCGTGTCCAGCCCGGCAGATGCAGCCACGCGGAAGTGTCGGTCTCCTTCACCTGGACGGTGATGGGAGAGAAGCTGGTGGGCGCCAGGCCGCCGCCCCCGTGTCGCACGACCTGGTCGTACACGACATCGGAGACGATCACGGCCAGAGAAGCCGAGGGCGTGGACGCCAGGAGGCGCTTCGCGACGGGAGCGTCCACCAGCCGGGCAGTGAAGTCCAGGGCCGTCCCGGTGTGCTCGTTGAGGCTGGGGTGCAGCTCGCCGGAGTGGACCGCCAGCCGGACCTGGAAGGGCCGTGTCGACCGTTCGTAGGCGCGCTGCAGCAGGGCGTGGAATTCGCTGAGCCACGCGCCGAGCACTTGGGACTTGGGAACCTCGGCGGTGAAGAGCACCATCGCCCCGTCGCCGAGGTCTTTCACACTCACCCGGTCCGCCGGGATCGAGGCGGATTCCAGGGCTCCGGTGCAGCAGTCCTGGAGCACTCGGCGTGCCACTAGTTTCTCCGGATTCGTCAATCCGGCTGACCCCTGGATGTCGTAGAACAGGATCAGATGATGCAACGCTTCTTCGGACACGATCTTCGCCCCCTGATGGCTGATAGCTGATGTCTGATTTTCACGAGAGGAACATTCCGAGTGCGCCTGTGAGCCCGCTGACTGCGAGCAGCGCCATTCCCAGCCGGATCATCCGGTACTTCACGACGGCGATCCGGCTCAAGAGGTGCCCCTGGGCAAGGAGCCAGTTCTCCGCGTCCCCGGCCGCCCGCCCCGCCAGGAAGCGCATCCGGTTCGCGTCGTGGTCCTTCGGCAAGTCGCAGAACGACACCGCGTGTTCTCCGGGCGCCGCCCGGCGCAGGCGCGGCAGCAGCGCACCGGCCAGCGCCAATACCCCGGCCGCCCAGGCCAGCAGGCCTACGGCGAGGAACACCTCCCCCGCTACGTGCCCGGCACCTCGGTGCGCGGTGGACCTGCCGGAGGTCAGGACCGCCAGGATCGCGACCGCGACGGCGCCGAGAGCGGCGGCCTTGGTGTCGGCCCGGTCGATCGCATGCTCTGCCTGCTCGACGAGATGGCACGGAACCGGCGGCAGGGCCGAAGCCCGGTCGGGACCGTCCGCTGTCAGCATCGTTCTCTCCTTGTTGTCGGAGTCTGATGAGGTTGTCGGAGTCTGATGGGGCCGTGCGGCGGATATCGCGCTTCGCTTGCCGCCGTTCGGTTCTCCCGCCCTTCCAGCCCTCATCGTGCGGCGGCACACTCACCGGCCGCTGTAGCGGAATTCACAAGTCGGCGATCGCCACCAGCGCCCCCCGGTCCAGGATCTGAATCCGGCGCTCCGTGGTGACCAGCACCTCGCGGGTGCGCAAGGCCGCCAGCGACTTGGCCACCGACTCCCGGGTGGCCCCGATGGCCGTGGCCAGCTCCTGCTGGGAGAACTGGCCGGCGAACACGGCGCGCAGAGCTGTCTGGTCCAGGCTGATCAGCAGTCGTGCCAGCCGTTGGAGCACCGGAAGCGTGGCCAGGTCGCGGCTGTGGCCGTCGATGGCCCGCAGCCGCAGCGCCATGCCCCGGAGAATGGCCACGCCGGCGAAGGGGCGGTCCTTCAGGAAACCGTGGAAGCGCACCCCGGACACGAGATGTCCGTCCAGCGGTGTCAATGACGTGACCGTCGCGCTGCGCGGCCGCCCGTCCAGGACGGCCAGCTCGCCGACGATGTCCTTGGGTCCGCACAACCCGAGGATGAGCGCACGGCCGTTGGCGGCGGCCGCCTGGACGACGGCCCAGCCCGACGAGATCGCGATCACGAAGTCCTCGGCCGCGCCCTGCTGCATCAGCCGTTCGCCCGCCTGGTATCGGCGCCCGTCCCCGGCTGCCAGCAGTGCGGCCCGGTCGCCCGGTCGCATGGCCGACAGCAGCGGCTCCTGCGCGAAGATCCCCATTCCAATCCCAATTCCCCTCTGCCCGGTCGCCCCCCGAGCAGCTCTGAAAGCACATGGTAGGTAGCCGTGTGGAACCCGGTGCGGATATCGCAGAATTCGGCCGAAGCTCGGCGGTCTCGATATCGCGGAAAAGCATTGGATGTTCTTTCCTGCAACGTTCCGGGTGGTGTCAACATCTGTAAGCATGAAGGACTCGCCGAAGCGTGATGCTCGCCTAGAAATGCACTGACGTTCACATCCCGGCTTCGATCTCTTCCTCCTCGGCCCGCGGATCGGCGTGCGGACCGCCGTCCACGATCCGGACGAGTCCGACGTTCAGCGCGGGGAAGACCGGGGCGGAGCCCTCTCGGCAGCTGTCCAGACGCTGGCGGACCGCGGCGATGAGGTCGCGGGCGAGCCAGATCTCGTCCGCCCCGGTCGGCGCCACCGCCACTTCGCCGTCGGACGTGCCCGCGACGTCCATGCGGTCGATCTCGCCGGAGCGCAGGGCCGAGGCCAAGAATCCCGGCCCTGCGCCCGTGACCGCGACGCACATACGCCGCGTCCTCAGGCTCGCTCCGTCGCGGGAGGATCCATCCTCCATCCGCATCCTCCTCGGCTCCGAGCCGAACCTTCCCCTCCGAGCCCCCCGGCTCGGACAACTGTGGCCCGGCGGCGGAGCGAGGAACCAGTACCAGTACGGGTTCTGTGAAACGGGTGATGAAAGCCGTCCGGCCCGACTGGAAACCAGTCGGGCCGGACGGCCGGCATCTCCTGCGGGAACCGATTCAGTGCACTACATCAATCCCCGAACACCCTCACCACCGGCTGCTCCGGATCGTAGGCGGCCCAGCCTGGATCGCCGTCGCGGGCGAAGGCGATCCAGGCTCCGTGCATCGCCTCGGCCAGACCCTCCGGTGCCGGGTCCGGGCCGAGCAGGCCGCTGTCGCCGTGCAGCCACGGCTCGTCGGCGAGGTCGAACACGTAGGGCAGCTCGGTGGTGTGGGTGGCCCCGAGCCGGCCGTCGAGTGCCGTCGAGCGCTGGGCGAATGAGTAGGCGTACGTTCGTCGTCCCGAGATGCGAGAGTGCGCCTCGGCCATGCGCGTGGTGCCGGCGCCGAATAGTGCTTCGCCGAGCAGTGCCGAGCGCAGTTCGCCGGGATGGGCGGTCGGCCGGGCTGCTTTGACGGCCGCGACCGTGGCGCCGGGATCGGCGTAGCCCGCTGCGGCGAGGGCGAGGACGTCGTCCTCGGTGGAAGGCTCCAGCTTGCCCTGGGGCACGAGGTACAGGTTCCCCTCCTCGATGTTGTCGCCGATGAGCACGCTGACCTCGGCGGCTGGACCGTCGGCCAGCGCGTCGGCGGGTTGGACGGGCAAGACCAGGCTGAACGGGCTCAGCCCGAGCAGCGGGTCCCGGGCCGTGGCCGTCCGCAGGTCGAGTCCGGCCAGCTTCGGCAGGATGGCGAGCAGATGCTCGTCCGGAATCGCGGCGAACTGCTCGACGGACGCCCGGATGCCGAGCGCGGTCGCCGCCGCCGCGGTCACCCGCTCGGCCTGCTCGGGGGTGAAGGCACCGGTGCCGGTGCCGCTCTGCACTATCGCGCGGTGGAACAGGCCCGCCGCCTCCGGTGCCGCGAGCAGTGCACCGACGATCGTCGCGCCCGCCGACTGGCCGAAGACGGTGACGTTGCCGGGGTCGCCCCCGAACGAGGAGATGCTGTCGCGGACCCAGCGCAGCGCGGCCAGCACGTCGAGCAGGCCGCGGTTGGCCGGGGCGCCGGGAAGGTCGAGGAAGCCCGGAATGCCCACCCGGTAGTTCACCGTCACCAGGACGACTCCGTCGCGGGCGAAGGCCTTGCCGTCGTACAGCGCGGCGCGGTTGGAGCCGCTGACGAAGCCGCCACCGTGCACGAAGACCATGACCGGGCGCTTCTCGCCATCCGCCGCGGGGGTGCGGACGTCGACGGCCAGGTACTCCGCACCCGGCACCCAGCCCGGTCCGAAGTAGGGCGTCATGTCGAGACGGCCGAAGGGGCGGGCGGGCTGCGGTGCCGTCGGTGCCGGCTCAGTGGCGGCCCTGATCCCGGGCCAGCCGGGATGCGGCACTGGTGCGGCGAAACGTCGGGCACCTTGCGGTGCCATCGCATACGGGATGGCTCGGTACAGGTCGCCGAACGGGTCGCGCAGACCGCGCACGGTGCCGGCCTGCGTCTGGACGACCGGGTGTTGTGGTTGCTGGGGCATGGGACACTTTCTTTGGTCTCGGGGCTTCGGTCGCGCGAGCGCAGCCGACGATGAGCGCGGCTTCAGGCGATGCGGGCGAATCCCGCCCACTCCCTGATCGCGAACGTCGAGCCGTCCCTGGCGACCTCGGCCCCGCCC
>NZ_JAAFZA010000348.1 GCF_015356865.1 Catenulispora pinisilvae
ACCCCGCTCCCGTCGTTCCCCGCCGGCTTCCACTGGGGCACATCCACCTCCGCCTACCAGATCGAAGGGGCGCCGAGTGCGGACGGCAAGGGCGTCTCGATCTGGGACACCTTCGTGCGTCGGCCCGGGGCTGTCCGCGACGACCAGACCGGCGACGTCGCCTGCGACCACTACCAGCGCAGCGCCGAGGACATAGCGTTGATGGCGGCGCTCGGCGTCAACGCCTACCGCTTCTCGGTGGCCTGGACGCGGATCCAGCCCGACGGCGAAGGCCCGGCGAACCCGGCCGGCCTGTCGTTCTACGACCGGCTCGTGGATTCCTTGCTGGAGAAGGGGATCACGCCGTTCCCGACCCTGTTCCACTGGGACCTCCCGCAGGCGCTGGAGGATCGTGACGGCTGGTTCAACCGCGACACCGCCCACCGCTTCGCCGAGTACGCCGCCCTCCTCGCCGACCGGCTGGCGGACCGGGTCGAGCACTGGATCACGCTGAACGAACCGTTCATCCACCTCGCCTACGGCTACGCCTTCGGCATCCACGCGCCGGGCCGTGCGCTGATGACCGGCGCGATCCCGGTCGCGCACCACCAACTCCTCGCGCACGGCCTGGCCGTCAGTGCCCTGCGATCGGCGGGTGCTCGGAAGGTGATGATCGCCAACAACTGCACGCCGGTCTGGCCCGCGAGCCAGGCGCCGGAGGACATCAAGGCCGCCGAGGCCTACGACACTCTCCACAACCGCCTGTTCAATGACCCGATCCTGCTCGGCACCTACCCGGACCTGTCGGCCTACGGCACCGGCCCCGACCTGAACGGCGCTGTCCGCGACGGCGACCTGGCGACCATCGCGGCGCCGCTGGACGGCCTCGGCATCAACTACTACAACCCGACCCGCGTCGCCGCCCCCGGCCCCGAACACGGCCTGCCGTTCCAGGACCTCCCGATCGAAGGCGTCCCGCGCACCGCCTTCGACTGGCCGGTGGTCCCCGACGGCCTGCGCGAAGTGCTCGTCGGCCTCGCCGACCGCTACGGCGCCGCCCTCCCGCCGATCTACATCACCGAGAACGGCACCTCGGTGGACGACAAGGTGGTCGCCGGCCGCGTGGCCGACCCGGACCGCATCGCCTACCTCGACGGCCACATCAGAGCCCTGGCTCAGGCGATGGCCGCCGGTGTGGACGTCCGTGGCTACCTGACCTGGACCCTGCTGGACAACTTCGAGTGGGCCGAGGGTTTCCACCAGCGCTTCGGCCTGGTCCACGTCGACCACCAGAGGCAGACCCGCACGCCGAAGGACTCCTACTACTGGCTGCGCGACAGGCTGTCGGAGTTGGCGACAGAGCACTGAGATATCAAAGCTGAGATATCAAATCCGCGAACGCTGTCTGAAACGCCCCCAGCGTCGTCTTCGCTGAAGAGGTGTCATAGACGCCGAACACGACCCGAGCGAATCTGCCCTCGAACACACCACCGTCCGCGAGGTGCCCGCGGAAGACCCGGGCCACGGTCGCCGGATCGTTCCGGAACACACCGCAGCCCCACGCGCCGAGCACCAGCGTCTGAACGCCGTGGTGTGCCGCGACCGCGAGCACCCGTCCGGCACGCTCGGTGAGCAGGCCCTCGACCTCGTCCAGGGCAGATGGCTCGTGCCTGGCCAGCGCTCCGGCGTTCGGTGCCGGCGACGTCAGATAAGAGATCTGATATGGCGCGTCCAGCAGCCGCGTGGCGCTGTCCCGGTAGACCGGAACAGCGGGGGAGAAGATGACGCGATGGCTATAGCGCGTATCGCGATTCGCCCGGTGCGCGTCGTAGTAGTCACGCGCCTCAAGCTGCGTCGTGTACAACGCGGAGCTGCGGCACAGGTCTTCCTCTTGTGCCCGCGCGCCGCCGAGGTACCCGCCGCCGGGGTTACGCGCCGAGGCGAAGTTCAGGATCGCGACGTCGGTGGCGCCCTCGGCGAGCACCAGACGCTGACCGGCCTGAGTGCTGGTCTCGTCGGTGACTTCGAAGGCTGTTTCATGGCGCGATGCGTCGGCGGCGGCCTTGTGCGCCTGGTCATTGAACAGCTGCTGCGTCTGGCCGGGGTCGTAGGAACGAGTCCCCTGACAGGCCGCAGCCACATCGGCGGCCAGATCCACCCGGGCGCCGCGCGCATTCAGGTAGTAGCCAGCGGCGACAATGTTCTCGTTCTCGAGAGCGATGCTTTTGTAAATCCCCATAAGTGTTTCTACCGAACGAAGGTGAAAAGCTTGCGGTCGTCGGGAAGCGGAGTGGGCTCCCGCTCCTGCCGATTCGCGGCGACGTAAATGACGGTCGGCAAGTCCGTGTCAGACTCCCACAGACCGGAGAACCCCGCGTCGCCGAACCAGCCGTGGATCCTCGGGATGACGGCCGGATCGTGCCGGTGGCGGGTCCAGATCGCGGTGCCGCCCAGCGCGGTCAGATGCGCGGCGCGGGTGACGGTGTTCTGGATGTCGGCCTCGGTGATGTTGCCGAAGATGCCGCACAACAGCAGCAGACGCGCCGGGGCGTAGTCACCGAAGAGCGCGGGATCGGCCGCGTCGCCGGTCATGACGTCGACGATGGCGCCGGTGCCGCCGCCGGCACCGTCGAGGCCGCCGACGCCGCCAATTCCGTCGGTGCCGTCGGTGCCGTCGAGACCGGCCGCAGCCACGGCATCCCGCGCCTTCTGCGCGATCACCGGATCGAACTCGATCAGCCGGGCGCGGACGTCGGCACGGCGCGGGTGGTCGGCGAGCACCGGGATCAGGTCGCGTCCCTCGCCCGCGCACAGGCTCAGGACATTGATTACCCCCGAAGGTGCTTCGTCGAGCGCCCGCCGGATGCCCTGCTGGACCGCGGCCAGCCGCTTGACCAGCGGGGATTCCGGGTCGTCGTAGGCCGCGAACCAGTCCTTCCAGTCCCGCAATTCGCGTGCGGATTCCTCGCCCTGGTCTACGATCGCGTCCATGTCTATTTCCTACCCGCCAATGGGTCCTTACGCCACCGGATATCTCGACGTGGGCGACGGGAATCAGATCTATTACGAAGAGCTCGGCAACCCGGACGGCAAGCCCGCGGTGAACCTGCACGGCGGCCCCGGCGCCGGCTCGATGGTCGGCCCGACCAAGGCCTGGAACCCCGAGAAGTGGCGCGTGATCCGCTTCGACCAGCGCGGGTGCGGCCGCAGCACGCCGCACGCGTCCGACCCGGCGACGGACATGTCCGTCAACACCACGCACCACCTCGTCCGCGACATCGAGCTCCTGCGCGAGCATCTGGGTATTGAGAAGTGGCTGGTGAAGGGCGGTTCCTGGGGTGCCAGCCTGGCCCTGGTCTACGCGCAGGCGCACCCGGAGCGGGTGACCGAGATGATCATCCCGGCGGTCACCTCGACCCGCCCGGAGGAGACCGACTGGCTCTACCACGGCGTCCGGCGGATCTTCCCCGAGGCCTGGGATCGCTTCCGCAACCACGTGCCCGAGGGCGAGCGCGACGGGAACCTGGTGCAGGCGTACAGCCGGCTGATGGAGAACCCGGACCGTGCGGTGCGCGAAGCGGCGGCGAACGAGTGGATACGGTGGGAGGACGCCGTGATCTCGTTGGAGAGCAACGGGAAGCCCGGTGCCTACGAGGAGAACTTCGTCGACGACGACCGGCTGGCCTTCGTCCGCATCTGCTCGCACTACTTCGGCAACGACGCCTGGCTGGAGCCGGGTCAGACCCTGCGCGACATGCACAAGCTGCACGGCATCCCGGCGGTTCTCGTCCACGGCCGCCACGACCTGGGCAGCCCCGTGTACACCGCGTGGGAGCTGGCGCAGGCGTGGCCGGACGCGAAGCTGATCGTCGTCGAGGACTCCGGGCACACCGGCAGCGAGGCGATGGGGCAGGCACTGAACGAGGCGACGGAGGAGTTCTCGAAGCGGTAATCCGATGACTCCCGCCAGGGGCGGCCGGCCGCCACCGGTCGCCCACACCCGCGACGTCGTCCGCGAGCCCCCATTCCCCGCGCGGACACCCTCGCCTAGTCTGATCACGTGCCCGACTCCACAGTTCACCCCCGCAATGACGCGGAAAACCGGGACGCGACCGACCCGCTGGCGTCGCTCCGTACCCAGTTCGTCATCCCCGACGAAAAGCTCATCTACCTCGACGGCAACTCTCTCGGCCGGCTCCCGAAGGCCTCCTTGGACCGGGTCCAGGAAGTCGTGGCCGGCGAGTGGGGCGACCGGCTGATCCGGTCCTGGAACGAGCGCTGGCAGACGCTGCCGCAGACCGTCGGCGACTACCTCGGACAGCACTTCCTCGGCGCCGCCGCCGGACAGGTCGTGGTCTCCGACTCCACGTCGGTGAACCTCTACAAGCTGGCCTGCGCCGCCCTCGACGCGCGTCCCGACCGGACCGTGATCGTCAGCGATCTCAACAACTTCCCGACCGACCGCTACGTCCTGGAGGGCCTGGCCGCCGCCCGCGGCCTGGAGCTCAAGCTGGTCGAGTTCGACGAACTGCTCGGCCCGACCGCCGACCAGCTCCGCCCGGTCCTGGACGACCGCACCGCGCTGGTCTCGCTCTCGCAGGTAGACTACCGCTCCTCGGCGCTGGCCGATCTGGCGTCCGTGAACCAGGTGGTGCACGATGCCGGCGCCCTGGCGCTGTGGGACCTGTGCCACTCGGCCGGCTCGGTCCCGATCGAACTGGACGCCACCGGCACCGACTTCGCCGTCGGCTGCACCTACAAGTACCTGAACGGCGGCCCCGGCTCCCCGGCGTTCCTCTACGCCAACGCCTCGCTCATCGACTCCGTCCGGCAGCCGATCTGGGGCTGGTACGGCCAGCGCGACCAGTTCGCGATGGGCCAGGGCTACGACCCGGTGGCCTCCGCGACCCGCTTCCTGGTCGGCACGCCGCAGGTCGTCGGGGTCTCGCTGGTCGACTCCGGGGCCTGGGTGCTGGCCGAGGCCGGCATCAAGCCGTTGCGGGACAAGGGCGTGGCCCTCACCGAGTTCGCCATCGAGCTGTTCGACGCCTGGCTGGCCCCGATCGGCTTCAGCCTCGGCAGCCCGCGCGACGCGGCCGTCCGCGGCAGCCACATCTCGGTGCGGCACCCCGAGGCGTACCGGATCTGCCGCGCGCTGATCGAGCAGCACGACGTCATCCCGGACTTCCGGGAGCCGGACCGGGTGCGCCTGGGCATGGCCCCGTCCACGACGCGGTTCGTGGACGTGTGGGACGCGTTCGACGCCATGCGCCGGATCGTGGAGACGAAGGAGTACGAGCAGATCGACCCGACGCGCACCGAAGTGACGTGACCGAAGTGGCGTGTGACGTGACCGAAGTGACGTGAGGCCACAACCCCGACGACTTCAGCGACGTGAGGCTACAACCCCAACGACTTCGCGATGATCGTCTTCATGACCTCGCTGGTGCCGCCGTAGATCCGCGAGACCCGGGTGTCCGCGTACAGCCGCGCGATCGGGAACTCGGTGATGTAGCCGTAGCCGCCGTGCAGCTGGAGGCACTTGTCGATGACGCGCCCGGCCACCTCGGTGCAGAACAGCTTCACCTTCGCGGCGTCCGCCACCGACAGCTCGCCGGCCTCGTGCAGTTCCAGCGCGCGGTCGATCATGCACTCGGCCGCCTCGACCTCGGTGGCGCATTCGGCCAGGACGAACTTGGTGTTCTGGAAGGAGGCCACCGAGGTGCCGAAGACCGTGCGTTCCCGGACGTAGTCCAGGGCGAAGCGCAGTGCGGCCGAGGCCGAGGCGTAGCCGCCGACCGCGATCGCCAGCCGCTCCTGCGGCAGGTTGTGGGTCAGGTAGCTGAAGCCCCGGCCGGCCTCGCCGAGCAGGTTCTCGACCGGGACCAGCACGTCGGTGAAGGCCAGCTCGGCGGTGTCAGAGGTCTTCAACCCGATCTTGTCCAGCTTGCGCCCGACCGAGTACCCCGGCGACTTGGTGTCCACGCACAGGATCGACAGCCCGCCGCGGCGGTCCTGCGGCGTGGCCGGCGCCGTGCGCGCCACCACCAGGACCAGATCCGCCAGCACGCCGCCGGTGATGAAGGTCTTCGCGCCGTTGAGCACGTAGTGCCGGCCGTCCTCGGACAGCTTCGCGGTGGTCTGGATCCCGGCCAGGTCCGAGCCGGTGCCGGGCTCGGTCATGGCGATCGCGGTCATCAGCTCGCCGGAGACGAACTCCGGCAGCCAGCGCGCCTTCTGCTCCTCGGTGGCGTAGGCCAGCAGGTAGGGCAGGATCAGGCCGACGTGCACGGTCGTCGTCCCGAAGCTCACCCCGGCGCGGGTGGTCTCCTCGATCACGATCGACTGGTACTTGAACGTGCTCATCCCGGCGCCGCCGTACTCCTCCGGCACCTCGATCCCGAACACCCCGAGCTCGCCGAGGCGGTGGTAGAACTCGCGCGGCGGGTGTCCGGCCCGCTCCCACTCGGGGTAGACCGGCACCACCTCCTTGGCGATGAAGTCGCGCAGCATGGCGCGGAAGGCTTCGTGGTCTTCGGTGTAGACGGTGCGGCGCATGGCGCCAAGTTACCGGCGGGTAGGGCAAAAGGCCATGGCCGGACGGCGACCCGCCGGCGATGGACGGGGCGTCGGGGCGGGTGTCGGGCCGGCGTCGGCGCCGCCGGTGGGTCGCTGGTGTCGCTGGCGGTCCGCCGGTGGGCTGCGGGTGTGCCGCGGGTGGGATGCCAGCGGGATACCGGTGGGATGCCTAGAACGAGTCGGCCGGCGGCTGCGGCGACTCCTGCGCGTCGGCATCCGTCACCGGCTTGGCGCCGCCCTGGAAGTCGTCCAGCTCCTGACCGCGCACCACCCGGTTCGGGAACGGGTCGGAGGCGGCGCGCCGGACCAGGCCGGCCACCGGGAGCGGGGCGTCGGAGGCCATCAGCACGATGTTGCCGAACTTGCGGCCGCGCAGGATGCCGGGGTCGGCGAGCAGCAGGACGTGCGCGAAGTGCGCCTTCGCGGTGGCGACCTGGCGGCGGGTGAAGGCCAGGCCGGTGCCGGCCATGCCGTCGGCGAGGTTGACCAGGTGCACCCCGGTCGGGCGCAGCGCGCGCTTGGACAGGGCCACGTACTCGGTCGACGTGAAGTGCTTCGGGATGCGGGCGGCGGCGAAGACGTCGGTGACCGTCAGGTCGAACGCGCCCTCCGGGACCCGGCCGAGCACGTCGCGGGCGTCGCCGGTGCGCAGCCGCACCCGCGCGTTGCGCGGCAGCGGCAGCTTGGTGCGGACGAAGTCCAGCAGCTTGCCGTCGATCTCCACCACCTGCTGGCCCGAGCCCGGGCGGGTGACGGCGACGTAGCGGGGCAGCGTCAGGGCGCCGCCGCCCAGGTGCAGCACCCGCAGCGGCGCGCCCGCCTCGGCGACCAGGTCCACCAGGTGCGCGATCTGGCGGACGTACTCGTACTCCAGGTACGTCGGGTCGTCCAGATCGACGTGCGACTGCGGAGTGCCGCCGATCATCAGCTGGTAGGCGTTGCGGCGGTCCAGGTCGCGCAACAGCTCCGGGCCGTCCGGCTGGTCGTCGTCGGCGGGCTCCTGCGGGGTCTTGGCGCGCGGCATGCCCGAAAGTCTAGGCGGCCGACGGCTTCCCGGGGCCTTACCGAGGTCGGGCGGCATTGCGCCACTCGATAGAGGGACTTTTCGGTACTAGCCTCCCAATTCGGCTATCACAGACACAAGGTTCGACACCGCAGTCAGACCGGCCCGGCGGGGACGGCGTCGTGGGCCGCGCGAGCAGGGGCGCGGCCCACGACGCCGAAGCCGGTGCCGGGACCGGTGCGGGGGTCGGCCTCGACGGCGGGGCGGTACGGGGGAGTGCGGCGGGCCGGTCTTCGGCCGCCGGGATCCCCCGGTGCGGCCCTTCGGTATCAGGACCCTGGTGGGGGAACGGAGGCGGCACAGCCGTGGTTCGCAGCAGACTCGGTGTGGGCGTCGGTATCGGGGTCGCGGTGTGTGTCCAGGCCGCCGTGGTCGGGATCGGGGTGGGACTGGCCGCCGACGGGCACGCGGCGACGGCGGCGGGGCAGTTGCTCTTGCCGGAGCAGCTGGCGGGGCCTTTGCTCTTGCGAGGACAGCCGGCGGGGCAGTTGCTCTTGCCGGGGCAGGCGGCGGGGCCTTTGCCCTTGCCAGGACGGCCGGCGGGACAGTTGCCTTTGCCTGGGCAGCCGACGGGTTCGGCGGGTGCGGGTTCAGGTTCGGGTTCAGGTTCAGGTTCAGGTTCGGGTTCAGGTGCGGGTGCGGGTTCAGGTTCGGGCGATCCGGTACCCGCACCGTTACCCGGTCAGCCGTCGCCCGGCCAGCCAGCCGATCCGCTCCCGACCCCAGTCGGCGACCCCTCGGCGCCTACGTCCCCGGACCCGCTGCCCGTGGAACCGGGGCTGCCGTTCGGCTCCTCGTTCCATCAGCATCTCCCGTTGCCGCACCGCACCACGCCGCCGCCGACGCCCCCGCCTACGCC
>NZ_JAAFZA010000349.1 GCF_015356865.1 Catenulispora pinisilvae
CGGTGGCCGGGAGTCAAGTTCGCGCTATCAAAACCGCAGCTTGCAGGCCCGACCGCAACGGCGCGGACTTTACTCCCGGACACCGGTGCTGTACCCCTTGGGGCTGACGACGCGACCGTGGGGAACGAACCGCACCACCTCACAAACCGCCAGCGCAGGGACCTGAGGCAACCACCCTATGGAATTGCGCCAGTTCCCCGAGGGAGCCGAGAGCCCCCGCCGGAGGCGCCGGCTCTTCATCACAGTCTTTGATCTTGATCTGGCTCTTGATCTTGCCCTTGATCTGGCTCTTGATCCGGTTCTTGATCTTGCCCCGACTTGCCGGAGTTGAAGAGGCCTGAGGTGCGGCGGGGTCGTGAACGCGGAAACCGGCAGCCGACGAACACACCCGCCGACCCGAACCCCGAACCGGCACAACCATGACCGAAGGCCGTAAAAAGCTTCTAAAGCCCACACGCCAACCGCAGCCCGCCCCGCAATCCCCAGCCCTCCAAAAAGGAGCTCCTAACCCCGAACCGTCCATAGCGCTGTGGTCTGGATCAAACCCGTACCGGTTCAGTCCCAAGCCGTACTGATCGAGGCCGTTGACAGGTGCGGCCCCACGGAGCAGACTTTCTGCACAGATTATGAATTAAAGTTCATCAGGCGAACGCACGGTGCGCAAGCGAAGCACTGCGCAAACGAAGAGGTGGCGGATGGACAAGGTGGTGCGCTCGGCCGAGGAGGCAGTCGCCGACATCGGCGACGGTGTTTGTCTGGCCGTCGGCGGGTTCGGGCTGAGCGGGGTCCCCGACACCCTGATCCAGGCGTTGTTCCTACAGGGCGCCAGCCGCCTGGGCGTCGTGTCCAACAACTGCGGGGTGGACGGCGGCGGCCTCGGCATTCTGTTGGCGGCCGGCCGGATCGCCCGGGTCACCGGCTCGTATGTGGGGGAGAACAAGGAGTTCGCGCGCCAGTACCTGGCCGGCGAGCTGGAGCTGGAGCTGATCCCGCAGGGCACGCTGGCTGAACGGCTGCGGGCCGGAGGCTGCGGAATCCCCGCGTTCTTCACCCCGGCCGGTGTCGGTACCCCGGTCGCCGAAGGTGGGATGGCTTGGCGCTACGCACCGGACGGCAGTGTCGCGGTCGCCTCGCCGCCTAAGGAAGTCCGGGAATTCAACGGGCGCGGGCACGTGCTGGAGCACGGCATCACCACCGACTTCGCCCTGGTCCGCGCGGCTCGCGGCGACCGGCACGGGAACCTGGTGTTCGCCAAGGCCGCGCGGAACTTCAACCCGCTGGCCGCGATGGCCGGCCGGATCACCATCGCCGAGGTCGAGGAACTGGTCGAGCCCGGCGTGCTGGACCCGGACGCGGTCCACCTGCCCGGGGCGTTCGTGCAGCGGGTGGTCGCGCTGACCCCGGATCAGGCCGCTGACAAACAGATTGAGAAGCGGACGGTGCGGACGGTGCGGACGGTGCGGACGGTGCGGATGGTGCCCACAGCATGAGCTGGACCAGAGATGAGATGGCGGCACGGGCCGCGGCCGAGCTCGCCGACGGCTCGTATGTGAACCTCGGCATCGGCCTGCCGACACTGGTGCCCAGCTTCCTGCCGGAGGGGGTCGATGTCGTCGTGCACTCCGAGAACGGCGTGCTCGGGGTCGGTCCCTACCCGGTCGAGGAGGAGGTGGATCCCGACCTGATCAACGCCGGGAAGGAGACCGTGACCGTCCGGCCCGGGGCGGCGTTCTTCGACTCCGCGCTGTCCTTCGGGATGATCCGCGGCGGGCATATCGACGCCGCGATCCTCGGCGCGATGCAGGTCTCCGCGCGTGGCGACCTCGCCAACTGGATGATCCCCGGCCGGATCGTCAAGGGCATGGGCGGCGCGATGGACCTGGTCCACGGCGCCCGGCGGGTCACCGTGCTGATGGAGCACACCGCCAAGGACGGCTCGCCGAAGATCGTGCCGGAGTGCACGCTGCCGCTCACCGGCCGGCGCTGCGTCCACCGCGTCATCACCGACCTCGGCGTCCTCGACGTCACCGACGACGGCCTGGTCCTGGTCCAGACCGCGCCCGGCGTCACCGTCGAGGAGGTGGTGCGCCGGACCGCGGCGCCCGTCCGGCTGGGAGCGTCGCTGTGAGTGCCGCTGCGAGCGTTGCCGTGAGTGCCGCGAACTTGTCCTAGAAAGGTAGGGCCCTTATGCCACTGACCCAGCAGGACATCTCCCGGGAGATCGCCGAACGATCCCGGGCGTATACCGAGGCCGGTCAGATTCAGCACCACCCGGCGCGTGATTATGTCCCCTATCGCAGCAGCCTGCTACGCCACCCGAAGCAGCCGCTGGTGACCGTCCAGGACCCGGAGGCGGTCGAGCTGTCGGGCCCGGTGTTCGGCCGCACCGACGTCACCGAACTGGACCCGGACCTGACCGGCCAGCACCCCGGCGAACCGCTCGGCGAACGGATCACGGTGACCGGCCGGGTCCTGGACCGCGACGGCCGGCCGGTGCGGGGGCAGCTGGTCGAGGTCTGGCAGGCCAACGCCTCCGGCCGCTATGCCCACCAACGCGACCGGCATCCGGCCCCGCTGGACCCCAACTTCACCGGCATCGGCCGCTGCCTGACCGACGACGAGGGCGGCTACCGCTTCACCACGATCAAGCCCGGTGCCTATCCCTGGCGCAACCACGGCAACGCCTGGCGGCCCGCGCACATCCACTTCTCCCTGTTCGGCAACGCCTTCGCCCAGCGGCTGGTCACCCAGATGTACTTCCCCGGCGACCCGCTCTTCGCCTACGACCCGATACTCCAGTCGGTCACCGACCCCGCCGCCCGGAACCGGCTGGTCGCCGCCTACGAGCACGACCTGTCCGTCCCCGAATGGTCGCTCGGCTACCGCTGGGACATCGTCCTGGACGGCCCCGCCGCCACCTGGATCGAAGAAGGACACTGATGCTTCCCACTCCTTCCCAGACCGTCGGCCCCTTCTACGGCTACGCGCTGCCATTCCCGCAGGGCGGCCAGATCGCGCCGGCCGGAATCGCGCTGACCGGAATCGCGCCGGCCGGACCCGACGCCCGCGCCATCACCATCCATGGCCACGTTCACGACGGCGCGGGCGAACCCGTACCCGACGCGCTCCTGGAGATCTGGCAGCCGGCCCCGGACGGCTCCCGGACCGGCGCCCCGGGTTCGCTGCGCCGGGACCAGACCACCGGCGGCTATGCGGGCCGCGACGGCGTCACCTTCACCGGGTTCGGGCGCGTCGCCACCGATCCGGACGGCAGCTACGCGTTTCAGACGCTCTCGCCCGGCGGCGTGCCCTACCTGTCGGTCTGCGTCTTCGCCCGGGGACTGCTGCATCACCTTTTCACCCGCATCTACCTGCCTCTACCCGGCGTTGACTGGGAAAGCGATCCACTCCTGGCCGGGCTCGATCCGGATCGGCGACGCACCCTGATCGCCGAGCCGGTAGCCGAACGCGTATACCGCTTCGACGTCCACCTTCAGGGAGACAAGGAGACGGTGTTCCTTGACTTCCGCTGACCTCGGCCTGCTCGCACCAGTCTGGGCGGGCACACCCGTTGAGGAGATGACCGGCGACGCCGCCTTCCTCCAGGCGATGCTCGACGCCGAAACGGCTCTGACCCGCTCCCAAGCTGCACTTGGTCAGGCCCCTGATTCGGCTGCCATGGCGGTCACCGCCGCGTCGCGCGCCGAAGACTTCGACCTACGGGGCATCGCGGTCCGGGCGCGCGAGAGCGGGAACCCGGTGATTCCGCTGGTCGCCGACCTGACGGCTGCGGTGCCTCCCGAGGCCGCCGAATTCGTGCACCGTGGCGCCACCAGTCAGGACATCCTGGACACCGCCGTCATGCTGGTCGCGACGCGTACCGTCGCGGCGGTCCTCGGTGAACTCCGGAGCACTGCGGACGTCCTGGGACGGCTGGCCGCCGAGTACCGGGACACCCCGATGGCCGGGCGCACGCTCGGCCAGCACGCCGTCCCCACCACGTTCGGGCTCAAGGCCGTCGGCTGGCGCAGCCTCGTCCTGGACGCCACGGACCGGCTGGCGTCTTTGCGTCTGCCCGCCCAGCTCGGCGGCGCCGCGGGGACTCTGGCGGCCTTCGAGACGCTGGCTGATGCGCCGGGCAGCGGGGGCGACCTCGCGAAGGCCTTCGCCCGAGAGCTGGGATTGGCCGAGCCTGAACTGCCATGGCACGTTCTGCGCACGCCGATCGCAGACCTTGCCGCCGCCTTGGCGCTCACCGTGGGCGCGCTCGGCAAGATCGCGGCCGATGTGCTGGTGCTTTCCCGCACCGAGCTCGGCGAGGTGGCCGAGGGCAGCGCGGGCGGCTCCTCAGCGATGCCGCACAAGGCGAATCCGGTCCGCGCCACCCTGATCGCCGCCGCTGCCCGGCAGGCGCCTGCTCTCGCCGCTGTGTTGTTCGGTGCGCTCGCCGCCGAGGACGAGCGACCCGCAGGGGCCTGGCATTCCGAATGGCAGACGCTGAGAGAACTGCTGCGGCTCACCGGAGGAGCCGTGGACGCCGCCGCTGCACTCGTCGAGGGACTGCGGGTCTTTCCCAGCCGAATGCTCGACAATCTGCACCGCACTCAGGGGCTGGTGGTCAGCGAACGCCTCGCCGCCGAACTGAGCGGCCTGCTCGGCCGGGGCCCGGCCAAGCGACTGCTCACGGACGCCGCTGAGCGAGCAGCCAGCCGGGGGCTGGGTCTCGCGGAGGTGCTGGCAGCCGCGCCGGATCTCAAAGGCCTGATCACCGGCGACCGGCTGCACCAGCTCACCGACCCCGCCGAATACCTCGGTGCAGCCGCTGCGTTGGTCGATCGGGCGTTGGAAAGGAAAGCCTCTTGAGTGCTCTTGCGCACTTCGTGATCGACGGTCCGCCGAACGCGCCAGCGCTGGTGCTGGGTCCTGCTCTGGGCACGTCCCTGCGCGTGTGGGACGGCCAAGCCGAAGCCCTGGCCCGCGACCATCGGGTGATCCGCTGGGACCTTCCCGGGCATGGGGGTTCGGCGGCATCGCTGGTGGGGGAGCGGACGACGGTCGCGGAGTTGGCCGATCTGGTCTTGGCCGTGACGGACCGGCTTGGGCTGGAGCAGTTCGCTTATGCGGGTATCTCCATCGGAGCCGCTGTGGGCGCGCACCTCGCAGTGCGACATCCCGAGCGTGTCACGTCATTGGCGCTGATCTGTTCCTCCGCGCGCTTCGGCGGTCCGGAGCCTTGGCGCGAACGCGCCGCGAGGGTCCGTCGGGAAGGCATGAGGTTCCTGGCCGAGTCCGCGCCGGGGCGGTGGTTCACACCCGCGTATCCCGGCGGCGACGCCATGACCGCGCTTGTCGGCGACCTACGTGCGGCCGACCCGGCAGCCTACGCAGCCTGCTGCGAAGCTCTCGCCGAATTCGACCTCCGCGATGAGCTGGACCGCATCACCGCGCCGACCCTCGTCATTGCCGGACGTGAGGACACCGCGACGCCGCCCCCTCATTCGCGCGAACTCGCCGACGGCATCACGGGAGCCGGATTGCTGGAGATCCCGGCTGCCGGGCACCTCGCGCCGGTCGAACGCCCGCACGCTGTCCTCGACGCCTTGCGCGCTCACTTCGGCTCCGCGTCGTCCGATGACGCAGACCGCCATGCCGCCGGAATGGCCGTGCGCCGGGCCGTCCTCGGGGACGCGCATGTGGACCGGTCGATCGCCGCCACCACGGAGCTCACCGCCGGCTTCCAGGACTTCATCACCCGCTACGCGTGGGGCGAGATCTGGACCCGCCCCGGCCTGGACCGGCGCACCCGCAGCTGCATCACCCTCACTGCGCTGGCGGCCGGCGGTCATCACGACGAACTCGCGATGCACGTCCGCGCCGCCGTCCGCAACGGCCTCACCGCCGAGCAGATCGGCGAAGTCCTGCTGCAAACGGCCGTCTACTGCGGCGTGCCCGCCGCCAACACGGCGTTCGCCATCGCAGGCCGGGTCCTTCAGGAACTCCAGCAAGAGGCTGGCTCCGACGACAAGGACGAACACTGATGCACACCACCGTCGGCATCATCGGCGCAGGACCTGCCGGCCTGCTCCTGGCCCGGCTGCTGCACCAGGAAGGCATCGACTCCGTGGTCCTGGAAGCCCGCGACCGCGAATACGTCGAACAGCGCCAGCGCGCCGGAATCCTCGAACAGGTGACCGTCGACGCGCTGCGCGGGGCCGGCGCGGGGGAGCGCATGGACCGCGAAGGCATCGTCCACCACGGCATCGAACTCCGCTTCGGCGGCCGGTCACACCGGGTCGACTTCGCCGACCTGGCGAGCGGCCGCGGCGTCATGGTCTACGCGCAGACCGAGATGGTCAAGGACCTGATAGCCCTGCGGCTCGCCGACCGCGAACCGTTGTCCTTCGAGGCGGAAGTCCACAAGGTCGAGGCCGAGGGCGTCGACGCAGATCACGTCACCGTCCATTACCGCCACGAAGGCCGCGAGCAGATCCTCACCTGCGACTGGGCCGTCGGCTGCGACGGCTTCTACGGAGTCACCAAGAACGCCATCCCCGAAAGCCTGCGCCGCACCTTCGAGCGCACCTATCCCTACTCCTGGCTCGGCGTCCTCGCCGCCGCGCCCCCGGTCTACGACGAGCTCATCTACGCCCACTCCGACCGCGGCTTCGCACTGGCCTCTATGCGCTCGGCCACAGTCAGCCGCCTGTATCTCCAGGTCCCCAACGGCACCGACCCGACCGACTGGCCCGACGAACAGATCTGGGCCGAACTCGACCGCCGCTTCGCCCTCGGCCACGACCCCGCCTGGAAACTGACCCGCGGCCCCATCACCGCCAAATCGGTCCTCCCGATGCGCAGCCACGTCACCGAACCCATGCGCCACGGCCGCATCCTGCTCGCCGGCGACGCCGCCCACATCGTCCCCCCGACCGGCGCCAAAGGCCTGAACCTCGCCACCGGCGACGTCATCATCCTGGCCCGCGCCCTGACCCACCTGAAGCACACAGGCTCCACGGAACTCCTCGACGCCTACTCCGAGACCTGCCTGGAACGCGTCTGGCGCGCGGAGCACTTCTCCTACTTCATGACCACGACCCTGCACACCGACCCCGACCAGTCCGCGTTCGACACCCGCCTCCAACTGTCACAGCTGGCCCGTATCGCGTCCTCGCGCAATGCGGCCGCCGAGTTGGCGCAGAACTACGTGGGCGTTCCTATTCCCGGCCGTCCGCCGGGTTCTCGAACTGGATGCCGCCATCGGTGGTGACCTCGTCGAACTGGTCCGAGGGGGCCGCGGGGAGCTGGATCGGGGGCAGGCCGACGGTGTAGAGCACCATGTCGTTCTCGGCGGTGTAGTGCGCGTCCTCGCCGGGGTCGGCCTCGATCGCGCCGAGCTCGGCGATCTCGGTGCCCGACACGCTGCCGCTTCCGGACAGCACGACGGTCAGTCGGCGGGCGTCCTGGCTGCTGCTGGTCCAGGTGGCGCCTGCTTCGATCTTGATCATGTCGATCCAGAACGCGCGCTCGCTGAAGGAGCCGAAGAACTTGCGCTCGACGCCTTCGCTGCCCGGGATCGGCAGCCAGTTGAAGCGGGCCGGGTCCATCTTGATGACGCCCTGGTAGCGGGCGCGCGGGAACTTGTTCGGGCGGCGCTCGCGGGGTTCGCGCTGGGCGTCGGGGTTGCCCGGTCCGCGGCCGCGGCCTGCGCCCATGCCCAGGCCTGACGCCCCGGCGAACTGGAGCACGAGCTGGACCCGGTTCGGTTTGCCGGGCTCCAGCGGGTCGTTCTGCGGCCCGTAGGTCTGGCCCTCGGGGAAATAGCCGATCTCGCCCTCGTGCAGGATCCCCTGCTCGCCGACGTTCATGTCGCCGACGATCGGCAGGCGCACCTGCTCGAAGGTGTGGCGGTGCCGGGGCATGACGAAGTCGGCCTCGTTGCGGCCGAGGATGTAGCGGTAGTTCTCCAGCGGCTTGCTGCGGTCGCCCATCAGCAGGTAGTTGAACGAGACCGTCCCGCGCGGGTGGTCCATGCTGAACGCGTTCTCGTCGTAGACGGTGATCTTCATCGGCACTCACTTCTCGATGGGCTCTGGGCTCCTGATTCCGCTTCCAGGAAACCAACCAAGTAGGTTTGTGTCAATGCGAGGGTTCGCCATCGGCCCGATCCGGCCGTGGTGAACGCTGATCGGCGAGGTCAGGGTGGTGTGGCGGGTTGCCCGGCAGGGTCGAACCTACCCCTGACCTTCCAAGTAGAGAGGCTTACTAGTAGGTTGGCTTCCATGACCACACTGACCCTTCAGCAGGCCTCCGACATCGTTGACGCCGCCCTCGCCAAGGCGCGTGAGCTCGGGTTCCGGCCGTTGGCGGTGACCGTTTTGGATCCCGGGGGCAACGCGGTCGTCCTCAAGCGCGAGGACCGCGCCGGCATTCTGCGGCCCGGCATCGCGCACGCGAAGGCGTGGGGCTGCGT
>NZ_JAAFZA010000035.1 GCF_015356865.1 Catenulispora pinisilvae
GGGCGGGTGGGCGGTTGGTGGTGCGCCGTTGCTGTTAGTCCGTCATGGTTTCGGGGGCGCCCAGGAGTCGTCGCGTCAGTGCGTGGCGGGAGCCGGTCAGGACGGCTAGGGCCGCGTCCAGGTGGTCGGCGCTGACTCGGAGTGCGGTGGTTGGGATCTCGGCGGAGCCTGTTGCCAGTTGGTCCTGCTTGTCCAGGGAGATCAGTGTGGCTCGGCGTATCAGTTCTTTGATGAAGGAGGCTGTGACTCCGGCTGTTCGCTCGATCAGGCTGTCGGCGGTGCTGAGGTCCAGGTCCAGGCCGCCTCGGTAGAGTTCCAGGAGGCGGGCGCGGCCGGTGGCGTCGGGGAGCGGGACCTCGACTGCGTGGTCGACGCGGCCCGGGCGCATTGCCAGCGCCGGTTCCAGGACGTCTACGCGGTTGGTGGTGAGTAGGAAGGTGACGTCAGCGTCGCCGTCGAGGCCGTCCATCTCGTTGAGTAGTTGGAACAGGAGCGGGGTGGCGTTCATGTGGTTCGAGCGGTCCTGGGCGATCAGGTCGACGTCCTCGACCACCACCAGTGCCGGCTGGAGGGCGCGGGCGATCTCGCAGGCCTGGCCGATCAGCCGCAGGGCGTTGGCGGTGAGGACCACGACTGTGGTCTCGGGGAGCCGGCTCATCAGGTACCTGACGGTGTGGGTCTTGCCGGTTCCGGGCGGGCCGAAGAGCAGGACGCCGCGCTTGAGGTGCTGGCCGTGGGCCAGGAGTGCGGCCCGGTGCCGGTTCACGCCCAGGATCTGCGCCTCGATGCCCTCCAGCATGCCGGGCGGCAGGATCAGCTCCTCGCGGGTCATCACCGGGCGCTCGTGGAAGGACAGGACGCTCTGGTGCGGGCCGAAGACCTCGGCGCCGAACTCGATGACGTGGCCGCGATAGACGCTGAACTCGACGGCCAGGCGGCGGATCTCGGCGGCGGCCTTCCGGGCCAGGGCGCGGTCGGAGCAGGCGATCTCCAGGCTGACGTCCGGCTGCGGGCCGCGCTGTTCGGTGCCGCGCAACAGCAGTACCAGCGGCGGGCGCGGGTCCTCGGTGCGGTCGCCGTCGTCGGGGCCGTCCACGCCGTCCACGAGATACAGCCCGGCCTGGACGCAGGTCCGGGTCTGCTCGCCGGGGCCGATGGGCTGGTCGGTCACCGACACGCCGCCGACCGCCATGCCCTGCGCGCCGGAGGCGTGGAAGAGGTCTGACAGACCGAACATGCGGTGCCGGAAGCCGGCGATGCCGACCAGGCGGAACGGCGCGCCGTTGCGGGCCAGCCAGCGGTCCACGGCGCCCTGGACGTTGACGTGCTCGTAGGGCGCCCAGGTCACCGTGGTGACGGGCATGAGCGCGGCCTCAGGACCGAGGTGCGCGGTGAGGACTTCGGTGAGTCCCGGGGCGGCGTCCGGATCGGCATCGGCGTCGGGCTTGCCGACGATGACTGTGGCGACCTGGGAGCCGGACGACATCGGCAGTGATGACATGGGATCCACCATGCCAGTGGATCAGGATGCTGAACCAGAGGCGGCGGGAGGCTTACGGCTGGTCGACGGCTGACGGGCGGTTGACGGTCTACGCGCGGTCGACCGCTTACGCGCGGTTGACAGCCCGCGCGACGCCGGCGGCGATGGTGGTGGCGAGGATCCAGCCCGCGGCGGTGAGGAGGTAGGCGAGCCACTGATAGCCGCCGGTGGCGGTGTAGGCGTGGCCCTGGCCGAAGTTGATGACCGGCAGCAGCAGGTCCAGGGAGTAGATCAGGGCATTGAAAGGCGGAGCCTTGTCCGGGCCGAGGGGTACCGGATGGTGCACGCCGAACACGACGCAGCCGGTGATCAGCAACGCGGCCAGCCAGCCGAGGGCACGTTCGGGACGGTAGCCGTAGCCGACCGTGGCGTCCTGCACGAAGCCCCACGGACGAGCCGCCAGCGAGAGGGTACGGCGCCGGGCCCGCTGCTTGGCGAGCAGGACGCGGCGCGCTTCGCCGTCCAGACCCTGGCGCCGATAGACGGTGGCGAGTTGCTCGTAAGGGCCGGGACGGTAGCCGCCGGACTCGCGGGCCAGCCAGGCGATGCGCGCCGTGACCGGGCCGGGCTCGGTGATGCGGTCGTAGACGAAGCCGTCGAGGCAGAAGTGCGGGGCCCAGGCGGCGGGGTCGTCGTTGAGGACGCCGACTTGGGCGTTGGCGAGATGGATGCCGCCGGCGGGCGGGGCGGCGAAGCGGAGGGAGAGTTCGCCGGCACGGAGGTTGCCGAGGAGGAGGAGATCGGCGGCGGCACCAGGACTACCAGAACCAGAACTAGCTATAGAGCCAGAGCCAGAGCCAGAACCAGCTATAGAGCCAGAACCAGGTACAGAGCCAGCGCTGCCGCCAGCAGCACCAGCCGTAATACCAGCAGCGCCGGAACCCGTGCCCGTGCCCGCGCCGCCACCCGGCAGCGTCACCACCGCCTCGCGAAAGTCCACATCGTTCGCCACCCGCGCGTTCGTGAACCGCACTTCACCGGCGGCGCGCATGCCCTGACAGCGCATCGAGCCGCCTATCTCGGCGTACTGCGCGTCCAGCGCGGCCTTGCCGTCGCCGTGCAGCGTCGCGGCGTCGAATCGTGCGTGGCCCTCGATGCGGGCGCCGGTGACGCGGACCAGCCCGTCGGCCTCGAAGCCGCGGTAGAACTGCACGTCGGCTCCGATCTTCGCCTGGTACGCCTCCAGTGCGGTGTCGCCGGGGTTGTTCAGTTTCGCGTTCGCCAGGCGTAGCAGGCCTTTGATGTCCGAGCCGGAGAAGCGGATCTTGCCCTCGGCGTGCAGGTCGTCGCCGATCAGGTCGCTGCCGACCTGTAAGCGGGCCGCGTCCAGGGCCATGCCGCCGGGGTTGCTGAGGGTGGCGCGCTCCAGGCTCATGATGCCGACCGCCTTGGCGTCGCGCAGGACCGCGGCGCCCTCGATCGTCGTGCCCCACAGCATCAGGTCGCCGCCGACGCGGACGCGCTCGGCGCGCAGGGCGACCTCGCCGGGGTTGCTCAGGACCGCGTCGGTGATCAGCAGCTCGCCGCCGATCTCGGCGTGGTCCAGTCGTACCCGGCCCTGGATCCGGGTCTTGTGCAGCACCATCGTGGCCTCGACGCGCGCCAGCGAGGCGTTCAGGCCGGCTAGTCGGGTGCCGCGCAGGTTGAGCCGGCGCAGCCGGGTGTCGTGCAGGTCGAGGTCGTCCTCGAAGTAGCAGCTCGCGAAGCTCAGGGAATAGCCCAGCTCCAGGTACTCCAGGTCCAGCGGCCCTGCCACCCGCGCGCCGACCACCCGCAGCGGCGCGCGCCGGTCGCCGGCCTCGTCGATCAGCCTTCTGATTAACTCGGCACGCAGCGTCCGCTCCGGGCCCCAGGTCGCCCCCGCCGCCGGATCATCGACTGCCGGGTCCCCGACAGCGAACGACGTGCGGCCGCCGGCCAGGAAGTCCGTCCGGACTTGCTTTTCGCTGGCGGTGAGTCCGGTGGGGCGCATGTGACGTTTCTATCGCGGCTCGGCCGGCTTGATCGAGTCCTGAGAGGCGTTCCCTTGTGTTTGACTCGCTGCTTCACCGGAAACGCCAGGGGGCCCACCATGTCTGTCGGCATCACGTCCGTCGACACCACGTCCGTCGAACTGCCGCGCACGCTCGTCTTCTCCCCACGCGCCAACGACACCTCGCACGTGCTGGCCTCGGTCGCGCAGCGTCGGGGACTGCTCACCGAGCACCTGACCGGCTGGCGCGTGCCGGAAGGGTTCCTGGTCGGTGGCCCCGCGCACTTGTACGCCGGCCCGCTGTTCGCCGACGCGGTCGCCGCCGAGCTCGGCATCGCGCTGCTGGAGCCGCCGGACGACTGGCTGACCCGGCTTCCGTACGAGGCGCTGCGCCGGGAGATCAGGATGCTGACGATGGCCCAGGCGTGGACGCTGCGCACGCCCGCGTTCCTGAAACCGCCTAACGACAAGAGTTTCCCGGCCCGTGTCTACCTCGATGGCACACAGCTGCCCGGGGCCGACGCCGTCGACGCAGACACCCCGGTGCTCGCCAGCGACCCGGTGACGTTCACGGTCGAGTTCCGGCTCTACGTCCTCGACGGCGAGATCGTCACCGGTGCGCAGTACGCGATCGACGGGGATCTGGACATCGAACCGCTGGACGGGCACGAGTCGGAGCAGCGGGTGCTCGGCTTCGCGAAGGACGTGTTGCGTGAGGCCGTCGACACGCTGCCCAGTGGTGTGGTGATGGATGTCGGGCTGATCGGCGGGGAGCCGGCGGTGATCGAGGCGAACGCGGCGTGGGCGTCCGGGCACTACGCGGCCGATCCCGAGCGGGTGCTGGACGTCGTGCTTCGCGCCGCGGGGCCGAGTGCCGAAGCCGGTGAGCGGGATCGACAGTTCGTCAGACCGGCCGCCGAGCGAGTTGATTGACCGCGCGTCGTACCCGGCGGCCGCCCCGCCCCCGATGCGACGATGACTGCATGCCCGAGCGCCCCCACGTCATCCTCAGCGCCGCCATGTCCCTGGACGGCCACCTCGACGACACCACCCCCGACCGGCTCATGCTCTCCGACGACGCGGACTTCGACCGGGTGGACGCGCTGCGGGCGGCGTCGGACGCGATCATGGTCGGCGCCGAGACCATCCGGCGCGACGACCCGCGGCTCCTGATCCGCGACCCGGAACGCCGGGCCGACCGGGTGCGGCGCGGCCTTGCGGAGCACCCGGTCAAGGTGACGGTGACCGGCGCCGGCGCGTTGGACCCCGCGGCACGCTTCTTCACGACCGGCGGCCACAAGCTGGTCTACTGCGCCGATGCCGCGGTGCCGGCGCAGGCCGATCGGCTGGCCGCCGTGGAAGATACCGAGGTCGTCGCGGCGGGGGCGCTCGTCGATTTCCCCGGCATCCTCGCGGATCTGAGGGAACGCGGCGTCGAGCGGCTGATGGTCGAGGGCGGCAGTTCACTGCACACCCGGTTCCTCGCCGAAGACCTCGCCGACGAGATCCACCTGGCGATCGCCCCGTTCTTCGTCGGCGACGACCGGGCCCCGCGCTTCGTCCGGGCCGCCGAGTTCCCGCAGAACGCGCGGCACCGCATGACGCTGGCGGAGACCCGGCCGATCGGCGATCTGGTCTTTGTGCGCTACCTGATCAGCCACGTCAGCCAGGTCGGTCAAGTCAGCCAGGTCGGCGACTGACGCCACCGCTGTCAGCCACGACTGACGGCGCGCGGCCGTCCGAACCGGACCGGAACGCCCGGTGAGAACAGCACGCTGTCCGGCGGCCGGGCGGCGACGCCCGGCAAGCCCGCAGCGGCGACCAGATCCTCCTCGCACGCCAGCAGTTCCGCCTCGTACAGCGGCCAGCGGGGATGCGCGTTCGGCATGTGCACCGTCCGGCCGCCGAGCGTGAAGTGCAGTCGCCAGCGGGCGGTCAGGAAGTGGTCCAGGGCGGTCGGTGCCTCGACGGCGGCACCGACCCGCACGCCGATCAGGCTCTTCGACGGCGGCAGGCCGGGCTCGCGGCGTCGGGAGGCGTACCAGTAGACGTCGTCGTGGTTGTAAGCGGACATGCGGGCCCAGCGGTACGGCAGGCGGAAGGCCGAGCGCGCGGTGGCGACCGGCAGCATCCGGGACGCTTCCAGCGAGCGGAAGACGACGCCGCGGCGGCCCGCCGAGTCGACGGTGTACAGGCGCACGTTGGTCTCGGGGAACGTGCCGAGATAGGGCATCCCGGGCAGCGGCCACCAGCCGATCCGGTGCATGCGGAAGGCGATGAGGCCGACGTAGGTGACGCCGTCGATGAGGTCGGGCAGCACGCCGGCCGGCAGCAACGGGGCCACGGCTTCCGGATCGACGGCCCAGTGGAGAAAGGTCGCGTCGAGCCAGGACTGGGTCATCAGCGGCCGGCCGGGCAGCGGGGGCGGATCCGGCGTGACCGGTTCGGGCTCGCCTATTGGTACCGCCCCCGCCTCAGCCATCCCGCCTCAGACCCCCATGCCGTAAGCGTGCGTGACCCGGATCCGCAGCACCAACCGCTTGTCGGCGACCATCGCGGCCCGGTACTCGTCCCAGTCCGGGTGCTCCTTGCCGGACGCCGCCCGGTACAGCGCCACCAACTCCTCGACCGCCGCGTCGTCCGGTGACTGCGCGACCGCGGACAGTTCCGCTTCGCCGTCGTACACCGCGTACTGGTAGGTGTCCGGCTGCACCATCAGCGACACGCGCGGGTCGCGGCGCAGATTGTGGGTCTTGGCCCGGCCGTCGGTGATCGAGACGCGGACCACCTGCTCGGCGGGGTCGTACGCGTAGTTGATCACCGACAGCTGGGGCCGCCCGTCCTTCTTGATAGTCGCGAGGGTGGCTTGGCCACGTTCCTTAAGGAGTTCCAAGAAGGCATCCATATCGTGATTCTAGGGTCAGGAAGAGGTGATACACATGAGCGCATGAAGTCACTCGGGGCACCTCGGGGCCGGACCATATCCGTCGTGGCGATGCTGCTCGGCGCCACCCTGGTGGCCGGATGTACTTCCAGCGGCTCGGTCGGCGGCAGCGGCGGCTCTTCCGGCGGTTCGGGCGGTTCGGGCAGCGCCGGCAAGGCGGGCGCGTTGCCCAGCGGCAAGTTCAGCACGGTGCAGGCCTTCGACGCCCAGCAGATCTCCTGGGGCAAGTGCACCAGCGAGCCGTCCGACGACCCGACCGCGGACCTGAGCGCCTTCCAGTGCGGCACCGTCGACGTCCCCTTGGACTACACCAAGCCGTCGGGCAAGTACGTGGCGCTCGCCCTGGTGAAGTGGCCGGCCGCGAACCCGGCGACCAAGGTCGGCTCGCTGCTCACCAACCCCGGCGGCCCCGGCGCCTCCGGCGTGGACTTCGTCGAGGAGTCCAAGCAGGAGTTCGACGGCGCGCTGCACGCGCACTACGACATCATCGGGTTCGACCCGCGCGGTCTGGGCCGCAGCGACCCGATCGTCTGTCAGAGCGACAAGACCCAGGACGCGCTCGCCGAGCAGGATCCGCCGAAGGACCCGACGCAGCGTGCCGCCAAGGCCGAGCAGGACAGCAAGAACCTGGCCGCGGCCTGCGAGAAGAACTCCGGCGACCTGCTGCCCTACGTCGGCTCCAACTACGTCGCGCAGGACATGGACCTGATGCGCCAGGTCCTCGGCGACAAGAAGCTGAACTACCTCGGCATCTCCTACGGCACCTACATCGGTTCCGTCTACGCCGAGGAGTTCCCGGCCAACGTCGGCCGCATGGTGCTGGACGGGGCCGTCGACCCGAACGCCGATCAGCTCCAGGCCAACGTCCAGCAGCAGCTCGGCTTCGAGCAGTCGCTGGAGAAGTTCGCCGGCGACTGCGTCACCAACTACGCCTCCTCGTGCCCGCTGTCCGGCACCCCGACGGCCGCCGCGCAGCAGCTCGGCCATTTCATCGACGGCCTTCAGGACCACCCGCTGCCGACCGACGACCCGAGCCGGCCGCTGGACCAGACGCTCGGCTGGACCGGCGTCATCATCGGGCTGTACGGCGACGTCGGCTCGGACTGGTGGAAGTACCTGCGCGAGGCGCTGACCAAGGCGATGAAGAGCGGCGACGGTTCGGACCTGTTGGCCGGGGCCGACCAGTACGACGGCCGGGACCAGTCAGGCCACTACAGCACCGAGCAGAACGGCTTGATAGCGGTGCGCTGCGCCGACTTCACCACCCCGACGCCCAGTGCCGCCGAAGTGCAGAGCGCGTACAACCAGCTCAAAACCGGGGCGTCGATCCTCAACTCCAATCTGGCCCCCGGGGACCTGGCGCAGCCGATGTGCGCGGACTGGCCCTTCCAGACCCAGGAGAAGCCCCACGTGATCAAGGCTCAGGGGTCGGACACGATCCTGGTCGTGGGCACCACCGCGGACCCGGCCACGCCCTACCAGAACGCTGTGAACCTGGCCAACGGCTTCGCCGACGCGCGGCTGCTGACCCGGGTCGGCACCGGGCACGCCGCGTTCGGCAGCGGCAACCAGTGCGCGCAGTCGGCGATGGAGGCGTACCTGGTGAGCGGTACGTTGCCGCCGGTGGGGGAGCGTTGCACGGCGTGAGCCGGTCGTGAGAGAGATCGCACGCGGGAACCCATTTTCGCCGTGACCCGTTTAGGATCGCGGAAGGTTCAACGATATGGGGGACACCCGTGATCTGCTTCTTCGATCCGGCGCACGGCCAGGCGTCAGTGAACGTCAGTTGGCAGCCACAGTGGGGCGTGGCGCGACCTGTCGAGGTCTGCCAGTACTGTGCGCAGCGCATCCAGACCACCCAGCCGCCGTACTACCAGCCGGTCCAACAGCAGGGGTATCCACAGCAGGGCTACCCCCAGGCCGGCTATCCGCAGCAGGGCTACCCAGCCCAACAGCCGGGCTACCCGCAGCAGGCGCAGTACCAGCAGCCGCAGTATCAGCAGCCGCCGCAGCGGCAGGGCCACAGCACCGGCGCGGTGATCGGTGCGGGGGCGGCCGGCCTGGTCGGCGGGATGCTGCTCGGCGAGATGCTCGAGGGCGATGAGAAAAAGCACGAGGAGCAGGCGTACGAGCGCGGCTTCGAGGAGCGCGGTCAGGACGACCAGCGCGGCGAGTACCAGCAGGAGCAGTTCCAGCAGGAGCAGTTCCAGCAGCAGGAGCAATACCAGCCGGAGCAGTATCAGCAGCCGGAGCAGTATCAGCAGCCGGACCAGTACCAGCAGCCGGACCAGTACCAGCAGCCGGACCAGTACCAGCAGAGCGATTTCAACAGCGGCGGCTTCGATGGCGGCGGCTTTGACGGCGGCGACTACAACAACGACGGCGGGAACGACGACGGTTTCTTCTAAACCGCGCAGCTCCGGCCCAACCGCCGCTTAATATAAAAGTGCTAATACGCCGTCGGGGTGGGGATCTCGGATCCCCGCCCCGACGGTATTTCTCCCCGCGCACCCCTTGCCCGCCCCTTACCGCGTAGACGGATTCCCGTCCGCATATCACGAGGTGAGCGCAAGTCCAGGCGTGTCGCAACGTAGAAGCGTCTACGTCTTTCTGAGGTTCCTGACACCCTCTACTGTGACGAGTATCGATCATCGCAATGCCGTAGATGTATTGCTATTCCCCGCAGCTCGTTGCACGACCCCGTAAGGCATCACCGGAGGTTTTATCTCAAAGGGGGCGCGTGGCGGCGTGGCCGCGCGCCGGGAGAAAGGCACACTATGCAGTTTGCCCGCAGGCACCGCATCGCGGTCGTCGCGGTCACGGCGCTGGGACTGGGAGTCGGCACCTCCGCCGCCGCCCTGGCCAGTCCGGCGCCCGCCCGGCCCAGTGCGGCCCAACAATTGGCCGCGCTGTCCACCGGCGCGAAGCACCCCGTGATCGTGCTCCTGAAGAACCAGCACCCCGAACTGTCGGTCAAGACCGCCAAGACCAAGCGCCTCGCGACCACCGCCGCCGACCAGGCCCCCCTGGTCAGCAGCGCCCAGGCGACCGGCGCCCAGGACATCAAGAAGTACTCGGTGATCAACGGCTTCTCGGCCAAGATGACCGACGCCGAGGCCGCGAACCTGCGGCAGAACCCGGACGTCGAGGCGGTCGTCAGCGACCAGCAGCGCGTCGTGGACAACCTGAACGACGCGCAGAAGGCGGCCATCGCCGACGCCGCCGGCGGTACCGCGGCGACCGGCGCCGACGGCCAGACCCCGGCGGACAAGGTGCTGCCGGGCACCTGCCCGACCGACCCCGGCAAGCCGCTGCTGGAGCCGGAGGCGTTGCAGACCACGAACACCGCCTTCCTGAACAAGAGCCAGCCGCAGGCCCAGAACCTGGTCGACGGCAAGGGCGTGAAGGTCGCGTGGATCGCCGACGGGTTGGACATCAACAACCCGGACTTCACCCGGGCCGACGGCACCCCGGTGTTCAGCGACTACCAGGACTTCTCCGGCACCGACCCGAACGGCAACGAGAGCGGTGACGAGGCCTACGGCGACGCCAGCGCGATCGCGGCGCAGGGTCTGCACAGCTACGACCTGTCCAAGTACGTCATGCCCGGCCACGCCCTGCCGGCCGGCTGCGACATCACCGTGCGCGGCATCGCCCCCGGCGCCTCGCTGGTCGGCCTGAACGTGTTCGGCGCGGCCAACCTGGTCTTCGACTCCACGATCGTGCAGGCCATCGACTACGCGGTGAACGTGGACAACGTCGACGTCATCAACGAGTCGCTGGGCAGCAACGCGCAGCCCACCGAGGGGCTGGACGTCACCAGCCTGGCCGACGACGCGGCGGTGGCCGCCGGTGTCACGGTCGTCACCTCCACCGGCGACGGCGGCGTGACCAACACCGAGGGCCAGCCGGCCGTGAACCCGGACGTGATCAGCGTCGGCGCCACGACCACCTTCCGGGACCAGGCGCAGACCGGCAGCGGCGGTGCCCGGAACCTGGCCAGCAGCTGGGCCTCGAACAACACCGCCGCGCTGTCCTCCTCCGGCACCAACGTCCGGGACCGGGTCCCGGATCTGGTCGCGCCGGGCCAGGGCGGCTGGGCGCTGTGCAGCCCCGAGGCGCGGTTCAGCGCCTGTGTGGACTACAACGGCAACCCGGCCTCGCTGGAGGACTTCGGCGGCACCAGCATGGCCTCGCCGCTGGTCGCCGGCGGCGCCGCGCTGGTCATCGAGGCGTATGAGAACACCCACGGCGGGGTGCGCCCGACGCCGGCCCTGGTGAAGCAGATCCTCACCTCCTCGGCCAGCGACCTGGGCCTGCCGGCCGACCAGCAGGGCGCCGGTGAGCTGAACACCTACCGCGCGGTCCGGATGGCGATGTCGGTCAAGGACGGCGACGGCTCGCCGAAGGCGCAGGGCGACGGCCTGCTGGCCACCACCGGCGCCGGCGACACCCAGGTCTCGCTGATCGGCAACGGCGGCTCGAAGCAGTCCGCGACGGTCACGCTGACCAACACCAGCCCGAACACCCAGACCGTGGCGGCGAACGTCCGCGAGCTGGACACCACGGTCGGGGACGTGCGCGGCACCAAGGCCGTGGACTTCACCGACCCGAACTCGCCCTGGTTCTACGAGGGCTACACCCTGGGCACCACCGGCCTGAAGCGGCACTGGTTCAGCACCACGTTCACCGTGCCGGCCGGCGCCGACCACCTGACCGGCACGGCCACCTGCGCCTGCGCCGGGACCAGCACGCTGCTGCGGCTGGTGCTGATCGGCCCGAACGGCGAGTACGAGAACTGGAACAGCCCGCAGGGCACGACCAACTACGCGCAGGTCGACCAGGCGAACCCGCCGGCCGGGAAGTGGACGGCGTACTTCTACGCCAACGCCAACGCCACCGGGTTCAAGGGCAACGTCAGCTACGACTTCGCGGCCACCAAGTACAAGGACGTCGGCTCGGTGAGCCCGGCGAACGCCGTACTGAAGCCGGGGCAGTCGCAGAAGTTCACGGTGAAGCAGACGCTGGGCCAGAACCCCGGCGACGTCTCGGCGGCGCTGGCGTTCACCACCGGGTTCCACCAGAGCACCACGGTGCCGGTGACCAAGCGGACGCTGATCTCCACCAACAACGACGGCGGTGCCTTCACCGGCACGCTGACCGGCGGCAACGGCCGGGCGAACACGCCGTCGCAGACCGAGTCGTACTACTTCGACGTGCCGCGTGGCAAGAAGAACCTGGCGATGAACCTGACGTTCACCGGCAGCCACGCGGTCTCGGCGTTCCTGGAGTCCCCGGACCACCAGGTGGTGTCGCTGAGCACGAACCTCGCGGTGGACGCGCAGGGCAACCAGAGCCTGCTGCCCTCGCTGACCGGCTACGTCAACACCCCGGCCGCCGGCCGCTGGGTGCTGTTCCTGGACGACAACAACCCGGCGATCCTGTCCGGCGACCTGGCTGACGCCTTCAATGGCCAGCTCCACTACAACACGGTGGACGCCAGCGCCAAGGGCCTGCCCGCGGGCTCGCTGGCGGCGGGCAAGGCGGTGACCGCCACGGTGACGATCAAGAACACCGGCGCGGCCCCGCTGACGGTGTTCGCCGACCCGCGGCTCGACAGCCGCGCCGACTACGACCTGCCGGCGCAGCAGCCGCTGGGTGCCACGGTGGCCCTGCCGTTCGCCACCACCGGCCCGCAGCCCTCGTTCCAGATCCCGACGCACACCACGGAGCTGCGCGCGTCGCAGTCCTCGACGATCCCGGCGGACTTCTCCACCAGCGGCCCGTCCGGCCAGCCCGAGGTCTACGGCGTCTCCAAGGGTCTGACCGCCGCGGTCACCGTGGACTCGCCGTGGCTCACCCAGGGTGTCTGGGGCCAGGACCCGACCCCGCTGGGCCCGACGAACGCCGCGGTCTCCGGCAGCGCGACCGAGGCCGAGAGCGTCACCACGCTGGCCTTCGACCGCACGGCCGTGGCCGGTACCGGCGACCTGTGGCTGGCCGGCGTCGACCCCACCGCCCCGGCGCTGGCGCCGGTGACCATCCAGCCCGGCCAGACCGGCACGGTCACCGTCACCTTCACGCCGACCGGCAAGAGCGGCAGCAAGGTGAGCGGCGAGCTGTACGTGGACACGTACAACGCGGCTTACGGCACCGCCGACGAGCTGACGGGGATCCCGTACAGCTACACGGTGAAGTAGCACTGCCGCACCACTGACGCGGGCGCCCGGACCTCGGCGGTTCGGGCGCCCGCTGGTTTTCCGGTGGCCGGAGCAGACCCGCACGCCAGGTAGATTTGTGCGGGTGATCGAGCAGGGCGATGTCGCGGGCAGGCTATCCAACGGGGCCACTGTGGCTGATGAATCAGATGAGGCTCCGGGACCCGGCATCGCGCCAGAGCGCCTGGCGCTGCTGCTCGACATCCTGGCCGAGGTGGAGCAGCTGCCGGTCGAGCATCCCGACGCGGTGACGGTGCGGCGCGCGACGGCCGGCGTCTACAAGAGCGTCAAGGTGCGTCGGCGGACTGAGCGGCAGGCCCGGGCACAGGCCGCGGACCGGGCCGTGACCGCCAAGACCGCCACCGGCGCGCCGAGCCGCCTCGACGACGAGACCCAGGGCCTGCCCCTGAGCTCGGAGACCGCCGAGTCCGGAAACATCGTGGCCGGAACGTTGCTCCGCGACCGCGGTTGCTACATCTGCAAGACGCGCTATCGCGAGGTGCACGCCTTCTACCACAACCTGTGCCCCGACTGCGCCGCCGAGAACTGGAAGCGCCGGGACGCCCACGCCGATCTGACTGGTAAACGTGCGCTGCTCACCGGCGGCCGCGCCAAGATCGGCATGTACATCGCCTTGCGCCTGTTGCGCGACGGTGCGCACCTGACCATCACCACCCGCTTCCCGAACGACGCCGCCCGCCGCTTCGCCGCCATGCCCGACAGCGACGAGTGGCTGCACCGCCTGCGGGTCGTCGGCATCGACTTGCGGGACGTGGCACAAGTCGTGGCGCTCGCCGACTCCGTCGCGGCCGAAGGCCCCCTCGACATCATGGTCAACAACGCGGCGCAGACCGTACGGCGCTCGCCCGCCGCATACGAGCCGCTGATCCGGGCCGAGGCACAGCCCCTGCCCGACGGGCCGCTGCCGGAACTGGTCTCCTTCGGACGCTTCACCGGCTCCGGCCTCATCGCCCTGCCGGGGCAGACCCGCTCATCGGAGTCGATCGCGGCCGACCTCGTCGGGGTCGGAGCCGGCGGCGTGGTCGGGGCCACGAGCGCCGGCGCCACCGACCTGGTGGCCCTGGCCCTCACCGCCGGCTCGGCCGCCCCGGACCGCATCGCGGCCGGCACCGCCATCGACGCCGGCGGCCTGGTCCCGGACCTGGCCGACACCAACTCATGGGTGCAGACGGTCCAGGACGTGGACCCGATCGAGCTGCTGGAAGTCCAGCTCTGCAACTCGACGGCACCGTTCATCCTCATCAGCAGGCTGCGAAACGCGATGAAGGCCTCCCCGGCCACGCGAAAGCACATCGTCAACGTCTCGGCCATGGAGGGCGTCTTCAGCCGCGGCTACAAGGGCGCCGGGCACCCGCACACCAACATGGCCAAGGCCGCTCTCAACATGCTGACCCGCACCAGCGCCAAGGAGATGTTCCAGAGCGACAGCATCCTGATGAACAGCGTCGACACCGGCTGGATCACCGACGAACGCCCCCACCCGGACCGCCTCCGCCTGGCCGACATCGGCTTCCACGCCCCGCTGGACCTCGTCGACGGCGCGGCTCGGGTGTATGACCCGATCGTGCGCGGCGAGCAGGGGGAGGATTTGTATGGCTGCTTCTTGAAGGACTACGCCAACGCGGGTTGGTAGGTCCCTACCGTCCCAGCCGCAGCGCCCGAGGCGAAGCCCCGAAAGCCCTCCGGCACGCCTTATTGAACGCCTGCAAGTCCGCACGTTCTACGTGTTCTGCTACGACCCGCCGCGCGACCCGGTGACCATCAAGGGCCTGACAAGCTGGGTCAAGCGGGTGACGGCCCTGGCCACCGGCGAGGAGCTGACGCACCGCCGGTACGGGGGCTTCGCCGAGATCCCAGGAGTACTGGCGATCGACGTGCCGAGTGTGGCCGATCCGGTGGTGACGGTGCTGGCGATCGAGCTGGATGGGGAGATCGAGTTGTACCGCGGGGAGGGGCGGAGCTGAGCTGAGCTACAGGGCGAGGCAGAGGCGGGGCTGTGTTGCGGCTGAGCAGCACACAGCAGGTGCAGCGGAGCAGGCGACTATCAGACACTCCATAGCTGGACACTGTTCGCGTCGGTGCTGAAGGCAGCCACAGTCCTACCGTTCGGGCTGAGCACCATTGGACGACCGATGGCAGTGAAAACGGAAGTGAGAGTGTTCTGTCTGGTGGCCACGTCCCACAGCGTGACCGTGTCGTACACGCTGCCAGCGGCCAGGGTCTTGCCATCTGGGCTGAATGCCACCGACGCGACGCCCTGGTGGGTGTCACCGATCAAGCCGGTGATGAACTGCCCGGTGGTCACATCCCACAGAAAGGCTCCGCCGTTGGCCACAGCCAGGGTTCTACCGTCCGGACTGAATGCCACCGAGCAGGCCGCCCGACTGCGGTCTCCGGCGAGGGTGACGGCCGTCTTCCCGGTGGCCACGTTCCATAGCGTGACTCCGCTGCTGCCGCCGACGGCCAAGGTCCTACCGTCCGGGCTGAATGCCACCGATTGGAGTGATGGGTAGACGTCGGCCAGGGGGAGTGTGGCGGTGCCGTGGCCAGTTGCCACATCCCAAAACTGGACCTGGGTGTCGCTGTCACCGGCAGCTAGAGTCTTGCCGTCCGGACTGAACGCCACCGACATGATGAGGGCGCCGTGGTTCGCGGCGGTGAAGGTGGCAACGCTGTGGCCGGTGCTCAGTTCCCACAACTGGACGGCGCCGTTTTCGCCGCCTGCGGCCAGGGTCTTGCCATCCGGGCCGAACGCGATCGAGTTGAGGCTGCGGGGCGTGTAGCCGATGAGGGTACTGACGGGACGGCCGGTGGCCGTATCCCACAGCCGAACGGTGCCGTCGTCGTTGTCGCTGGTGGTCGCCACGGTCTTGCCGTCCGGACTGAACGCGACCGACAGGATCTCGGCGGTACCGTCGAGGGTGGCGAGGAGCACTCCCTTTTTGATGTCGGCGGCCGGGCTCTTCCGGCTTGTCGAGGGTGTGCCGTGGGAGGTGTCCGATGCGAGGACCGCTGCGGGAACGCCGACCAAGACCGCTGCACCCAGACCGCCGAGGATGACAGTGCGGCGGTGGATGTCTCCTTGATCGGACCTCGGCGATTTCACAGTTCAGAGGCTAGGCGCCTGCGCTCAGGACCGGTCCTGGAAGGTTCCAGGATCGGCAGCGGCGGTGAGTCCCCACAGGACAGACGGAAACAGCGCGCAGCGGCTCCCCTCCGGATGCCGCTGCACGCTGTGTTCGGTCGCTCAGCCACTCAGCTCATGTGCCGCAGCCGTGAACTCCTGCTCCCGCATAAGCACCCCGATCCGGAGCGCCAGCCCGAATCGCATTCCCGAAGTAGTCCCGACCGCCGTTGCCCGCGACCGCGATCCCGCTGGCCAGTGCCGGCGACCCGGCGCACAGCCGGTAGCCGTTCGCGTGGGCCCCGATACCTGTCGCCGTCCCGCCGGCGGCCAGCAACGGGTTCGTGGTGAGCGTCCCGGTGCCCGGCGCCGTCGCCGTGTTGAAGAACGTGTTGTCCGTCAGCTGGTAGCTCGTCGTCGCCGACAGCCCGAACGTCGCGTCGCTCGGCGCGCCCGCGTTCACCACCACGTTGTTCGTGAACTGCACGTCGCGCGCCGTGCTGTCGTTGTTCTCCCGCAGCACCTGCATGCCGGCGCCGGGCTTCACGTAGATCGTGTTGTTGTAGACCTGGACCGGGCCGGAGGGGCCGGAGCAGTTCTCGACGCCGCGGTAGGAGTCGTCCTGGCTGATGTTGTAGCGGATCACCGAGTTGCGGACGTAGCCGTCGGCGGTGCCGCAGATCAGGGCGAAGCCGCCGTCGTTGTCGTGGCTGTAGTTGTACTGGTAGACGATGGTGTCGGTGAAGTCGTCGATGTCGTAGGCCATCGAGTCCATGTGGCCGTGGCCGCCGGAGACGTCGTTGTACTGGAACGTCACGTGGTCGGAGTCCCAGGGCCAGATGCCCGCGTTGTAGCCCTGCGAGGCGACGTTGAAGCCGGCCAGCGTGTTGTGGTCGACCAGGGCGCCGGAGACCTGCTCGACCACGATGCCGTCGCCGCCGGTGCGGGCCAGGTCGTTGCCCTGGATCAGGACGTGGGTGAAGGGGTGCTCCTGGAATCCGTTGTACTGGGCCCAGGAGGAGGCCGTGACGATCCCCTCGCGGTTCACCTGAGTCAGCGTGTTACCGGTGATCTGTACGTCGTCGAACCAGGTCGGGACGGTCGTGCCGTGCACGCTGACGTCGATCCCGTCGCTGCCGTCGGCGTCCTTGGTGTCATCGCCCAGGATGTCGTGCACGTTCACCCCGGAGATGACGATGTGCGACAGCTTGCCGACGTCCTGCGCGTCCACGTGGATGCCACGGTGCTTGGTGCCCGGGTCGGCGGCGTTGGTCACGTCGAGGTGGTGGATCTCGAAGTACTGCTGGTTGTGCAGGGAGACGGTCTCCAGCGCGCCGTTCCCGTCGATGCGCGGCAGGGGCAGCGCACCCGAGCCGTACGCGTCCACCACGATGTCCGCGCCCGCGACCCCCGAGCCCTGCGGCGCGAGCGTGCCGACGCACGTGGAGCCGCGGGCGAACAGGATGTGCGCGCCGGGGGCGAAGACCGGCTTGTTCACGTCGGCCAGTGAGTTCCAGGGCTGGGCGGCGGTGCCGTTGCCGTCGTGGGAGCGGGAGCAGTCGACGTAGTAGGCGGTGCTGGAGCGGTGGCCGGAGTCGTGCCCGGAGTCGTGCCCGGAGTCATGGGCATAGGCGGGTGCGGCGGTGCCGAGGGCCAAGCTGGCGGCCGCGGCGGTCCAGACGACGCCACGGCGGGCAGGGAGGTGTGCCATGCGTTCCTCTCGGATCAGCTTCCGGACATCCGGAAGTCGTATTCGGGCGGGACTGGCTGATCGGGATGCGCGGCGTGCCACAGCAGGTCCAGGGAGGCCTCGCCTTCCCGGAGGTTGTCGACCGTGATGCCCTCGTCGAGGAGCAGGCGGACCTGGTCGATGTCGCCGGCCGCGAGGGCGGCCTGCGCGTTGTGGAGGCGGATGCGGCCGTGCGCGCGGTCCTCGGGTGACAGGGTGCTGATGACGTCCAGCGCGTCGGCCGCGCGGTCGGCGGCGAGCAGGACCTTGAGTGTCTCGATGGTCAGCTCGCGCAGGCCGGGGAGAAGACGGTGCGCGGCCAGGGTCAGGTCGGCGGCCTCGGAGGAGGAGTCCGCGAGGTGGGCCAAGGCGCGCTGGGCCCACGCGTTCGGCTGCTCGGCGAGCGAGCGGGTCCACGCTTCGCGGGCTCCGGCTCGGTCATCCTCGGCGAGCCGGAGGAGGCCGAGGTGGTAGAGCGCGTGCCAGTCGTCGGCCGACGCTTCGAGGAGCGCGCGCCACTTCGGGCCGGTGACCGGGGACGCCGGCGGGTCGCTGATCGGCAAGCGGTTGGTCCGCAGAAGATCAAGCCACGGCTGCTGCTCGACATCGCAGGACCCGAATGGATGAAGCGCGTCGGCGGGCAGAGAACCAGCAGCTACTTCAAGCGCGCCCCAACCAGAGCCCTGATGGAGGTGTTCCGCCTCCTCGGCAGCGGCCCCGAATTGCCGCGTCTGGACGAGCGCCGCTTCCAGCGCTGTCCGCGGCAGCAACCGCTCCAGCGCACCCGCCACCGCGTCGCGCGCCTCGTCCCACGTCCCGTGCACCGCCGCCGGATCCGCTTCCAGCAGCCCGTACGCCTCGACCCACTCCCACGTGGTCTCGCCGGGCAGCTCCAGGTGCTCCAGCTGCGTTCGCGCCAGCCCGGCCTGGATCTCGATGTACTCCGAGTCCGGCCCGGACAGCCACTCCTGCCACCGCTGTCCGCCCGCGGCCACGCCCCACTGGAACAGCTTCCGGCCGATCAGCCGGTCGGTCGAGGTCTGCACCAGACCCGATCCGTTCTTGTCCAGGGCACTGATCCAGTGGCGCTCGCCGACCGGGATGTCCATGAAGAAGTCCGCCGCCGCCGGGAAACGCGCGGGGTAGCTGTGGTCGCCGTCGGTCCGGTTGCGGTCCCCGAAGTCGACCAGCTTGAGCTGTGCGCTGTAGTCGAAGTGGAACGCCCGCTCGGCCGGGGTCACCACGCGCACATCAGGGCTCTGCGGTACCGCGATGTTGGACCACCAGTAGACCGGGATCGGGGTCTGGGCCGGATTGTGCAGCGCGACGTGGATCATCAGCGTCGGCGAGCCCGGCGGCAGCCAGGCGTCGACGGTGGTCACCACCCGGCGCAGCCGCTCGAACTCGTACATGCGCAGCACCGGCGTGCCGTCCGGTGCGCTCAGGCGCACCGCGTGCAGCGGTTCGCAGGTGAGCGGCCAGTGGCCGGTGGCGCCGAAGTTCCACTCCACACCGCCGGCCAGCCAGGCGTCGCGCAGCGCGAGGTTCGCCGGTTGCAGGATCGGGTTGCGGTGCAGGAGTTCGCGGTTGGTCGGCTTGTGCACCAGCGACCACAGCCGGCCGCCCTGGTCCGGCAGGAACGTGGCGGTCAGCACCTCGTTCTCCAGCACCAGGGTCGCAAGCTCTCGCGAAGAGCGCTCCCGCGTGTAAGAGTCCTGCATCGTGTACGGCAGCAGCGTGGTGGGCCGGCCGTACTCCAGGTTCCGGGCCATGTCCGGGTAGGGGGCCACGGCCGAGTCGAAGGCGGGCCGGGTGATCCCGTGCAGGATCGGGAGCCGGCCCGAGGCCGGGTCGGCGACGCCCTCGATGGGCAGGACGTCGCGTCGCAGTTCCGTGCTCACTTGCCAATCCCCACTGTCATACCTTGGATGATGCGGCTGCCGAGCCAGCTGAACAACGCGATCATCGGGGCCAGCACCACGCACACCCCGGCGAACATCGCGCCCCAGTCCAGGCCGTTCAGCTGGGCCTCCTGGACGAAGTCGGACAGCGCCACCGGCAGTGTCACCTTGTCCTGGCTGTGGGTCAGCACGATCGCGAACAGCGTCTCGTTCCAGGCCGAGATGAACTGGAGCAGGAACGCGGTGACCAGGCCGCCGCGCGCCACCGGCAGGATGACGCGGGTGAAGGTGCGCACCGCTCCGGCGCCGTCCAGCACCGCCGCCTCCTCCAAGACCTGCGGGATGCCGGAGAAGAAGCCGGTCAGCAGGTAGACGGTGAAAGGCATCGCCAGACCCAGATACACCAGGATCAGGCCGGGCTGGGAGTCGTCGAGGTTCACCTTGGCCATGCCGATGAACAGCGGCACCACCATGACCTGCCCCGGCACTCCCAGGCCCATGGCGAAGGTCATGCTCATCGCGCCGGAGACCCGGTTGCGGCGGCGGGCCAGCGCGTAGGCGCACGGCGCCGCGACCGCGACGGCCAGCACCGAGGACAGGACGGCGACCAGCACGCTGTTCAGCGCGGCCTGGCCGAAGCCGCCGTCGGAGAACACCTTGCTGTAGTTGGAGAACTTCGGGTGCGTGGGCACGCCGAAGGGATGGTTCAAGATGTCGGTGCCGCTGCGCAGCGAGGTGAGCAGGATCCAGCCGACCAGCACGATGTCGGCGGCCACCACCACCCACACCACGCCGGTGGCGATCCGCATCGGCAGGCTCCGGGCCTTGCGCCTGGGCGTCATGGGCTCGTCTTCCTTTCCCGGGGCGCCCGGATCAGTACTCGATGGGGTCGCGGCGCAGCAGCCGGCGCAGCACGACGGTGAAGATGATGACCATGAACAGGCTCACCAGCGCGGCGGCCGTGGCCAGGCCCAGCTGCGGGGTCGAGGCGGTCGGGAAGGCCTCGGTGTAGACGTACATGGCGGTGTTCCAGGAACCGGCCGGCGGCTGGGAGCCGCTGCTGCCGCCGTACATCAGGATCAGCTCGAAGATCTTCACCGAGCTCACCGTCCACAGCACCGCGCAGACCGAGATGACGTCCCAGCACATCGGCAGCGTGACGTGCCGGAAGCGCTGGAAGGCGTTGGCGCCGTCGAGCTCGGCCGCCTCGTAGAGGTATTCGGGGATCTGGTCCACCGCGGCCATCAGGATCGCGCTGTAGTAGCCGGTGGCCGTCCAGATCAGCGTGCCCAGGATCATCGTCGACAGGTGCTGGGTGGCCAGCCACTGCGGCGGATGGCTCCAGCCGAGCGCTTCGAGGATCTTGTCCACCGGGCCGGTGGGGGAGAACAGGATGCCCGCGGCGATGCCGAAGACCATCGCGTTCACCAGGCACGGGAAGAACAGGACCGAGCGGGCGAACAGCTTGCGGTTCATCTCGCGCAGGATCAGCATCAGCGCGAAGGCGAACGCGAAGGTGAGCACGCCGCCGACGACCAGGATCTTCAGCGTGTTGGTCAGCGAGTGCCGGAAGGTCGGGTCCTGCCACAGGGTCTGGTAGTTCTTCAGGCCCTTCCACTTCTTCGGGCCGATGCCGTCCCACTTGTACAGGCTGGTCCAGGCCGCGTAACCGACCGGAACCAGGAACAGCACGAAATAGACCAGGACGGCCGGGGCGGTGAAGGCCCAGAACATGCGGCGCCGCGAGCGTTCCAGCGGCGCGGCGCCGACCGGCGGGCGCGGGGCGGACCCGCCCCGGGAGCGGCGCGCCCGAGACGAGTCCTGGATGGTTGCGGTGCTCATGCCTTAGCTCTGGCTCTTCCAGAACGAGACCTGCGCGCTCTTCATCTTCGAGATGAACGTCGCGGCGTCGATCTGGCCGTGCCAGAAGTCCAGGTAGTTCTGGTTCCAGACCTTGGTGGTCCAGTCACCGGCCACGCCGTCGAAGGTGAGGCGCAGCTTGGGCGCGTCCAGGGTCTTCTGCACGGTGGCCAACTCCGGCGGCGCCGGGATGTCGGTGCGCGGGGTGATGTTGTCGGCCTGGGTGGAGATCCCCGACAGCGTCTTCTTCTGCAGGAAGTAGGCCATGAACTGCTCGGCCTGGCTGACGTGCTTCGCGTTCTTGGTCAGCGCGAAGCCGAAGATCATCGAGTCCGGCTGGGTGGCGCCCGGCGGGAGCATGAAGCCGTACTTCCAGGTCGACGGGATCTGCTTGGCGACCTCGGCGGTGACCCAGTTGCCGTTCATCAGGAAGCCGGCCTTGCCGCCGGCCCAGTTGGTCTGCTGCGCCGGGTACTTCGTCTGGGTGTAGGTCGGGATGATGTAGCCGCCCTTGACCAGCTGCTCGACCTGCTGCGCGGCCTTCAGCACGGCCGGGTTGTCCCAGGCGGCGCCGGTCTTGTCACTGGCCAGGTCGTTGAAATTCACGCCCGCGGCGTTGAGCAGGTAGTCGAACCACAGGCCGTTGGTCCAGGAGTCCTCGCCCTCGGAGGCCAGACAGGGCTCGTTCTTCGCCTTCAGCGCCTGGCAGACGTTGATGAAGTCGTCCCAGGTGGCCGGCTGCGACGCCATCGCGGCCGAGACGCCGGGGTCGGCGGTGTTGTAGAAGATGCCCGCGGTGCTGGCCTCGTACGGCACGATCCAGTGCTGGCCGCCGCTGGGGTCCTTCGGCAGCGAGTCCCAGTACTTCGACGGGATCGCGTCGGAGACCTTCTCGTTGTCGTTCGGGATGGTCATGTCCAGGACCGCCGAGAGGTCCTTGGCGTTGCCGTTCTGCGCGGCGGCGCCGTAGACGACGTCCTCGCCCTCGTCCCACATGTCCGGCGCCTTGCCGGCCGCCATCGCCGGGCCGATCTTCTTGGCCACGTCCCGGCCGGTCCACTGGACGTCGACCTTGATGCCGGTGTCCGCGGTGAACTGGGTGATCGCCGCCTGGATCACCTTGGCCTGCGGCTCGTCCTGACGCCACATCGACCAGTAGGTGAAGCTGCCGCCGGACTTGCCGGAGCCGCCGGACGCGGACGAGCTCTTGCTGCTGGAACACGCGCTGACGCCGACCGCGAGGACGGCGGCGGTGGCTATCGCGAGAAGCCGGGGGCCCCGGCCGGTGCTGCTGCCCATATTCGATTCCTTCCGAAGGCTGTTTCGCCAAAGAGCCGGAACAGATGACGATCACTCGGGGTGCTGGGAGCAGACAGTAGGACGCCCGTCAGGTGAACTACAAGCATTCTTTGCAAGATTTCTTTCACCGATGCGATATTGAGATCTCTGATAGCATTGGCTCGCATTAAGTTGCAGAACTTGCAAGAAGCGCTGGCATGAGCCGACCACGGCCCTGTGAGCTGCGGTGGAGCCGGGTGTTGTGAGGAAGGAGGCTGTTACAGCTGTCGGATGCTGTAGTCGTAGCTGCACGGAAGCGGGTGCTCTTCGCGCAGCCGCTGTGACACGACCGGACCGAGCCCGCCGGCCTGCCGGGAGTGGAACTCCCACCACATGTCCGACAGCGGGTCCTCGCCCTCGCGGATGTCCTCCACGACCAGTCCGGTCTCCAGGATCCGCCGGGCCCGCACCAGATCGCCGGTGTCCAGCGCGGCGCGGCATTCGAGCATCAGGATCCGGCCGGCGAAGCGGTCGGGTTCCTTGAGCCGGTCGACGATGTCCAGGGCCGCCTGTGGCCGCTCGGCGGTGATCAGGGCACGCAGGGTCTCGATGGTGAGCGGCCGCAGCCGTGGTGAGAGCTGCCAGGCCCGCAGGTAGCGGTCGGCGGCCTCGCCGGGCCGGCCCTCGGACTCATCGAGGATCGCCAGATTCCGGTGCGCCCACGCGGTTTCGGCCTGCGCTATCGACCGCTCCCAGGCTTCGCGGGCACCGACCAGGTCGCCGCCGTGGTAGCGGTTCACGCCCAGGTGCAGCCAGGTGAACCAGGTCGCGTGCGCGGGATCGGCGGTCGCCTTCTCCAGCAGCGCGGTCCAGACCGGGCCGACCGCGTAGGACGACGGCGGCAGCGCCGGGGCCGGGGTCGGCATCTGGCCCTTGCGGACCAGCGAGAGCCAGGACTGCTGGTCGCGGCCGATCGTGGCGTCCGGAAAAGGCGTGCCGGGCAGGTTCAGGGCGCGGTTGCGGCCCAGCGCGCGGCGTTCCAGGGCGCCCCAGCCGGTGCCGGCGTGCAGGACCTCCTCCGGCGGCTTCTCGGCCAGCGCGGTCATCGTCGCCAGCTCTTCGTCCAGGCGCCGCGCCGGGATCAGCTCGGCGAGCGCGGCGGCCCCGGCGTCGGTGGCGTCCGGCCATTTCGCGCCGTGCACGTTTGCGGGATCGGTCTGGAGCAGGCCGTACGCCTCGACCCAGGACCAGCTCTGCCGCCCGGGAAGCCGCAGGTGTTCCAGCTGGGTGCGGGCCAGACCGGCCTGGATCTCGAAGTACTCCTGGCGCGGGCCGGACAGCCAGTCCTGCCAGTTCCGGCCGCCGGAGCCGGTGCCCCAGTGGAAGAGCTTGCGGCCGCGCATCCGGTCGGTCGAGGTCTGGAACAGGCCCGCCCCGGCGGCGTCCACGGCGGCGATCCAGCGGCGCTCGCCGTCCGGGATCTCGGCGAAGTAGTCGGCGCCGTAGTCGACGCGGCCGGGGTAGGAAGTATCGGCGTCGCGCCAGCGGGGGAACGGGATGCGGCGCATCTTGCCGGTGTAGGAGAAGTGGTACGCCGAGGTCGCGGGCATCAGCGCACGGGTATCAGGGGTCTGCGGTACCGCGGCGCTGCTCCACCAGTAGACCGGTGCGTCCTGCGGGAACGGGTTGTGGATCCGGACGTGGACGAACAGGGCCGGGGAGCCGTCGGGCAGGTAGCAGTCCAGCTGGTAGACCAGGCGGCGCTGGCGTTCGTACTCGTACATCCGCAGCACCGGGGTGCCGTCGTCACGGGTGAGGCGCACGGCGTGCATCGGGGAGCAGCTCAGGGCGGTGTGGCCGAAGGTGCCCAGGTTCCATTCGACGCCGCCGGCGAACCAGGCGTTGCGCAGGGCCAGGTTGGCGAGCTGGAGCTTCGGCGGGAAGTGCAGCAGCTCGCGGCCGGTGGCCTGGTGGCGCAGGGACATCAGGCGGCCGCCGTAGCCGAGCAGGAACTCGGCGCGCAGGACGTCGTTCTCCAGGACCGCGGTGGTCAGCTCGCGGTCGGGGGTCTCGCGGGTGTAGCCGTCCTGGAAGGTGTACGGGAGCAGGGATTCGACGTGGCCGTAGCCGAGGTTCGCGACCATCTCGGCGTCGGCCTCGGAGACGTCCAGGTCGCCGCGCGGGTCCGCGAGCTTGCGCAGCGGCGGGAGCGGGTTCTCCGGGCCCAGCGCGGCCACGGGCAGGAATGCGGTGGCCAGGCGGCAAGTGCTCAACCGACGGCCCCCTAGGGTTTGACTGCTGTCTTTCGACAGTGCGGCGATGCTGACACCTTGCAGGATCGCTTCAGTGTGCCAGAAAATCTTGCAAACAAGGTCACGATCCCATCATGGGATGAGTGAAACGCGAGTGGAAGGTCCGACGTGAACCGCTACGAGCGCTGGAGCGTCCTGCTGGAGATGCTGGCCGAACTCGGCAAGCTGGAGATCGAGGAGACGGCGGAGAAGCTGGGGGTGTCGGCGGCCACCGTGCGCCGGGACTTCGACGAGCTCGCCGCGCAGCAGCTGCTGTCCCGCACCCGCGGCGGGGCCACGGCGCACAGCGTCTCCTACGACCTGCCGCTGCGCTTCAAGGTCGCCCGGCACGCCCCGGAGAAGCAGCGCATCGCCTCGGTGGCGGCGGGCATGGTCGCGGTCGGCTCGACGGTCGGCATCAACGGCGGCACCACCGCCACCGAGGTGGCGCGGGCCCTGGCCACCCGCGCGGACCTGGCCGGCGAGCAGCGGGGCCCGGCGGTGACGGTGGTCACCAACGCGCTGAACATCGCGCAGGAACTGGTGGTGCGGCCGTATCTGCACGTGGTCGCGACCGGTGGCGTCGGCTCCCCGAAGTCCTACGAGCTGGTCGGCCCGGTCGCCGCGGCGATGCTGGAGCGGGTGGCGCTGGACCTGGCGATCCTCGGCGTGGACGCGCTGGACGCCGAGCACGGCGCCAGCGCGCACAACGAGGCCGAGGCGACGGTGAACCAGACCCTGGCCTCCCGGGCCCGGCACGTGGTGGTGGTCGCGGACTCCTCGAAGCTGGGGCGGCGGGCGTTCGCGCGGATCTGCCCGATCTCGGAGGTGACGACGCTGGTGACCGACGGGGACGCGCCGGAGGAGATGGTGGCCCGGTTCACCGAGCTGGGGGTGCGGGTGGTGCGGGCTTAGCGCGTGCCACCGATCTGAGCACCCTCTCATCTGGGCAGCCCCTCATCTGGACAGCCCCTTAGGGGGAACCAAAGCTAGATCGGCCGCATCCAAGGCCGCATGGAACTCAATCTGAGCATCACCCGCCGGACCGCGGTGATCGGCGTCGCGACGTTGCTCGCCGCCGGTGGCGCGGTCGCCATCGGCTTGTCCGGCGGCACCTCGGCGCCGAACGCGAACGCCGCGCCCTTCAGCTCCTCCGCGCTGGCCGGGGACGGTACCGCCGTCGCGCCGGACGCGTTCCCGGGCATCACCGTGCAGGGCACCGGGAAGGTGACCGGGACGCCCGACACGCTGATCCTCAGCCTGGCCGTGAGCAAGACCGCCGGTGATGTCAGCACCGCGATGAACGACCTGTCGGCGACGGTGGGCGCGGTGCAGAGCTCGTTGACCGGCAACCACGTGGCAGCCGCGGACCAGAAGACCTCCGGGCTGAATGTCGGTCCACAGTATGACAATTCTGGTGGTAAGCAGACGGTCACCGGGTATCAGGCCTCGGAGAACATGACCGTGACGCTGCGCGATACCAAGTCCGCCGGGGCGGTCATCGCCGCGGCGTCGACCGCCGGCGGGAACGCCACCCAGATCTCCGGATTGTCGACCGATCTGCAGAACGATGCGGGACCGCTGAACCAGGCCCGGGACGCCGCGTTCAACGACGCCAAGGCGAAGGCCGCGCAGTACGCGAAGTCCGCGGGCCGGACGCTCGGCCAGGTGGTGCGCGTCGAGGAGAGCGACGGCAACACCCAGATCCCGGTCAACTACGGGTCCCCGGCCGCCGCCGGGGGGTCCGCGGTGAACCCGGTGCCGATCCAGGTGGGCAGCACGGACGTGACGGTTCAGGTGACCGTGGTGTTCAGCTTCGCGTGAGCGGTGCAGGGCATTGCTGATCTCTGCCGATCTCTGCCGATCTCTGCCGATCCCCGCTGATCACGGCCGATCACGCGCGGCGGTTCAGCGGCGGTTCAGTCGTTCAGCCGAGTGCGGGGCTCGGCCTCACTTCCGCCTCACTTCCGCTCGGCCAGCACCCGCAGCAACCCGACCAGCGAGGACGATGTCGCGATCTGCCCGGCGTCGATCAGCCCGAGTACTTCGTCCAGCGGTACCCAAGCCACCTTCTCCGCCTCGTTCTCCTCGGTCGGCTCCCCGATGTACTCCGCCCCGTGCGCGCGGAACAGCCGGTACTGAGTACGCAGCATCCCGCCGACCGGGTGAAAGCCGAGCAGCGGTGTGACTTCGCTCACCCGCCAGCCGGTCTCCTCCTCGACCTCGCGGCGTGCGGTGTCGGCGGGGTCCTCGCCCTCCTCGATCAGGCCGGAGGGGATCTCCCATACCCACTTGTCGATCGCAAAGCGGTGCCGCCAGATCAGCAGCACTTCCTCGCGTCCGGCGGCGGTCCTGGTCACCACGCAGCTGGCGGCCTCGCGGGTGCGCACGACGTGGTGTTCGAAGCGGGTTCCGTCGCCGAGTTCGACGTCGGCCATCAGGACGTCCACCCACGGGTTCTCATACACCGGCCACTCGCGGTGCACAGTCCACTGGCTTCGGCTTCGGCTGCGGGGCGCGGGCGGGGGCGCGGGCGTGCTCTGTCCGGCCGCCTGTTGAGACGGCCCCGACTCAGGCTCTGACATGCGGCCGAGCGTAGTGGACCCGGGGGGCGACACGGCTTGCGCAAACCCGATTTCGCACGGGGCCCAAGACCGTGTAACTTATTCCCTGCTCGCCCCTTTAGCTCAGTCGGCAGAGCGTCTCCATGGTAAGGAGAAGGTCTACGGTTCGATTCCGTAAAGGGGCTCAGATCACACCGGGGGTCCGGTGGACACGAAAGGGTTAAAGCCCGTGTCCGCCGGACCACTCCGATCGTTGATCGAGTGGCGGTGTAGCTCAGCCTGGTAGAGCAAGCGGCTCATAATCGCTGTGTCGCCGGTTCAAGTCCGGCCACCGCTACGCATCTGTGTTTGTGTAAGACGTGGCGTAACACCCCTAGCCCTGCAAGGTATCCTTGCAGGGTTGTCCATCGTGAGGGCCGACCTGGGAAGGTCCGGAGCCCTCGAAGAAAGAAAGAGGCACCCCAGTGGCTGCTGTCGACGTCCGCCCGAAGATCACCCTGGCCTGCACCGAGTGCAAGCGGCGTAACTACATCACCAAGAAGAACCGCCGCAACGACCCGGACCGCCTGGAGCTGAAGAAGCACTGCCGCTGGTGCAACAAGCACACCCCGCACCGCGAGACCCGCTAGTCCGCTCCTGCCCGGCCCGCACTGCCGGGCCGTGCCGCGCGGCCTGTAGTTTTGGACCGCCCCGCCGACTCCCTCCCGGGAGCAGGCGCGGGCGGTTTCTTCGTATCCAAGCTCCATATCCAAGGAGGCGCAGGGACGATGGCGCTGGACCCCGGTTTCGCCGGCCGCACCTATCCGCCCACCGCGGTGTATGAGGTGGGCCGGGAGAAGATCCGCGAGTTCGCCGACGCGATCGGCGACCCGAACCCGGTCTACCGCGACCCGGCGGTGGCGCAGGATCTCGGGCACCGCGACGTCCTGGCCCCGCCGACGTTCCCGATCGCCATCACCTGGCCGGCCGCCCTGGTCATCATCGACGACCCGGAGCTGGGCCTGGACTTCAGCCGGGTGCTGCACGCCGAGCAGCGCTTCGTCTACGCCCGGCCGATCTACGCCGACGACCAGCTGACCGCGACGGTGGTCATCGAGGACGTCAGCGAGCGTATGGGCCAGGGTTTCCTGAGCACCCGCACCGACCTGGTCACCGTGGACGGCGAGCACGTGGTGTCGGGCTACTCCAAGCTGGTCGTCGTCGGGGCCGCCGAGGAGGCGCAGTCATGATCAAGTTCGCCGACGTCGCCAAGGGCGACGTGCTGCCCGCCCAGACCTTCCCGATCCGGCGCGTGGACCTGGTCAAGTACGCCGGCGCCTCCGGCGACTTCAACCCGATCCACTGGAACGAGCGCTTCGCGCAGTCCGTGGGGCTGCCGGACGTGATCGCGCACGGCATGTTCACCATGGCCGAGGCGGTCCGCGTGGTCACCGACTGGTGCGGCGACCCGGGCATGATCGTGGAGTACCAGGTGCGGTTCACCAAGCCGGTCGTGGTGCCGGACGGGGTGGCCGAGGACTCCGGCGCCCGGCTGACCGTCACCGGCAAGGTCAGCGCGGTGAACGAGGACGGCACGGTGCGCGTCGACCTGACCGCGATGAGCGGTGGGGACGGGGACGGTGGCGGCGGCGAGAAGGTGCTGGGGCTGGCGCGGGCCCTGGTCCGGCTGCCCTGATTCGGGCTGCACATTGATTCGGGCGGCACAGATTCCGGCGTCCAGCGGCGCTGATTCGGGCGTCGGGCGGCGCTGATTCCGGCGTCCGGCGGCCCTGATCCACGGGTCCGGCGGCCCTGACCTGCGGGGCCCGAACCTTTCGGATCCCGTGATGATCGTTCGGAGACTGAGATGACATGCCCGCCGGGCCCGGCACCCGGTAGCGTGTCCTCCATGCTCGAACAGGCCTCGGCACCCCTCGCGCCCCTGACCACCCTGCGTGTGGGCGGACCGGCGCGGCGCATGGTGACCGCGACCACGGAGCAGGAGATCGTCGACACCGTCAAGGACTGCGACGGCCGCGGCGAACCGCTGCTGATCCTGGCCGGCGGCTCCAACCTGGTGATCGGCGACGAGGGCTTCGACGGCACCGTCCTGAAGATCGCCAGCACCGGCGTCACGAAGCAGAAGACCTGCTCGGGCCTGCGCCTCGGAGTGGCCGCGGGCCACGACTGGGACGCCTTCGTCGCCGAAGCGGTGGACCTGGGCGCCGTCGGCGTCGAGGCGCTGAGCGGCATCCCCGGCTCGGCCGGCGCGACCCCGATCCAGAACGTCGGCGCCTACGGCCAGGAAGTCCGCCACAGCATCGCCTGGATCCGCGCCCTGGACCGCGAGACCGGCGAGATCCGCGGCATGCAGTCCCGCTGTCTGGACTTCGGCTACCGCGACTCGATCTTCAAGCAGAACCCGGGCAAGTACGTGGTCCTCACCGTCTGGTTCGGCTTCGAGCCGCCGGCGCCCTCCGAAGCAGACCGCCTGTCCGCCCCCATCCGCTACGCGGAACTGGCGCGGGCCCTCGGCGTCGCGGAAGGCGATCGCGCACCCCTGAGCCAAGTCCGCGAGGCCGTGCTCAAACTGCGCGCGTCGAAGGGCATGTTGCTCAACGCGGACGACCACGACACCTGGTCCGCGGGCTCGTTCTTCACAAATCCGGTCCTGGACACAGCGGCTTTCGAAGCACTCGCCGCCCGCGCCACGGCCGAACCCCCGTGCTTCCCGGCCCCGGACGACCACGTGAAGACCTCGGCCGCCTGGCTGATCGAGCAGGCCGGCTACCCGAAGGGCTACGGCGCGGGCCCGGCGACCCTGTCGACGAAGCACACCCTGGCCCTGACGAACCGCGGCGACGCCATCGCGGCCGACGTCCTGGGCCTGGCGCGGGAGATCCGCGACGGGGTGCGGGACCGGTTCGGGGTGGAGCTGGTGCCCGAGCCGGTTTTCGTGGGCGCCGCTCTGTAGCTTGATTAGTAGGGGCGAATCGCAAGTAAGCTATCGATCACTGCATATCGGGCGATATCAGGCATATGGCCAGCAAAAGCCAAGCAGCTCGCGCCGAACCGCTAACCAAGCTCTGCGATAGGGCCAAGCACCTGCGCGGCTGATGTTCCCCCGGCGGCAGGCAGCGAGTGCGGGCAACTCGCCGCGAACCACTCGCTGGGCTTTGCGACAGGGCCGACTGCCTGCGCGGCTGATGCTCCTCAGAATCCGTTCGCGCCGGCACACAAGTCGGCGGGTGAGTGGGCCGTACCCCACTCACCCGCCGAGTCTGTGTTGTTCCTCCTTAGGCGACCGTCACGACGTGGGGGAAGTCAGGTCGTAGATGGTCACGTTGTCGATGGTCTGCGCCTTGTAGTGGGCCTCGACCCAGCTGGTGATGGCGCTGCCCTCGTCGGCGCCGCCGTTGGCGCGCATGCCGATGCCGCCGCCGATGAAGTAGTGGATCTTGTGGTTGGCGACGTCCTTCTGGAACTGGGCGAGGGTCGGGGAGGGGTCGGAGCCGTTGAAGCCGCCGATGGCCATGACGGCGTCGCCGGTGCCCAGCTGGTAGCCGGAGGCGTTTTGGGCGCCGATGGCCGCCGCGACCCAGGTGTAGCTGGACGCGTCCTGCTTCACCAGGGCCAGGATCTGGGCGCCGGGCTTGCTGCCGTCGAGGAAGTTGTTCATGCCGCCGCCTCCGGAGAACGGGCTGGTCGTGTCGCCGGTGCCGGTGCCGGTGCCGGTGCCGCCGCCGAGTCGGCCCGTGCCGCCGCCGGTCGTGCCGGTGCCACCCGTGCCACCCGTGCCGCCGCCGAAGCCGCCCTGGCCGCCGGTGCCACCTGTCCCGCCGGTGCCGCCAGTCCCGCCGCCGAACCCGCCACGACCGCCGAAGCCGCCTTGGCCGGTCTGGCCGCCGCCCTGGCCGGTCGTGCCGCCCTGGCCGCCGCCGAAGCCCTGGCCGCCGTTCGGCATTGTGAAGTGCCGGCCGCCCTTGCCGCCGCCGAACCCGCCGCCGGGGCCGCCGAAGCCCGCGCCGGCCGGACCGGCCGACGGGATCGAGCCGCTGTGTCCCTGGCTGGTCGTGGCCACGGCGTACGCCGCCGGCCCGAGTAGCGCCGAGCCCACGCCGATCGCCACGGCGGCGATCCGCAGAGCCCTGTTACGCGAGTTGGCGGCACGATCCGCAGCCTGGGCCTCCGCATTGGCAGCGGTACCGGCACCAGCGCCAGCGACCGTGGCCGCCGCATCAGTACCCTGCTCAGCTCCGGCCGGCACCCAACCCGGCTGCTCGATCGCAGCCGCGCCCGCAGCGCCGGCCTCAGCACCCGCACCAACACCCGCCGCACTGCCGGCGCCAGCCTCAGCACCAGCTCCCGCCCCAGTCCGAAGCCACCCAGGCCCGGCCAACAACAGCGCCGTCCCGACAACTCCAGCGACCAGGACCAGATACCGCACCCACGAGTACCAATTCGGCGTCTCGCCCAGCAGGTGGAACGACCACCAGGCAGTGACCCCGACCGCGCCCGCGAGCCCGATCCGGGCCAGCGGCTCCTTCCGCCGGGCCCACACCAGCCCACCGCCGATGCCGAGGGTCACCGCGATGAGCGGAGCCAGCGCGATCGTGTAGTACGGGTGGAAGATCCCCTGCATGTAGCTGAAGACCGCAGCCGTGCTCAGCAGCGAGAGCCCCCAAGCCAGCAGCGCGGAGCGCGCGTGGTCGGTGCGCCGGGCCCGGCCCGCGGCCCACAGCCCGAAGACGAACAGCACCAGTGCGGCCGGGATCAGCCAGCTGATCTGGCTGCCGAGCTCGGAGTCGAACATCCGCCCGACGCCGGTGCCCGAGCTGAAGCCGCCGATGCCGCCGCCGCCCCGTCGGCCGCCGAAGCCCTCGGCACCGCCGGGGAAGGCCAGCCCGCCGCGACCGGTCGCGCCGGTGCCGGTGGCACCCGCCGCGCCGGTCAAGCCGGTCCCGCCGGTCAGCCCGGCGCCGCCCGCGCCGCCCGCGCCACCCGCCGCGCCGCCGCCGGGTCCGCCGACGCTCCCGGTCTCATTGCCGGTCAGCCGGCCGAAGCCGTTGTAGCCGAAGGTCAGGTTCCAGAAGCTGTTGTCCTGCGAGCCGCCGACGTAAGGACGCGAACCCGCCGGCGTCAGCTGCATGATCGCCACCCACCAGCCGGCGCTGACCACGATGGCCAGCCCGGCCGCCCCGATCTGCCACAGCCGGCGCAGGAACTTGCCCGGCCCGACGGCCAGGTAGACCGCGGTCAGCGCGGGCAGGATCAGGAACGCCTGCAACGTCTTGGTCAGGAACGCGAAGCCGATCAGCGTTCCGGCCAGCAGCAACCAGCGGGTGCTGCCGTTCTCCTGCGCGCGCACCACCGAGTAGACGGACAGCGTCATCAGCAGGACCAGCAGCGCGTCCGGGTTGTTGAACTTGAACATCAGCACCGCGACCGGGGTGAGCATCAGCGCGGCCGCCGCGATCAGCCCGAAGGCCGCGCCGGTGGCGGCGCCCCGGGTCCGGGTCAGCACCCGCTTGACCGCCGTGTAGACCACGCCGCACGTCGCGACGCCCATCAGCGCCTGCGGGACCAGCATGGACCAGGAGCTGAAGCCGAAGATCCGCCCGGAGATCTCCATGATCCACAACGAGGCCGGCGGCTTGTCCACGGTGATCGAGTTGCCGGCGTCCAGCGACCCGAACAGCATCGCCTTCCAGCTCTTGGTGCCGGCCTGGACCGCCGCGGCGTAGAAGGAGTTGGCCCAGCCGGAGGCCGACAGGTCCCACAGGTACAGGACCGCCGCGGCCACCAGCAGACCGAGCAGGCCGGGCCGGGCCCAGCGCGGGTCGGAATCCGGGCCGCGCCAGTAGCGCGTGAAGCGGCCGGTGCCGCCGGCCACCGTCGAGTCCGACGGCGGTCCGATCTCATAAACGACGTCTGACGTCGGGGACAGGGTGCTCATGACAGCTCTCCAGAGGTCTGAGCCGCCGGGACCTGGATCTCGTGATCGGCGGAGGGGGAAGGGTGATGCCTGGGGTGGAAGACCCAGGCGCGGAGCAACACGAACCGGGCCAGTGTCGACAGCCCGTTGGCGACGATCAGCGCGGCCAGTTCCGTGGTGCGGGAGGGATGCTGCACGGCGGCGTGCACCCCGGCCAGCGTCCCGGTGGACAACACCAGGCCGATGCCGAAGGCGACCAGGCCGCCGATCTGGTCGCGCAGCGCGTTCCGGCTGCCGGTGACGCCGAACGTGAAGCGCCGGTTGGCGGCCGTGTTCGCGACCGCGGTGACGGCCAGCGCGACGGCGTTCGCCGCGAAGGCCCCCATCGGCGCGCGCAGCAGCACGTAGAGGACCAGATACGCCAGCGTGGACAGCACCCCGATGGTCGCGAAGACCGGGATCTGCCACTTCAGTCCGGGCGGCGGGTCGGCGGCCAGCACCCGGGCCCGGACCGGCGCGCCGGAGGAGGACCGCAGCGACGCCTTCGCGACCCGCCACATCCCGCGCAGATCGGCCTTGGCGGTCTTCACGATGTCCACCCGGGAGTCCGGGTCGTCGATCCAGTCCACCGGCACTTCGTGGATCCGCAGCCCCGAGCGCTCGGCGAGCAGCAGCAGTTCGGTGTCGAAGAACCACTCCTCGTCCTGCACCCGCGGCAGCAGCGCCTGCACCACCTCGGTCTTGGCCGCCTTGAACCCGCACTGCGCGTCGGAGAAGCGGGCCGCCATCGTGGTGCGCAGCAGGAAGTTGTAGGTGCGCGAGATGAACTCCCGCTTGGGACCGCGCGCCACCGCGCTGCCGCGGGCCAGCCGCGAGCCGATGGCCAGGTCCGAGTGGCCGCTGAGCAGTGGGGCCACCAGCGGCAGGAAGGCGTTCAGGTCGGTGGACAGGTCGACGTCCATGTAGGACACGACGTCGGCGTCGGAGGTGGACCACACGGCGCGCAGCGCGCGGCCGCGCCCCTTCAGATCCAGATGCACGGCCCGCACCCCGCTCAGCTCCCGCGACAGCCGCGCCGCGACCGCCCAGGTGCCGTCGGTCGAGGCGTTGTCGGCCACGGTGATCCGGAAGGGGTAGGGCAGGTTCTCGACGAGGTAGCGGTGCAGTCTGCGCACGCTGGCCTCCAGGACGTGCTGCTCGTTGTAGACGGGCACCACGACCTCGACCAGCCGTCTGCGCGGCCCACCCGCCGCCCCGGTGCCGGCGTCCGGCGGTTCGCGGTCGGTGAGAGCGGTTGCGTTCATGACCCTGACGCTCTCGGGGCGGAGTGGGAGGGGAATGAGGCTTCGATGAAACGGACATGAGAATGGGCGCGGCGCTGGTGGAACATATGAGCGCTTGTTGACAAAGCTGAGATCTTGAGGCGGACGCGGGACGAGCAGATCCCCGCCGCGCGGCCGGGATCTGCTCGTGGTGATCACGGAATCAGGCCTACTCGACAACGGTCTGTGATCACAAGAGGCTGATGTGATCCGCGCACGCTCTCAGGCCTCGGCGGTCCCGGGCAGGAACAGCCGGGCGATCGTCCCCGGGCCGTCGTGCGGCCGCTCGAACATGATCGCGCCGCCGGACTCGCGGGCGGCCCGCGCCGCGATCGCCAGCCCCAGCCCGCTGCCCGGCATCGCCCGGGCCGTGGGGGAGCGCCAGAAGCGCTCGAAGACGTGCGGCAGTTCCTCCGGCGCGATGCCGGGGCCGCGGTCGCGGACGGTCAGCGCGCCGTTGGCCAGCCGCACCTCCACGTTCGATCCCGGCGGCGCGAACTTCACCGCGTTGTCCAGCAGGTTCACCACCGCGCGCTCCAGCGCGGCGCCGTCGCCGTGGGTGGTCCACGGCCGCAGGTCCTCGGTGATCGTCACCGGGGTCTGGCGGGCCACCCCGCGCGGCCGGACGCGCTCGACGGCGCGCGCCGTCACCTCGTGCAGCGCCACCGGGGCGGTCACCGGCGAGGACTGCTCCGGCCGCGACAGCTCCAGCAGGTCGGCGATCAGCATCGTCAGCTCCCGCATCTGGGTGCGCGCGCCGGTGAGCAGTTCGGGGCGCTTGCCGGGCGGCAACGGCCGGCCGGACTCCTCGGAGCGGATCAGCAGGTCTATGGTCGTGCGCAGCGAGGTCAGGGGGGTGCGCAACTCGTGGCCGGCGTCGTCGACCAGGCGTTTCTGCTCGTCCCGGGACGATTGCAGGGCCGCGGTCATGGCGTTGAACGACTCCGAGAGCCGGGCGATCTCGTCGTCGCCGGCCACCGGCATCCGGACCGACAGGTCCTCGGTGCGGGCCACGTGCTCGACCGCCTCGGTCAGCACGTCCACCGGACGCAGCGCGGCGCGCGCGACCAGCAGGCCGGCGGTGGCCGCGCCGCCGATCCCGATCAGCGACACCACGAACAGCAGCCAGGCCAGGCTGCTCAGCGAGTCGTCGATGGGCTGGTAGGGCTGGGATTTCAGGAACACCCCGGAGCCGGTGGGGGCCGGCACGACCTCGATCCGCACCTTCTCGCCGGTCTCCGTGGTGATCCCGTCGCGCCAGATCCCCGCGGTGTCCGGTTGCTGACCGGCGACCTGCAGGTCGCTCGGCGCGCCGTTCACCTGGGTGGATCCGGGCAGGGCGCAGGTGCTGGCACCGTCGTAGTAGGTGATGCTGACCAGCGCCGGCGAGTGGTACTCGTTATTGGTGTTCGGCGGCGGGTTCGGCGGGTGCTGGGGGCCACAGGGCGAAGCGGCCCCGGCCCGGTCGCCGCGCAGGTCGCGCCAGTACTGGCCGCCGGCCGGCCCGCCGGTGCCGGCGATCGACTTGTCCATCTGCTCGTGGAGCCGGTCCCGCACGGCGACGTACGAGACCAGCGCCACCGCGCCTATCGCGATCGCGACGGCCAGCGCGCTCATGATCGCCAGCCGGGACCGCAGGGGCATCCGCCGTCTCATCGCCGCCCGCCGGAGGCGGTGCGCAGCGCGTAGCCGACGCCGCGCACGGTCTGGATCAGCCTGGGCAGGCCGTCGAACTCCGTCTTCTTGCGCACGTACATGACATACACGTCGAGGGAGTTCGAGGCGGGTTCGAAGTCGAAGCCCCACACCGCGCGCAGGATCTGCTCGCGGGTCAGCGCCTGCCGCGGGTGCGCCAGGAACATCTCCAGCAGCAGGTACTCCGTCCGGGTGAGTTCTATGAGCTGGCCGGCCCGGGTGACCTCGCGGGTCAGGGTGTCCATGCGCAGGTCCTCGTACTCCAGGACGTGCTCTTCGTGGGCGGCCGCGGCGCCGCCGGGCTCGGTGCCCTCGGTGCTCAGCGCGCCGCGCCGGAGCAGGGCCCGGACCCGGGCCAGCAGTTCGTCCAGTTCGAAGGGCTTGGCCAGGTAGTCGTCGGCGCCGGCGTCCAGGCCGGCCACCCGGTCCCCGGTCAGGTCGCGCGCGGTGAGCATCAGCACCGGCAGGGTCGGGTCGGCCGAGCGCAGCCGGCGGCAGGCGGTGAGCCCGTCCATGCCGGGCATCAGCACGTCGAGCACGACCAGGTCCGGCCGGGTCCGCTCGACCTCGGTCAGCGCGGTCCGGCCGTCGGCCGCGGTGCGGACGGCGTACCCCTCGAACTCCAGGCTGGACGCGAGCACCGCGCGGATGCCGGGCTCGTCGTCGACGACCAGGATCTCCGAGGTGGCCGCAGCGCCCGCGGACGTGGCGGGACCTGCGAGAAAAGGCGTGGGAGAGCTCACGGCGACCACTATCCGTGGGGCTGATGAGGAACGGCTGAGAATCCGTCAGGAGAAATCTTAGAGCTTGCCGTGAGATTGACCTGTGAGTGAGTAGTCACATAGTTTGTGACTGGTCAATCACAACGGAGGCGGCCATGACGAACCCCGGACCCAGCCCGTTCCGCTCCACCGCGGAGGCGCGGCGGGCGTTCATCACCACGCAGGCGGTGAAGGTCTTCGCCCGCGGCGGGTACCACGCCACCCCGGTCGCCGACGTGGCCGAGGCGGCGGGCATCTCGCCGGCGTACGTGTTCCGGCTCTTCGACGGGAAGCTCGGCCTGTTCCTGGCCGCGCTGGAGCACTGCCACGAGCGGATCCTGACCACGGTGGGCGCGGTCGCCGACGCCATGCCCGGCGAGGACCCCGAGGCCGTGCTCGCGGCGATGGGCGACGCCTACGCGCAGCTGATCTCCGACCGCGATCTGCTGATGCTGCAAGTGCACGCGCTCAGCGCCGTCGACGTCCCGGAGATCGCCGCCACCACCCGGCGCGGACTGGAGCGGATGATCAGCCTCCTGCAGGACCGCGCCGGGGCCTCGGACCAGGCCGCGCAGCAGTTCGTGGCCTACGGCCAGCTCTGCCACCTCATCGTCGCCACCGGTCTGACCGACGCCGCCGGCGACGGCACGCCGGCCCCGCGCTGGGCGAGAGTCCTGACCGACGGGATGGCCCACCCGCAAGCCGTCGCCGAGGCCGACGACGTCGAGGCCGACGCCGTGGACGGCACCTGACCGAACTCAGACCACTCATCTCTTCAGGCTGCTGACTCCAGCGGTCTTCCAACCATGCCAGTGCACTGCCATCCCTGGGAGGGAACCATGTCCATCTCCGTCATCCGTCGCGCCGTCGCCGGTCGGCTACGTCGAGTCCGGCGGCGACCTGCTGATCGGCACCGCCGCCAAATGGCGCCGCAACCTGGTCCCCGGGGAACCGGTGCCGATCACCTGGCGCGGCCGCGACACCGTCGCGGACTGGGAGGTGATCACCGACGAGGAGGAGATCGCCGAGCCGTACCGGGTCATCATCGCGGGCAATCCCAGTCACCGTAAGCGCTCCGGGGTCAGCCTGGACGCCGACGGCAACGTCGACCGGGACCGGCTGCGCGGCGCGTTGGCGCGGGGAACGGCCGTGGTGCGCCTGCGGCCGGTGCCGACGGCCTAGTTCCCGATGCCCCGCAACCGGTCCTGACCTGGCGGCATCGCTCTTCGGCGGTGGGGTTGCCGTCGTGGTTAGTGAGTGCTAACTTACTTCACATGAGCCCCCGCATGAGCGCCGACGAGCGACGCGACCAAGTGGTCCGGGCCGCGGTCACCGAGTTCTCGGTCCGCGGGCTGGAAGGCACCTCGACCAGCGACATCGCCAAGCGGGTCGGGGTGTCGCAGCCCTACCTGTTCCGGCTGTTCCCGACCAAGCGCGACCTGTTCATCGCCGCCCTGGAGGACTCCGCGCGGCAGGTGCAGGAAGTGTTCACCAAGGCGGCCGACGGCAAGTACGGGCACGCGGCGCTGGCCGCGATGGGCCAGGCCTACCAGGACCTGCTCTTGGCGGACCGCGACCTGCTGAACCTGCAACTCCAGCAGTTCGCCGCGTGCCACGACCCCGAGGTGCAGAAGGCGGTCCGCGGCGTGATGCGCCGGCTGTGGCAGCACGCGGAGAACATCTCCGGTGCCCCGGTCGAGGCGCGCGTGGAGTTCTTCGCCAGGGGCATGCTCTGCAACACGATCGCCGCGATGGGGTGGGACACGGAGCGCGACCAGGAGTGGCAGCCCGTGCTGGAGGTGCTGCGGCACGAGGCCGCCGAGACGGCCGACTCCGCCGCGGAGCTGGACGCCCAAGCGGCGGCGGGCTGCGTGCCGCCTGCCGACAGTGCCTCCAACTCCGCATACGCCGCTTACGTCGAGAGGGTGCTGGGTGGTGTGGCGACCCCGAGCACCGCAGCCTCGACCGAAACAGCCTCGACCGAAACAGCCTCGACCAACGCCGTCCCGACCAACGCAGCCTCGACCAACGCCGTCCCGACCAACGCAGCCTCGACCAACGCCGTCCCGACCAACGCAGCCTCGGCCAACGCAATCCCGACCGACACGGCCTCGACCACCACAGTCCCGACCGACAACTGAACACCGCGGCGACCAGCCGCGATCGCCATCGCCATCGGCGCCGACCCGAGACGCCACCGCCGCTATACCAAGTCCATCCGGTCATCCCAGCTTGCCCGCCGGGCAGAACTCTGCCCGGTGAAGTTAGTGACCAATCACTGCCTTGAATAGTTAGTGACTGCTAACTATCTGAAATCTGATCAGGGGAGTATCAGCATGAGCACCGAGACCGCCGGCCCCGTCCGCGGCCGCCCGACCGACAGTCTCCGGGCCGCCACCATCGGCCACCCGGTCCGCACCTTCCTCATCACCGGCGCCGCCATGTTCATGGCGCAGCTGGACAACCTGGTCGTCAGCATCGCGCTGCCCTCGATCCGGCAATCCCTGCACGCCGGCCTGTCCGGCCTGCAATGGACGGTCTCCGCCTACACCCTCACCTTCGCGGTGTTCCTGCTGACCGGCTCGACGCTCGGCGACCGGTTCGGCCGCCGGAATCTGTTCGTCGCCGGGCTCGCGGTCTTCACCGCCGCCTCGGTGGCCTCGGCGCTGGCCCCGAACATCGCGGTGCTGATCACGGCGCGCGCCGTGCAGGGCCTGGGCGGTGCGGTCCTCGTGCCGCTGAGCCTGACGTTGTTGTCGGCGAGTGTGCGTCCGGAGAAGCGCGGTGCGGCCGTCGGCGCGTGGGGTGCCATCGCGGGACTCGCGGTGGCGCTCGGGCCGGTGATCGGCGGTGCCGTGGTGGAGGCCGCCTCGTGGCAGTGGATCTTCTGGGTGAACGTGCCGCTGGGTGTGGTGCTGCTGCCGCTGGCGTGGTTCGGCCTGACCGAGAGCCGCGGCCCGGCGCGGCGGCTGGACGTGCTCGGGACCCTGCTGGCCACCGGCGGGCTGCTGGGCGTGGTGCTGGGCCTGATCCGCGGCGGGGACGTCGGCTGGACCAACTCGCTGGTGCTGACCGGGTTCATCGCCGGTGCTGCGCTGCTGGTCGCCTTCGTGGTCTGGGAACTGCGGACCGACGCGCCGATGCTCCCGATGCACCTGTTCCGCGGCCGGAGCTTCCCCCTGATCAACCTCAGCGCCCTGCTGATGTCCTTCGGGATGTTCGGCGCGGTCTTCTTCCTGTCGCAGCTGTTCCAGACCGTCTTCGGCGACTCGCCGCTGGCCTCCGGGGTGCGGGTGCTGCCGTGGACCGGGATGCCGATGCTGGTGGCGCCGATCGCCGGGATCCTGTCGGACAAGATCGGCGGCAAGTGGATCGTCACCGTCGGTCTGGGTCTGCAAGCCGTGGCGCTGGCCTGGGTCGCCTCGGCTGTCTCGACCACGGCGAGCTACACCGCGCTGCTCCCGGCCTTCATCATCGGCGGCATCGGCATGGCGATGTTCTTCGCGCCGATCGCCAACCTGGTCCTGGGCTCGGTCCGGCGGGATCAGGAAGGGATCGCCTCCGGCGTCAACAACGCGATGCGCGAGCTCGGCGGTGTGCTGGGCATCGCGGTGATGGGCGTGGTGTTCGCCGCCCACGGCGGCTACAACCCGACCGCCACCCAGTCCGCGCCCCAGCACTTCATCAGTGGCCTGATCCCGGCGTCCTACACCGGGGCGGGGGTCCTGGCGGTGGCGACGCTGGCGATGTGGCTGGTGCCCGGTCGGCGCCCGGCCGTCGGCGCCTCACAGGGCGGGGATGACGCCGACCCGCACCAGGAAGCCGAAGACGTAGCCCAGGGCGTTGGTGGCCCAGTGGAAGGACATCGGTACCAGGAGGCTGCCACTACGTCGGCGTAGCTCGCAGAACACCGCGCCGCCCAGGCCGGTGAACACGACCGTCCCGAGATCGGCCAGCGCCGCCCCCAGCTCCGTGGGTCCCAGGAGCGAGGTGAGCGCTGGCTTCTCGGTGTTCAGGTGCAGCGAGGACAGGATGTGCCAGCAACCGAACATCAGGGAGCTGAAGGCGGTGGCGCCGAGCGGCGGCCAGCGGCGGGAGGCCAGGCCGAACAGGACGCCGCGGAATGCCACCTCCTCGGCCAGCACCGTGGCGAACGGCACGTCGAGGAACACCCGGACCACGACCTGCCAGGCGGTCAGCGAGGCGTAGCGCTGGTCGGTGAACAGCGAGCGGGTGGCCGGCAGCAGGGCCCCGCCGAGGTAGACCACCGCCACCCCGGCGATGATGACCCCGGACCACTTCAGGCCCAGCGGCCAGGATTTGCGGTCCAGGCCCAGCTCCTCCAGCGCGTGCCCGGACCACCAGGCCAGCCCGGCGAACAGCCCGGTGACGACGGCCGCGATCGCCAGGTCCGGCAGGCTGTCGAACCAGTGGACCCGGTGCTCCAGCCAGTTCAGCGCGGCCAGCAGCAGTACCGCGAAGACCAGCGCCTGGCCGTTGCCCAGCGGGCGCCGCAGGTGGTCGGCCAGCCAGCGGCCGGCTCGGGCCGTCAACTCCAGTTCCGGTTGATCGCGGCCATGACGTTCTCCAGGTTCTCGGTGTCGGCCGCGGTCCAGCCCGGCGGCGGCAGGACGGCGGCCCAGCCCACGCAGGCGCCGGTGCCGTAGCTGTGGCCGTGCTGGGGCGGCATGCCGAAGGACACCACCAGATCGACCGTGGTCTGCCAGAACGAGACGATCGGGTAGTAGCGGAGCTGGGGGCTGACATCCGGCCCGAGCGGCGGCGAGGCCCAGGCCGGCTTGTCGGTCAGCAGGTCCGGCGTCCACCACACCACCGGGTCCGAGGCGTTCTGCAGAAAGACCACGCGCGGGTGATCCCAGGGTGCGGACGAGGGGTACTTCAGGTCCGACCTCGGCCACTGCCCGAACCGGATGCTCTTCCCGTCCTGGTAGATCGGCCGCCAGATCGGCGAGCCCCGGTCCCGGTGGCCGACGATCTGCTGCCAGACCTGGCTGGCGGCCGGCGGGCCCTCGAAGAAGACCCCGTCCGCGCCGTCGATCAGGGCCTGCGGGCTGGTGAAGACCGAGTCCACGGCGTAGGCGCCCAGGGACTCGCCGGAGAGCACCAGCCTGGGCCGGCGGTCGGCCGGGATGGTGAGCAGTCGGGTGTGGACCGCTTGGTAGAGCGCGCGGGCGGCGTGCCCGGCGCGTTCCTTGTCGACCAGGAACGAGATCCAGCTCGGCAGATACGAGTACTGAAGCGCCACGGTCGCGGTGTCGCCGTTGTACATGTACTCCAACGGGGTCGGGATGTTCCGGTCCACCCAGCCGCTGCCGGTGGTGCCGACCAGGTTGATCACCTTGCGGTTCCAGGCCCCGGTCCGGTCCATCTCGCGCACCGCAAGGGCCGCGGCCGCGGTGAAGTCCGCGGCCTCCACCTGCTCGCCGACGTACACCCGGACCGGCGGGAGCGAGGGCTGCCCGGAGAACGCCGTCAGCTCCTGGGTCGTCGGCGCGGTGGCCACGAAGGTGCGGCCCTTCGTGCCCAGGCTGGACCAGGAGACCAGCGACTGCGGGCTCCCGGAGACCCGCGGCGAGACCGGCTGGTGGATCCCCGGCTCGGTGCCCTCGTTGGCCTGCCGGGAGACGTGGTCGATGAATCCGATGAACCCGCGGTCCCAGAGCACGTTCTTGGTCCCGACCACGACCAGCGTGGCGCAGACCATCAGCCCGGCCGCGTAGGCCAGCGGCAGCGGCACCAGACGCCCGAACCAGGCCACGAGTTTGCGTGCGAGCAGCCGCACCGCGCGGCACAGGACGAGCAGGAACAGGAACGTGCCCAGCGACAGGCCGATGATGAGCCCGGCGTTCCAGGTCGAGGACTGGCTCAGGCCCATCAGCAGCTGGAGTCCGCGCTGGGCCCGCGCACCCCAGACCACCACCGCGATGCTCACCACGAGCAGCACCAGCGGGATGAACTGCCAGCCGCGCTTGCGCAGGTGCGCGCTGAACGGCCGGTCGAGCCGCCGGGCCAGCGCGCGGGCCGCGGTGCTCAGCAGCGAGCCGACGCCGTACCCGGCGATGCCGGTGATCCCGCCGAGCAGCCCCTGCATGATCCACGGCCGGGGGAGCAGCGAGGGGGTCAGCGACAGCCAGAAGAAGAGGGTCGCGAAGCAGTAGCCGGTCAGGTCCGGCCAGCGGCGCACCACCCAGGTGTCGTCCGGCGGATCCCAGTGCGGGCGGCGGATGAAGGCGGAGACGCGGCCTGTGAAGGAGCCCGGGGACGGGGAGTGCTCGGTCGCGGCGGAGAAGTCCGTCACCTCCGATTTCTCCATCCCGCCATTATCAACGCTCGAATGGCGAAATCGGGGGAATCAAGAGGAGTAGCGCCGCGGATCACGACGCGGGGCCCCGGCTCGCGCCAGGGCCCTGCCATCGGTGAACGCAGGCGCCTCAGCGCGCCTCGCTGAGCAGCTTCTGCAACCGGGACGCGCCCTCGGCCAGGTCGGCGTCGCTGAGCGCATAGGACAGCCGCAGGTAACCCGGGGTGCCGAAGGCCTCGCCGGGCACCACCGCGACCTCGGCCTCGTCCAGGATCAGCCCGGCCAGCTCGGCCGAGTCGGCCGGCCGCTGGCCGCGGATCTCCTTGCCGAGCAGCCCCTTGATCGAGGGGTACACGTAGAAGGCGCCCTTGGGCTCCGGGCACACCACGCCGGGGATCTCGTTCAGCATCCGGACGATGGTCTGCCGGCGGCGGTCGAAGGCCAGCTTCATCTCGTTCACCGCCGCCAGATCGCCGGAGACCGCGGCCAGCGCCGCGACCTGCGCCACGTTGGAGACGTTGGACGTGGCGTGCGACTGCAGGTTGGTCGCGGCCTTGACCACGTCGGCCGGGCCGATCAGCCACCCGACCCGCCAGCCGGTCATCGCGTAGGTCTTGGCCACCCCGTTGACGATCACGGTCTGCCCGGCCAGCTCCGGAACCGCCTTCAGGATCGAGGTGAAGCGGGCGTCTCCGTAGACCAGGTGCTCGTAGATCTCGTCGGTGAGGATCCACAGGCCGTGCTCCAGCGCCCACCTGCCGATCGCCTTGACCTGCTCGGGGCTGTAGACCGCGCCGGTCGGGTTGGACGGCGAGACGAACAGCAGGACCTTGGTGCGCTCGGTCCGGGCCGCCTCCAGCTGCGCCACGGTGGCCAGGTAGCCGCTGTCCTCATCGGTGACCACCGGCACCGGCACGCCGCCGGCCAGGCTGATCGACTCCGGGTAGGTGGTCCAGTACGGGGCCGGCACGATGACCTCGTCGCCCGGGTCCAGCAGGGTCGCGAAGGCGTTGTAAATGGCCTGCTTGCCGCCGTTGGTGACCAGTACCTGGTTCGCCGACACCGACACCCCGGAATCGCGCAGCGTCTTGTGCGCGATCGCCTCCCGCAGCTCCGGCAGCCCGCCGGCCGGCGTGTACTTGTGGTACTTCGGGTTCTGAGCCGCCTTCACGGCCGCCTCGACGATGTACGCCGGGGTCGGGAAGTCGGGCTCTCCGGCGCCGAAGCCGACCACCGGCCGGCCGGCCGCCTTGAGCGCCTTGGCCTTGGCGTCCACGGCCAGGGTCGCGGACTCGGCGATGGCGCCGACCCGCCGGGAGATCCGGCTGGTCGGGGCGGGAACGTCTGCTGCGGAGGCTGTCATGCCCCCATGGTCCCATCACCGCCGGGCCGACCGGGGTGACGTTCCACGAAAGGAGACACCGGCTCCACCGGTGCGACGCGGTGCGACAAGGCGCGACACGGCGGCCGCGGCGCCGGCGGGCGAACCCGTTCGCAATCCGGCACGCGTGTCCCGTACACTCTCGATCGGCGGATTCCCCTTCCCCACCTCGGCGAGGTAGGTTTGTGGAGCACGCTTAGGCAAAGGGTCGTAGCTCAATTGGTAGAGCACCGGTCTCCAAAACCGGGGGTTGGGGGTTCAAGTCCCTCCGGCCCTGCTTAGGCGCCCAGGAAAGCCCGGAAACGGGCTCACCTGGGCGCGAAGCGTGTTCGCGGAAAGCCTTTCCGCGCCAACCCGCCACTTTCGCCGATAGTGATGAGGACCAGGTGACCGAGACGAGCTCGACCTCCGCGATGTCGAAGCCGGACCGCGGCCGCGGCGGCGACCGCCGCCCCGAGCGCCGTCGGTCCCCGCTGGGCCGCATGGGCCTGTTCTACCGGCAGATCATCGCCGAACTGCGCAAGGTGGTCTGGCCGACCCGCAACGAACTGGTCACCTACACCACGGTGGTCATCGTGTTCGTCGCGATCATGGTCGGGATCGTGGCTACGCTGGACTACGGGTTCAGCAAACTGGTGATGTGGGTGTTCGGCTGAGCCGTCGTACCGACCCAACACCCCGAGCGAAGGAAGTATGAGCGACCGTGTCTGAGACGTACGGAGACCTCGAAGAGGCGACTGTTCTCGTGGAGAGCGAGAACGACGACGAGGCCGTCGAGGCGGAGGTCGCTGCCGGTGCCCCCGAGGACGCCGAGCAGGACGGCGCCGAGCAGGCCACTGAGGAAGGCGCCGAGGAGACCGCTGAGGAAGGCGCTGAGGAGGCCGCCGAGGCCGGCAGCGAGCACGCGCCCGGCAGCCCGGAGGCCATCGAGGAGTTCCGCGAGGCACTGCGCCGCGCGCCCGGCGAGTGGTACGTGATCCACAGCTACGCCGGCTACGAGAACCGGGTGAAGCAGAACCTCGAGACCCGCATGACCACCTTGAACATGGAGGACTTCATCTTCCAGGTCGAGGTGCCCATGGAGGAGGTCGTCGAGATCAAGGGCGGCCAGCGCAAGCGGGTCAAGCGCAACAAGTTCCCCGGCTACGTGCTGGTGCGGATGGACCTGACCAACGAGTCCTGGGGCGTGGTGCGCAACACCCCCGGCGTCACCGGCTTCGTCGGCAACGCCCACGAGCCGTACCCGCTGACCCTGGACGAGGTCGTGAAGATCCTGCTGGAGGAGCAGCCCGAGGAGGTCAGCGGCAAGCAGAAGGCGCCGGCCGAGGTCAAGGTGCTGGACTTCGAGGTCGGCGACTCGGTCACCGTCATCGACGGCCCGTTCGCCACGCTGCAGGCCACGATCAACGAGATCAACGCCGACTCGCAGAAGGTCAAGGGCCTGGTGGAGATCTTCGGCCGGGAGACCCCGGTGGAGCTGAGCTTCAACCAGATCCAGAAGAACAGTTGATCTGCTGCTGACAAGGGGTTGCGGCTCCACCAAAAGCATCACTCGAAGATACGACCGATCTTCAGGTGATTCTCATAGGCACGTGATAGGGCGCTCCACTAGCCTGGGGCGCCCTTGATGTTTCCCAATGATTCCGTGGGGGGATCACACGTGTCTGTCCGCATGTCTCGGCGGTTGTCCGCCGCCGCGGTCGTATCGGCCTCACTGGCCGGTCTGGCCCTCGCGCCGCAGGCCAACGCCACTGTTCCCGGCGTCCCTTCGAGCAGCCCGCTCACCATCAGCCACACCGACGGCTCCCTGGAGACCGTCGGAGGGGGCCTCACCCACGTCCCGTGGGCCGGCACCGACATCTCCTGGTCGCCCGACGGCAGCAAGTACGCCTTCTCGGCGAACGGCCAGGTCTTCACCGCGAACGCCGACGGCTCCGGCCTCAAGGCGGTCGCCCGGGGCGCGGCCAACGGCGCGCACCCGGTCTGGTCCTACGCCGGCGAGCTGCTGGTCTTCGCCGGCTACGACCTCAGCCAGGGCGCCCCGGCCTCCGGTCCGACCCAGCTGATGGCCACCTGGTCCAACGGTTCGGCCACCGACGACGGCACGCCGGAGTCCTGGCCGCTGCCGAAGACCTCGGTGGCCGGGACCTCGGACTCCAGCCCGGACTACGGGGTCGGCACGCTGGCCTTCGCCCGGGCGAAGGTCGCCGGCGGCCAGAACAGCTCGGACGGGATCTGGGTCCGCACCGCGGCCGGGAACTACGTGCCCTACCAGGTCGCGGCCACCGGTACCGCGCCGTCGGTGTCCCCGGACGGGGCCACGGTCGCGTTCGTGCAGGCCGACAAGAACAACGTGCCGCAGATCTGGACCGTGCCGACCACGGTGCCGGCCGGCGGGCTCGCCACGCCGGTCCAGCAGACCTTCGTCGCCGCGCCGGCCACCGGTGCCGACGCCACGCCGACCGTCACGGTCGCCAACCCGGCGTTCTCCCCGGACGGCAAGACCATCGCCTTCGACGAGAACTCGGTCCCGGCCGGCGCCACCCAGGGCACCGCCCAGGTCCACTCGGTCGCGGTGAACACCGACCCGAAGGCCACGGCCAACGCCGAGACCACGCTCACCGTCCACGGCGCGCTCACCGGCGGGGAGCAGCTTTCCTACCGCACCGAGTTCCCGAAGCAGGTGCTGCGGCTGGCCGGCGCGGACCGGCTGGGCACCGCGGCGTCGGTGTCGCAGTCGCAGTGGCGGAACAACGGCGACGCCAACGACACCTACCGGACACAGGCCGACGTGGCCGTGCTGTCCCGGGACGACGTGCCGGCCGACGCGCTGGCCGGCTCGACGCTGGCCGCCCGCGAGAACGGCCCGCTGCTGCTGACCGGGACCAAGGCGCTGTCCCCGCAGGCCGCCGCCGAACTCAAGCGGATCCTGCGTCCCGGCGCCACGGTCTACCTGCTGGGCGGCGTCCAGGCGCTGTCCCCGGCGGTCGCGAACTCGGTGCACGCGTTGGGCTTCGGCGTCGACCGGATCGCCGGCACGGACCGCTACGACACCGCGGTGCGCATCGCCGAGGTGGTCGCCCCCCACCCGAGCCAGATCCTGGTGGCCACCGGCAACGACTTCGCCGACGCGCTGTCCGCCGGGGCGGCGGCCGGGGCCCAGGCCGGTTCGGTGGTGGTGCTCAGCAACGACACCAAGATGCCGGCCGCGACGCAGGCGTACCTGCACCGCTTCGGCACCGACTTCGACCCGAGCTCGGGGATCCTGCTGGCCGCGGTCGGCGGGCAGGCGCTGAAGGCGGTCGACTCCCAGCACCAGGGGTACTGGCGGCTGCCGCTGGTCGGCGCCGACCGGTATCAGACCTCGTACCTGGTGGCCGCGGCGTTCTTCCCGACCATGCAGGCCGCCGGGGTGGCCACCGGCCTGGCGTGGCCGGACGCGCTGTCCGGCGGCGCGGCCATGGGGACCATGAACGGGCCGCTGCTCCTGGTCAACCCGAAGACCGGGCTGTCCGGTCAGGACACCGCGCTGCTGGACGCGAACCGGGGCGAGTTGTACGGCGGCTTCGTGTTCGGCGGACCGGCCGCGGTGCCGGGCGGGATCGACCAGCAGCTGGCGCAGGCCATCGCAGGTCCCGCGGGAGTGACGGACGCCGGCGGGAAGAAGCTGGCCGCGACGCGGGCCGCTGGTGCCGGGATGTCGGCCGCCGACGCCGCGGGTCTGGCTTCGGCGCTGCCGGGCGGTTCGGTGGCGAAGGCGCTGCCCAAGCCGGTGCAGCCGTAGCGGTTGGCGGCACGGTAATGCCGTACACGGCTTCTCCTTCTTAGAGCGACCGATGATTGGTGGCTCTTAGGAGCGGTGTTGCCGGTGAGGTTGTAGTGAGGCCCCCGGACCGGTTCTGACCGGTGCGGGGGCCTCACCTCGTCCGGGGCACGGCCGTCGGTCCGGTAAGCTAGACAGCTGTTGCCTTGTGGCGACCCTCATCCGTCGTGCCCTTGGTAGGGGTTATCGGCGACGTCTACAGAAACGAGTATGGGAATGCCTCCCAAGAAGAAGCTCACCGCGGTCATCAAGCTCCAGATCAAGGCCGGTATGGCGAACCCGGCCCCGCCCGTCGGCCCGGCTCTGGGTCAGCACGGCGTGAACATCATGGAGTTCTGCAAGCAGTACAACGCGGCGACCGAGGCGCAGCGCGGGCAGGTCGTGCCCGTCGAGATCTCGGTGTTCGAGGACCGCTCGTTCACGTTCATCACCAAGACCCCGCCGGCGGCCAAGCTGATCCTGAAGGCCGCGGGGATCGAGAAGGGTTCGGGCGTCCCGCAGAAGGACAAGGTCGCGACGCTGACCCAGGCCCAGGTCCGGGAGATCGCCGAGACCAAGATGCCGGACCTGAACGCGAACGACGTCGAGGCCGCGATGAAGATCATCGCCGGGACCGCGCGGTCCATGGGCGTGATCGTGGCGGACCGCTGAGCCCTGGCTCGGTGGCGACACAGCAGTGACCTCACCGGGCTTCGCGCCCGGTGGGCAGCAGTACCGGCGACACCAGTGGCAGAGCCGCGCGCGGCTCGTGAAGACCACATCTCACCATCACTAGGAGAGCAGTAATGAAGCGCAGCAAGGGCTACCGCAACGCCGCGGCGAAGATCGACGCCGACGAGTTCTACCCGCCGCTGACGGCGATCCGCCTGGCCAAGGAGACCTCGGTCACCAAGTTCGACAGCTCGGTCGAGGTCTCGATGCGGCTGGGCATCGACCCCCGCAAGGCCGACCAGATGGTCCGCTCCACCGTCGTGCTCCCGCACGGCACCGGCAAGACCGCCCGCGTCCTGGTCTTCGCCCAGGGCGACAAGGCCGAGGCGGCCCGCGAGGCCGGCGCCGACATCGTGGGCTCCGACGAGCTGATCGACGAGGTCGCCAAGGGCCGGCTGGACTTCGACGCGGTCGTGGCCACCCCGGACCTGATGGGCAAGGTCGGCCGCCTGGGCCGGGTGCTGGGCCCGCGTTCGCTGATGCCGAACCCGAAGACCGGCACCGTCACCGCCGACGTGGCCAAGGCCGTCAACGACATCAAGGGCGGCAAGATCGAGTTCCGGGCCGACCGGCACTCGAACCTGAACTTCATCATCGGCAAGGTGTCCTTCTCCGAGCAGCAGCTCGCCGAGAACTACGCCGCCGCGCTGGAGGAGGTGCTGCGGGTGAAGCCCAGCGCCGCCAAGGGCCGGTACCTGCGCAAGATCACCTTCGCCACGACGATGGGCCCGGGCATCCAGGTCGACGCCAACCGGGTGCGCAACGTCGCCGGCGAGGACGAGGCGTGAGCTGACGCCCCGCGCACAGCAGAGCATTGATACGTTGAGCCCCCGTCCCGGGTCGGGACGGGGGCTCGATGCCTTATCGGTGGTCAGAACCACCCCCGGCCCCGTGCTAATCTTGACGCAGCCGAAGACCGCTGGTCGCTGATCCGAGCCGAACGGCCCGGACCAGTCGAAGGCCTCCTCCCACGGAGCGACCCGCCGAGGCGCGATAAGTGAAGCAGTCTGATCGTCCGCCAGGACGGTCCTCCTGACCTGTGACGCCCGCGCTGACGCGCCGGGCGTTTTTTCGTGTCGAGGCTGGAGTCGGCTCTGACACCCCGGAAGGAGGCCCGTATGGCGAGGCCTGACAAGGCGGCCGCGGTCGCCGAGATCGCGGATCACTTCCGCGACTCGAACGCCGCCGTGCTGACCGAGTACCGCGGGCTCACTGTCGCGCAGCTGAAGGAACTTCGGCGCGCGCTCGGTGCGACCACGGACTACGCCGTGGTGAAGAACACGCTGACCAAGGTCGCAGCTCGTGAGGCCGGGGTCACCGGCCTGGACGTGGCGGCGCTGAAGGGTCCTTCGGCCATCGCCTTCATCAAGGGCGACCCGGTCGAGGCGGCCAAGGGTCTTCGTGACTTCGCCAAGGCGAACCCCCTTCTGGTGATCAAGGGCGGGGTGATGGAGGGCAAGACCCTCACCCCCGAGGAGATCACCAAGCTCGCGGACCTGGAGTCCCGCGAGGTTCTGCTGGCCAAGGCGGCCGGCGCGATGAAGGCGTCCCTCGCGAACGCGGCGGCGCTCTTCCAGGCTCCTTTGGCCAAGGCCGTCCGCACCGTGGACGCGCTGTCGGCCAAGAAGTCCGCCGACGCCTGATAGGCACCCGGCAAAACCAAGCTAGACCTCACTTAGAGAAAGGACGCCTATCATGGCGAAGCTCAGCAAGGACGAGCTGCTCGAGGCTTTCAAGGAGATGACTCTGATCGAGCTCTCCGAGTTCGTGAAGCTGTTCGAGGACACCTTCGACGTCAAGGCCGCCGCCCCGGTCGCCGCGGCCGGTCCGGCCGGTCCGGCCGCCGCCGCCGAGGCCCCGGCCGAGCAGGAGGAGTTCGACGTCATCCTGGAGTCGGCCGGCGACAAGAAGATCCAGGTCATCAAGGTCGTGCGCGAGCTGACCTCGCTGGGTCTGAAGGAAGCCAAGGACCTCGTCGACGGCGCGCCGAAGGCCGTGCTGGAGAAGGCCACCAAGGAGGCCGCCGAGAAGGCCAAGGCTTCCCTGGAAGAGGCCGGCGCCGGCGTCTCCGTGAAGTAGTTCTGCTTCACGGCGCGAGCCATTCGAAGGACCCCCGGGGTTTCCCGGGGGTCCTTCGCGCTGTCCGCCGTGACCAGTGTGATGACCATGTGCGGCCGATGCGCGCGGGATGCGCGAGGGCAATGATCGGCGCCCGCCTCTTGACGTCGGCCCAGCTACGCGGGATTCTGCGGTACGTCAGCTCCGTACGTCAGCTCCATAAGACGCACCCGCCAGGGCCGAGGCAGCGCGAGGCACGGCCCGGGAAGAAAAAAGGTGCGAAGGACGGACGTCCCGCCCGTGTCGGCGGCGACAACTGTCGGTCGATCCGGCTAGTCTGTCCGTCTGTTGCCCGACGCGTCGGTGGCCCGCCAATACCGGGCCGGCCGGCCCGCGTCAGGCCTATTAAGGCACGGGCTGGACAGGCGTGGCCGAGATGGCTACACTGTTCGTTTGCGCTGCCTTTCTGCATGCCCTGTACGTTTAACGGCCTCGCGAAACCTTCGAACCAATCGGCTCCCACGCGGTGAATACCGCAGCCGACCTGGGGTTTCGCCGGATCCGTCGGCGGGTAGGGATACAGGTTCATCCGGTAGCGCTAAGGACAGCCAGTCCAGTCCGAGCCCCGGAAGGACCCCTCTTGGCCGCCTCGCGCACCGCCCAGAACATCACCAAGAACGCCGCCCGCCGCATCTCCTTCGCGAAGATCAAAGAGCCGCTCGAGGTTCCGAACCTGCTCGCGCTGCAGACGGAGTCCTTCGACTGGCTGGTCGGCAACGCCACCTGGAAGGGTCGCGTATCCGAGCAGCAGGCCGCCGGCCTCGATGTGCCCACCACCTCCGGTCTGGAGGAGATCTTCGAGGAGATCTCCCCGATCGAGGACTTCCAGGGCACCATGTCGCTGACGTTCCGCGACCACCGCTTCGAGCCGGCGAAGTACTCCATCGACGAGTGCAAGGACCGCGACTTCACCTTCGCCGCCCCGCTGTTCGTGACCGCCGAGTTCACGAACAACGAGACCGGTGAGATCAAGAGCCAGACCGTGTTCATGGGCGACTTCCCGCTCATGACCAACAAGGGCACCTTCATCATCAACGGCACCGAGCGTGTCGTGGTGACCCAGTTGGTGCGCTCCCCGGGTCTGTACTTCTCGCAGGACATCGACAAGACCTCCGACAAGGACGTCTTCAACGCCAAGATCATCCCGAGCCGGGGTGCCTGGCTGGAGTTCGAGATCGACAAGCGCGACATGGTCGGCGTGCGCGTCGACCGCAAGCGCAAGCAGCACGTCACCGTGCTCCTGAAGGCCCTGGGCTGGGACGACGCCCGGATCCTGGAGGAGTTCGGCGAGTACGAGTCCATGCGCCAGACGCTGGAGAAGGACCACACCGCCGGCCAGGACGAGGCGCTGCTGGACATCTACCGCAAGCTGCGCCCGGGCGAGCCGCCGACGCGCGAGGCGGCCCAGACCCTGCTGGACAACCTGTACTTCAACCCCAAGCGCTACGACCTGGCCAAGGTCGGCCGCTACAAGATCGACAAGAAGCTGGGGCAGGCCAGCGGCATCGACAACACGGTGCTCACCGAGGACGACATCGTCAACGCGATCCGCTTCCTGGTGAAGCTGCACGCCGGTGAGACCGAGATGCCGCCGCAGGTCCAGGGCGCGCCGAACGTGGTCGTCGAGGAGGACGACATCGACCACTTCGGCAACCGCCGGCTGCGCAGCGTCGGGGAGCTGATCCAGAACCAGGTCCGCACCGGTCTGGCCCGCATGGAGCGCGTGGTGCGCGAGCGCATGACCACGCAGGACGTCGAGGCCATCACCCCGCAGACGCTGATCAACATCCGGCCGGTCGTGGCCTCCATCAAGGAGTTCTTCGGCACCAGCCAGCTCTCGCAGTTCATGGACCAGACCAACCCGCTGTCCGGTCTGACCCACAAGCGCCGCCTGAACGCGCTGGGCCCCGGCGGTCTGTCCCGGGAGCGGGCCGGCTTCGAGGTCCGCGACGTGCACCCGTCCCACTACGGCCGGATGTGCCCGATCGAGACCCCGGAAGGCCCGAACATCGGCCTGATCGGCTCGCTGGCCTCCTACGGCCGGATCAACGCCTTCGGCTTCATCGAGACCCCCTACCGCAAGGTGGTCGACGGCCGGGTCACCGACCAGATCGACTACCTGACCGCGGACGAGGAGGACCGGTACGTCGTGGCGCAGGCCAACGCGCCGGTCACCGACGACGGCGGCTACGTGGACGAGCGCGTGCTGTGCCGCCGCAAGGGCGGCGAGATCGAGATGATGCTGCCGGGCGACATCGACTACATGGACGTCTCCCCGCGCCAGATGGTGTCGGTCGCCACGGCGATGATCCCGTTCCTGGAGCACGACGACGCCAACCGCGCCCTGATGGGCGCGAACATGATGCGCCAGGCCGTGCCGCTGCTTCAGTCGGACTCGCCGTACGTCGGCACCGGCATGGAGTACCGGTGCGCGGTCGACGCCGCCGACGTGGTGACCGCCGACAAGGCCGGCGTCATCACCGAGGTCTCCGCCGACCTGGTGAGCGTCGCCAACGACGACGCCACCACCAGCGTCTACCGGATCGCCAAGTTCCGCCGCTCCAACCAGGGCACCTCCTTCAACCAGAAGGTGATCGTCGCCGAGGGCGAGCGGGTGGAGATCGGCTCGGTGCTGGCCGACGGCCCGTGCACCCAGGACGGCGAGATGGCCCTGGGCAAGAACCTGCTCGTGGCGTTCATGCCGTGGGAGGGCCACAACTACGAGGACGCGATCATCTTGTCGCAGCGCCTCGTGCAGGACGACGTCCTGTCCTCGATCCACATCGAGGAGCACGAGGTCGACGCCCGGGACACCAAGCTGGGCCCGGAGGAGATCACCCGGGACATCCCGAACGTCTCCGAGGAGGTCCTGGCCGACCTCGACGAGCGCGGCATCATCCGGATCGGCGCCGACGTCGTCCCCGGCGACATCCTGGTCGGCAAGGTCACGCCCAAGGGCGAGACCGAGCTCACCCCGGAGGAGCGGCTGCTGCGCGCGATCTTCGGTGAGAAGGCCCGCGAAGTCCGCGACACCTCGCTGAAGGTGCCGCACGGCGAGCAGGGCAAGATCATCGGTGTCCGGATCTTCGACCGGGACAGCGGCGATGAGCTGCCCCCGGGCGTGAACCAGCTGGTCCGGGTGTACGTGGCGCAGAAGCGCAAGATCACCCACGGTGACAAGCTGGCCGGCCGGCACGGCAACAAGGGCGTCATCGCCAAGATCCTCCCGGTGGAGGACATGCCGTTCCTGGACGACGGCACCCCGGTCGACATCGTGCTGAACCCGCTCGGCGTGCCCTCCCGGATGAACCCGGGGCAGGTGCTGGAGACCCACCTGGGGTGGATCGCGGCCACCGGCTGGGACATCGGCGACGGCGACGGGGAGTGGCAGGAGCGCCTGCGCTCCATCGGCGCGGACAAGGCCGAGCCGAAGACCAAGGTCGCGACCCCGGTCTTCGACGGCGCCCGCGAGGACGAGATCACCGGTCTGCTGGGCAACACCCTCAAGACCCGCGACGGCGTCCGGCTGGTCAACGAGTCCGGCAAGGCCCGGCTGTTCGACGGCCGCTCCGGCGAGCCGTTCCCGTACCCGATCTCGGTCGGCTACATGTACATCCTGAAGCTGCACCACCTGGTGGACGACAAGCTGCACGCGCGCAGCACCGGCCCCTACTCGATGATCACGCAGCAGCCGCTGGGCGGTAAGGCCCAGTTCGGCGGCCAGCGGTTCGGCGAGATGGAGGTGTGGGCCCTGGAGGCCTACGGCGCCGCCTACGCGCTGCAGGAACTGCTCACCATCAAGTCCGACGACGTGCTCGGCCGCGTGAAGGTCTACGAGGCCATCGTCAAGGGCGACAACATCCCCGAGCCCGGCATCCCGGAGTCCTTCAAGGTGTTGATCAAGGAAATGCAGTCGCTGTGCCTCAACGTCGAGGTGCTGAGCAAGGACGGCACCATGATCGAGCTGCGCGACACCGACGAGGACGTCTTCCGGGCGGCCGAGGAACTGGGTATCGACCTGAGTCGGCGTGAGCCGTCCAGTGTCGAAGAGGTCTGATCGAACGAGTCATCGAGGAGGATAGAAACCACATGCTTGACGTCAATTTCTTCGACGAGCTCCGTATCGGTCTGGCGACTGCCGACGACATCCGCACCTGGTCCTACGGCGAGGTGAAGAAGCCGGAGACCATCAACTACCGCACCCTGAAGCCGGAGAAGGACGGACTCTTCTGCGAGAAGATCTTCGGCCCGACCCGGGACTGGGAGTGCTACTGCGGCAAGTACAAGCGGGTGCGCTTCAAGGGCATCATCTGCGAGCGCTGCGGTGTCGAGGTCACGCGGGCCAAGGTGCGCCGTGAGCGGATGGGCCACATCGAGCTCGCCGCGCCGGTGACCCACATCTGGTACTTCAAGGGTGTGCCGTCCCGGCTGGGCTACCTGCTGGACCTGGCGCCGAAGGACCTGGAGAAGGTCATCTACTTCGCCGCCTACATGATCACCGAGGTCGACGACGAGCGGCGCACCCGGGACCTGCCCTCGCTGGAGGCCAAGGTCTCCGTCGAGCGCCAGCAGGTCGAGAACCGGCGCGACTCCGATGTCGAGGCCCGGCAGAAGAAGCTGGAGGAGGACCTGGCGGCCCTGGAGGCCGAGGGTGCCAAGGCCGACCAGCGCCGCAAGGTCCGCGAAGGCGGCGAGCGGGAGATGAAGCAGCTGCGCGACCGCGCGCAGCGCGAGATCGACCGCCTGGACGAGGTCTGGAGCCGGTTCAAGTCGCTGAAGGTCCAGGACCTGGAGGGCGACGAGATCCTGTACCGGGAGATGCGTGACCGTTACGGCACGTACTTCTCGGGGTCGATGGGCGCCGCCGCCTTGCAGAAGCGGCTGGAGACCTTCGACCTGGACGCCGAGGCGGAGTCGCTGCGCGACACCATCCGCAACGGCAAGGGCCAGAAGAAGACCCGTGCCCTGAAGCGGCTGAAGGTCGTGGAGGCCTTCCGCGCGACCAACAACTCGCCCTCGGGCATGGTGCTGGACTGCGTGCCCGTGATCCCGCCGGACCTGCGTCCGATGGTGCAGCTGGACGGTGGCCGCTTCGCCACCTCCGACCTGAACGACCTGTACCGCCGGGTGATCAACCGGAACAACCGGCTCAAGCGGCTGCTGGACCTGGGCGCGCCGGAGATCATCGTCAACAACGAGAAGCGGATGCTGCAGGAGGCCGTGGACTCGCTGTTCGACAACGGCCGCCGCGGCCGTCCGGTCACCGGTCCGGGCAACCGTCCGCTGAAGTCCCTGAGCGACATGCTCAAGGGCAAGCAGGGCCGGTTCCGCCAGAACCTGCTGGGTAAGCGCGTCGACTACTCGGCCCGTTCGGTCATCGTCGTCGGCCCGCAGCTCAAGCTGCACCAGTGCGGTCTGCCCAAGCAGATGGCGCTGGAGCTGTTCAAGCCCTTCGTGATGAAGCGGCTGGTGGACCTGAACCACGCGCAGAACATCAAGTCCGCCAAGCGGATGGTGGAGCGCGCGCGGCCGGTGGTGTGGGACGTGCTGGAGGAGGTCATCGGGGAGCACCCGGTGCTGCTCAACCGCGCCCCCACGCTGCACCGCCTGGGCATCCAGGCCTTCGAGCCGCAGCTGGTCGAGGGCAAGGCGATCCAGATCCACCCGCTGGTGTGCACCGCGTTCAACGCGGACTTCGACGGCGACCAGATGGCGGTGCACCTGCCGCTGTCCGCCGAGGCACAGGCCGAGGCCCGCATCCTGATGCTGTCCTCGAACAACATCCTGTCCCCGGCGCACGGCCGGCCGATCACCTCCCCGACGCAGGACATGGTCCTGGGCATCTTCTTCCTCACGATGGACCGTGACGGGATGAAGGGCGAGGGCCGGGCGTTCGGCTCGATCTCCGAGGGCATGATGGCCTTCGACAACCGCGAGCTGGACCTGCAGGCGCCGATCGAGCTGCGGATCTCCGAGGCGGTGCCGCCGCGCGGCTGGGTGGCGCCGGAGGGCTGGGAGACCGGCCAGCCGTTCCGCCTGAAGACCACGCTGGGCCGGGCGCTGTTCAACGAGCTGCTGCCGCTGGACTACCCGTACGAGAACCGCGAGGTGGCCAAGAAGCAGCTCTCGGCGATCGTCAACGACCTGGCCGAGCGCTACCCGAAGGTGACCGTCGCGGCCACCCTGGACAACCTGAAGGCCTCGGGCTTCTACTGGGCCACCCGCTCCGGCGTCACCGTGTCCGTGGAGGACATCGTCGTGCCGCCGAAGAAGGCCGAGATCCTCGAGGGCTACGAGGCGCGCGCGGACAAGATCCAGAAGCAGTACGAGCGCGGTCTGGTCACCAAGGAGGAGCGCAACCAGGAGCTCATCCAGATCTGGACCCAGGCCACCAACGACGTCGCCGACGCGATGCAGGCGAACTTCTCGAAGACCAACCCGATCTTCATGATGGTCGACTCCGGCGCCCGCGGTAACTTCATGCAGATGCGGCAGATCGCCGGTATGCGTGGACTGGTCTCGAACGCCAAGAACGAGACCATCCCGCGTCCCATCAAGGCGTCCTTCCGCGAGGGCCTGTCGGTGGTCGAGTACTTCGTCTCCACCCACGGCGCCCGCAAGGGCCTGGCCGACACCGCGCTGCGCACCGCCGACTCCGGGTACCTGACCCGGCGTCTGGTGGACGTCTCGCAGGACGTGATCATCCGCGAGGAGGACTGCGGAACGGAGAAGGGCATCCTGATGCCCATCGCCGCCCGCGGCGCCGACGGCCGGCTGATCAAGGACGAGAACGTCGAGAACTCGGTCTACGCGCGCAACCTGGCCGAGAAGGTCGTCGTCGAGAAGAAGACGATCCTGGACGCCAACGTCGACCTCGGTGACGTGGCGATCGACAAGCTGATCGAGGCCGGGGTGGCCGAGGTCAAGGTCCGCTCGGTCCTGACCTGCCAGTCCAAGGTCGGCACCTGCGCGATGTGCTACGGCCGCTCGCTGGCCACCGGCAAGCTGGTGGACGTCGGCGAGGCGGTGGGCATCATCGCCGCGCAGTCGATCGGCGAGCCCGGCACCCAGCTGACCATGCGCACCTTCCACACCGGCGGTGTGGCCGGCGACGACATCACGCAGGGTCTGCCGCGTGTCATCGAGCTGTTCGAGGCCCGCACGCCCAAGGGCGTGGCGCCGATCGCCGAGGCGGCCGGCCGGGTCCGGATCGAGGACACCGACAAGACCCGCAAGCTCATCGTCACCCCGGACGACGGCACGGAGGAGGTCGCCTACCCGGTCAGCAAGCGCACCATGCTGCTGGTCGCCGACGACCAGCGCGTGGAGGTCGGCCAGGAGCTCACCAAGGGCACCGTCAACCCGCACGACGTGCTGCGCATCATGGGCGACCGGCAGGTGCAGATCCACCTGGTGGCCGAGGTGCAGAAGGTCTACCGCAGCCAGGGTGTGCCGATCCACGACAAGCACATCGAGATCATCGTCCGGCAGATGCTGCGCCGGGTGACGATCATCGAGGCCGGCGACGCCGAGCTGCTGCCCGGGGAGCTGGTCGAGCGCGGCCGCTTCCAGGAGCAGAACCGCAAGGTGATCGCCGAGGGCGGGCAGACCGCCTCGGCGCGTAACCAGCTGATGGGCATCACGAAGGCGTCGCTGGCCACGGACTCGTGGCTGTCGGCGGCCTCCTTCCAGGAGACCACCCGGGTCCTGACCGACGCGGCGATCAACGGCAAGTCCGACTCGCTGCTCGGCCTGAAGGAGAACGTGATCATCGGCAAGCTGATCCCGGCCGGGACCGGCATGCCGCGCTACCGGAACATCAAGGTCGAGCCGACCGAGGAGGCGAAGGCCCAGATGTACACGCTGGTGGGCTACGACGACGACTACTCGTCGTACAGCTTCGGCAGCGGCTCCGGCCAGGCTGTTCCGCTGGAGGAGTACGACTTCGGCGGCTACAGCGGCTGAGGTCTGAGTTGGTAGAGCGCTGAGAAGGGCGGTCGTTCCCCGGTGGGGAGCGGCCGCCCTTCGGTTTGGTGGCGGGCCGCCGGTTTGGCCAGAATTGCGCCTATGATGATTCGGCCGCTCAGCGAAGTTCAGGAACATTTCGCCGACTACGTCCGCCGGGCAAGTACCGAGCGCGAGCACGTCGTGATCACGGTGAACGGCCCGGAGCGAGGCCGTGTTGGTGGGGGTCGAGGAGTGGGAGAGCATCACGGAGACGCTCTTCTGGCTGTCGCAGCCTGGATTTGCCGAGGATGCGGCCGAGGCACGGGCGAACCCCGGAGGCGGGATGTCTAGCGAGGAAGCGGCGGCTTGGATTGCCGAGCGTCGCCGACCGGAGGGCGAATGACTCACCACATCGGGATCTGAGCCGGCCGCCGGCGAAGACAAGCCGCGCCACCATCGTCATCGATCTCGTGCCGGTGGCCCACCGCGTGGACGCCTATCGCCCCCGCTAGTGCGGTGGCCGGGTTGGTTCGCCGGGTTGGTGGTGTGGTCGCCGGTTGGGGTTGCGTTGTGTGTGGGGTGGTTGAAGGGCGTTGTGAAGAAATCGGCGGTTCCGGCCAACTGTTGGGCTGATCCGGTGCGGCGGGGCGGGATGGGGCCGGAAGGCGAGTTCTACCGGTCGTCGCAACGCGTTGTGGTTGTGTGGTCTGACAGTAGCTTGGTGAGGCGTTCGGCTGGGGTATCCCAGTCGAGGACTTTGCGGGGTCGCCGGTTGAGTTTGGCGGCGACGG
>NZ_JAAFZA010000350.1 GCF_015356865.1 Catenulispora pinisilvae
GCTCAGCACCCGCAGCGAGTCGTTCTGCCGCTCGTGCCCCGGCCAGAAGTTGGCCTCCAGCACGCACTCCGGCGCCTCGGCGGCCAACAGCCACAGCATCTCCATCGCGGCAGCCCCGAGCCGCCGTTCGCCGCGGTCGATCTGGACGCGTTCCACGCCAACGCCGCGGACCTGACCCGGCGGGCCGCCGGCAAGCCGATCCGGGTGGCCAGCAAGTCGGTGCGGTGCCGGGCGCTGCTGGCCGAGGTGCTGAGCCTGCCCGGATACCAGGGCGTCCTGGGGTACACGCTGCCGGAGGCGTTGTGGCTGGCCGGCAACGGCTTCGACGACATCGTCGTCGCCTACCCCTCCACCGATCGCGGCGCCTACGCCGAGCTGGCCGGGAACCCGGCCGCGCTGGCCGCCGTGACGGTCATGGTGGACAGCGCCGATCACCTGGACCTGATCGAGAAGGCCGTGGCCGGGGCGCCGGACGGGCCGGCCGCGCCGATCCGGGTCTGCATCGACATAGACGCCGCCTTCCACGCCGCCGGCGGCCGGGTCCGCATCGGCGCGCGCCGCTCCCCGCTGCACACCCCGGCGCAGGTCGCGGCCATGGCCCGGGAGATCCTGCGGCGTGACGGATTCAAACTGACGGGCCTGATGGCCTACGAGTCGCAGATCGCCGGGGTCGGCGACGCCCCGCCCGGGCGTCCGCTGCGCGGCGCGGCGATCCGGGCGATGCAGAGCCGGTCGGCACGGGAGTTGGCGGCGCGGCGCGCGGCGATCGTGGACGCGGTCCAGGCGCTGGCCCCGCTGGAGTTCGTCAACGGCGGCGGCACCGGCAGCATCGAGCGCACCACGGCCGAGGACGCGGTGACCGAGATCGCCGCCGGCTCCGGGCTCTACCAGCCGTGGCTGTTCGACTCCTACCGTGCCTTCCGCGGCCGTCCCGCGGCGCTGTTCGCGCTGCCGGTGGTGCGGCGTCCCGGTCCGGAGACGGCGACCGCGCTCGGCGGCGGCTACCCGGCCTCGGGCGCGGCGGGCAAGGACCGGCTGCCGCAGCCGTACCTGCCGCCGGGGCTGTCCTACGACCCGAACGAGGCGGCCGGCGAGGTGCAGACGCCGCTGCTGGGGAAGGTCGCCGCGACGCTGCGGGTCGGCGACCGGGTGTGGTTCCGGCACACCAAGGCCGGCGAGCTGTGCGAGCGGTTCGACACGCTGCACCTCATCTCCGGCGACGAGGTGGTCCGCTCTGTCCCGACGTATCGGGGCGAGGGCAAGACCTTTTTGTGACGGCGGAACTGGAGCCCTTGCGGCGCAGGATCGTGATGATCTCCGGCGCGCCGGGCGTCGGGAAGACGACGATCGCGCGGCCACTGGCCCGGGCCCTGGGCATGCCGCTGTTCGCGAAGGACAGCATCAAGGAACGCATCCACGACGTGCTCGCGGACAACGGTCCGGTCGAGGTGGAGTGGTCCCGGCGGCTCGGGGCTGCCGCGATGGAGATGCTGTGGCTGTTGGCCGCCGAGGCGCCGGAGTGCGTGCTGGAGGCCAACTTCTGGCCGGGGCACGAGCGGCAGAACGACTCGCTGCGGGTGCTGAGCGAGGGCGGGACGCTGATCGAGGTCTACTGCACGGCTCCGCGCGAGGAGATCCTGCGGCGGTTCCACGCCCGCAATGCCGCCGGAGAGCGGCACGCGGTGCATCCGGACCACGCGTTCACCCCCGACCGCTGGGAGAAGAGCTTCGGCGGGCCGATCGGGGTCGGGCGCGTGCTGGAGGTCGACACCTCGACGCCGGTGGACGTAGCGAAGATCGCCGCTGAGGTGCGCGCACTGCTCGGCTGACGGCGGTTGAAGACGGCTTACAGCGGTTTTACAGCGGTTGAGGACGGCTAAGGAATCGCGGCCGCGACCGAGTCCAGGTGCGCGGCGATGATCTCCTCGAACGCGGCCTGCCGGTCGACGCCCAGCGGCCGGACGTCGCGCGCGAAGTGGGCCAGGGCGGGGAACCGCTCGGGGTCGGCGCCCAGCACCGCGACGCGGAACAGCTCCATGCCCCGGTCGAACTCCTCCGACGTCAGGGTGCTCATCCCCGCCTCGGAGGCGATCAGCGAGGCCACCAGGATCGCCATCCGGTGGTAGCGCACCGGGATCTGCTCTTCGGGCAGGCCCGACATCCGCAGCGCCTGAAGCACCTCTTCCATGAGCAGCCGCGAGCCGGTGCCGCTTGAGGCGTAACGCCCCCAGACCGCGGCGAGCTGGGGCTGCTGCCCGAAGGCCGTCCGCAGGCGCAGCGCCACGGCGGTGATGCGCTGCCGCCAGTCGCCCTCGGGGTGGTAGCCGTCCATGGCGGCCAGCAGTATCCGGTCGGCGACCGCGCGCAGCAGTTCGGTCTTGTCGCGGAAGTGCCGGTACAGGCTGGAGGAGTCGGTGCCGAGCACCGCGGCCAACTTGCGCACGCTGAACGACTCGGCGTCCTCGCTCGTGCTCAGCAGCTCGGTGGCGGTCTCCAGGATCTCCTCGGTCGTCCAGCGCCTTCGCCCTGCCATCCCGCTCCTCTCGTCGAGCTCCAGCGTAGCTTATGCATTTCCTGTTGCACTTGTTGTTGCACGCACTGCGTGCATAATGGTTCGCATGACTGAGACCACCGCCGCCCAGCGGCCACCGGCACCCGATTTCACGACCCTGACGCAGGAGGAGCTGATCACTTGGCGCACCGCGGAGAACCGGTTCCGGGCGTCCGACACGGCCCGGCCGATGCTCGGGGAGCCGGACCCCGACGCGACGATCGGGTGGGAGCGGATAGCGCTGCCCGGACGCGAGCTGCCGGTGCGGGTCTATCGACCGGCTTCCGGTGCGCCGACCTCGGAGGATGCCGGCGCGGCGGCCCTGCCGCTCGTGCTGCACGTCCACGGCGGCGGCTTCGTGGGCACGGCCACGCAGTGCGACTGGGCCAACAGCCACCTCGCCGCGCACCTGCCCGCGGTCGTCGTCTCGGTCGAGCACCGGCTCCTGGCCCCGGACACGCCGCTGTCCGACGCCGTCGCCGACGCCTGGGACGTCCTCGAACTCGTGCTGCGCGAGCCGGATCAGTGGGGCGTCGACCCGGAACGGGTGGCGGTCTTTGGCGAGAGCTGCGGCGCGTTGATCAGTGCCCTGACGGCGATCCGGGCCGGGCGCACCGGACTGCGGTTGCGGGCTCAGGTGCTGGTCAACCCGGCCGTCGATGTCACGGAGTCCTTGTTCGACTATCCCTCGATGACGGAGTACGCCGAAACGGCGACGGCCGGCGTCGAGCAGCTCCGCCTCGTTCAGCAGTTCTCTGCCACGCCGGGATCCGATCCGCGCGAGCTGTCGCCGCTGTATGCGGAGTTGGCGGGCGGCCTGGCCCCAGCCCTGGTGGTGGTGCCGACCGCCGATCCGCTCGCCGATCACGGACGCCGCTACGCCGATCGGCTCTGGACCGCCGGGGTGGACACGCACCTCACCGAGTACCCCGACGCCCCGCACGCGTTCCTCACCCTTCCGGGGTTGGTGCCGCAGGCCCAGGCGGCGCGGACGGAGATCTTCGACTTCCTGCGCTTGACCTTGACGTAGCGGCAACCTCTAGCTTCGGTCGTCATGAAGATCGTTGTTCACGACACGGCGACCGCGACCGCCGAACTGCTGCGCCGGCCGCCGGCGGAGCGTCCCGACCTGCTGCGCGAGATCTACGCACCCTTGCAGACCATGCTGGCCCTGACCGGCGGCGGGGACATCGTGCGGCAGCACGAACTGCTGGGCAGCGGCTTCCGCCTCGACCGGGACGACGAGCGCTACCTGCCGGCGCTCCAGCGGATGCGGGACGCCGACGTCTGGTCCCACCTACGGGACTGGCTGACGAAGGCCTGGCGGCACCTGGACGCGGCGGTCCCCGGCGTCGGGCACGCCGACACCGTCCACGTGGTGCTGCTGCTCGGCAACCCCGACGACGACCACCTGGTCAAGCGCAGCGCCGGCTACTTCGGCTTCGGCGGCATCCCCGGCTCGATCCTGCTGACGATGTGGCCGACCGACGCCGCACTGCGCAACATCGGCTTCGCCGCGGTGCACGAGCTGCACCACAACGTGCGCTACGCGAACGTGCGCTGGAACCCGACGACGGTGACCCTCGGCGAGCAGATCGTGGCCGAGGGCCTGGCCGAGGCCTTCGTCCGGGAGCTGGGCGGCGAGGACGCGATGGGGCCTTGGACGAAGGCCCTGGAAGGCGAGCAGCTCCAACACGCATACGACAAGATCACCGCGGCCATCGACACCACCGGCATGCAGAACCTCCCGGGCTACGTCCTCGGTGACGCCACCGCCCGCCGCATGGGCCTGCCCACCACCGGCCTGCCGGACTTCGCCGGCTACGGCGTCGGGCTCCGCATCGCCGACGCGCACCTGGCCGCCAGCGGGCTGACGGCCGCGGCGAGCGTGGCGCTGCCGGCCCGGGCGGTGCTGGGGAACGCGGGGGTGGCGACGGCCGCGCAGTGAAGCGATGAACGCGACGTGAAGCGATGAACGCGGCGCGCCGGTCAGCCGCCGATCCCCCCACGCCCCGCTCGGCGCGTTCGCGGCGCGCGCCGGTCAGCCGGCTTGGTGCTGAGCCTGCCCGCCTGGCCGACTTGGCCCGCCAACCTGCTTGCTCGGCCGGCCAGCCCGGCCAGCCCGGCCAGCTAGGTCAGCCGGCTCGCGCAGCCATCTGCCTGGCCGGCCCGCTCAGCGGTCGGCATCAGAAGTCCCCATAGTCCACCTGCCAGCAGGTCAGGCCCAGCCGCCGCCACAGCGCCACGACCCGCGACCGGTCATCCAGCACCACCCGCACCGCGAAGCGGTTTCGGACGTGCGCGTCGAACAGCTCGCTCTTCACGATGTCGTCCGCGCGCGTGTCCTTCGCCGCCCGCATCCACAGCTCGTCGTACGCCACGCCGTGCTTGGCCAGCCAGCGCTCCGTGCCGGCGCGCACGTCCTCGTCGCGGCCGGACATCAGGATGACGCGGTCGCCGCGGGCGGCGAACGCGGCCAGGGCGTCGGCGGTGGCGACGATCAGCCCGTCGGCCTCCAGCTTCTCCCAGTCGTACGGGCCGCGGCCCTTGTTGTCGGCCAGGGTGCCGTCGATGTCGCACATCACCGCGGCCGGCAGCGCCGGGTCCGGGACGTAGGTCTGGGCCGGGGCGACGTCGTTGAGGTCGGCGGCGCTCAGTTTCCAGCCCGAGGACTTCGTCGAGGCCAGCCGCAGCGCCATGGCCCGGATGTGCTCCTCGCCCACCGGGTTCGGACGCTGCGCGTCGCGCCGGACACACTCCTCGACGTCCACGTCCGTCAGGTCGTGCACCTCGAAGGTGGCGCGCCCGCCGAGCAGGTTCTTCAGCCGCTTCGGGATCCGCGACACCAGGTGGGTGTTGTCCACCACGATGTCGAAGCCGCCCTCGACCGCGGCCAGCACCACCGCGTCCTGCACCGCCAGCACGGTCTCCTCGTGCCGGCGGCCCAGGCGCTTGGAGCCGTCGTTGTCGTCCAGCATCCGCCGCAGCTCGTCCAGGCTGACCCGGCGCATCCGGCCCTGCGCCGCGGCCATCAGCTGCCGGGCCACGGTGGACTTGCCGGACGCCGGCAGCCCGCGCATCAGGTGCACCACCGGCTTGCCGGGCTGCACGCCGGGGCCGGCGGGCACCGGATCGGGACCGGCGACCGGATACGCGTCGTCGATGTAGTCGTCTTCCATCAACCCTCAATCGTCAGTGGACCAGTCATCGGTGAATCAGTCGTCGGCGGATCATTTAGTCGTCGGTGAATCAGTTCTCGTCGTCGTCCCGGAACGTCGCACTGGCCTCCGGCTTCACCGCGCGCCACACGTGCATCGCGATCGGCCGGCCGTCCAGCAGCAGGAACATCCCCGCCCGCACGAAGCCGTCGAACCCCTTCGCCGCCCTGGCGTAGGCGCCGCGGTCCCCGGTCAGGTGCGCCAGCGAGCGGTGCCCGTCCTCGATCTTCGCAGTGAGCTGCGCGGCCCGGGCTTTCAGGTCGTCGCAGACGCCGCGCACCCAGGCGTCGTACTCGTCGGGCACGTCCTCCAACAGCGGCGCAAGCGGCCCGCCGGGGATCCGGCGCAGGCCGGCGACCTCGTTGGTCTGCACCCCGACGGCCTGCGCGATCTGCACGTCGGAGGCCTGCGGGTACAGCTGCACGGCCAGCGCGCGCCACAGGTGCCGCGGCCCGATGCTGGTCAGCCGGTAGTGCAGGGAGACGTAGCCGGTGAGCTTGGTCTTGGTCCGCACCCCGGAGGCGAAGCGGATGACCCAGCCCTCGGCGTCGGTCCCGGTGGCGTCGGCGCCGTCCAGGTGCTGGTTCTTCTCGGCGAGCGCCGCCAGCACCCCGAAGGTGTCGGACCAGTCGTAGGTGCGCACGACGCTGCCGACGCCCGCCCACGCCGGGGCGGCGTCGCGCAGCGGCAGCTCGGTGCCGTCGGCGGCGAACGCCGCGAGCAGCACCAGATCGCGGCGGTCGCCGTAGTTCACGACGATGCGGTTCTCCGGGTAGACGATCTCCGCGAGGTAGGTCACCGACGGGTCCAGCGCCGAGGTGTCGGCCTTGGCGAGGTAACGCCCCGCCCAGGCGGCCTGGTCGGAGATGAACGAGCCCTTCGACGCCGCGTGCCAGGCACCGTCGTAATGGAAGACGATCCCGAGCGAGCCGTCGACCTTGTCGTAGACCTCGAAGGACTCCTCGGGCAGCGGCGGGGCGTAGTCGAACTTCCCGTGCTGGCCGTGGTTGAAGAACTTCGGCAGGCACCACGCGGCCACCCGGCCGGTGCCGTCGTCGACGATCAGGCCGCGGGTGCGGGTGGTGATGGGCGTCCAGTACTGCTCGTACTGACAGGCGCGGCTGTAGGAGTAGATCGACAGCGGCAGGGTCGGGTGCGTGCGGCGCGTGACCTTCTCCGCCCCGATCTCGCGCGCCAGCTCCTCCGGGTCCAGGACGTCGGACAGCAGTGGTCGCTGGCCCACGGTCGTCTGCTCACTCATACTCGGTCCCCCCGCTTCGCGTCACGTATTCCGCCGACACGATCTTGCCGATCGTCCGGCTCCCCACCACGTCGTTCCCGTGCTCCCGCTGCGAGCGCACCACGATGCCCTCCCGGAGGTGCGCGCCGGTGCCGCTGACGGTCTCCTGGCCGGAAGCCAGCGCCAGCAACAGCGCCTCATCGTAGGGGCCCTCGTACAGGACCGGCACCGGCGGGATGCCGACGCCGGTGTCGGCCAGCGCCTCCGACCACTGCGGCGCACCCAGCCAGCGGACGACGCCGTCGACGTCCAGGCAGACGTCGAAGGCGGCAAAACCCGGGACCTCCCCCGCGTTGGCGCCGTAGGCCAGGTCCTGGACACCCTTTCCGTAGACCTCGCCGTAGACGCCGACCCGGCGCGCGCCGTAAGCCTCCGCGATCTTCGCGGCGGCCTCCGGGACCCGGTGCGCCCGCATGGTGCGCCAGTACAGGTTCCTGTCGGTCTCGACCAGCGCCAGGTACTTCGACCCGAAGCCCTTGGACGACACCAGCGACTCGCCGGTCTCGGCCAGATAGGTCAGCAGGCAGCAGGTCCCGTGTACCTTCTCGGTGGCGGACACCGGCTCACCGGGTTCGAAGATGCCTGGATAGCGCGCGATGTTCTCGATGTCGGTCCACGGCAGCAGATCGGCGGCGGAGAATACGTCCCCTGACATACTGACCGGTACCGGCGGCACCCACTTCACGACGCCCAGCAGCTCGGCGAAATCCTCCCCGGCGGCATGCGCGGCGGCCAGGTCGACGCCGTCCAGCGCCTTCGGCCGGCACACGATGCCCTGCGAGAGCTCGCCGCGCAGCCGGATCGCCCGCACCCGGTCCTTGCCGGCCCCGGCCAGCCGTCCGGTGAGCCCCAACTCCTCGATCAGACCGGCGGGAAGCACGGACTGCTCGGGGATGTATATCGCGTGGTCACCGGACCGGAACGCGCCCTTGGCCACGACGGCCCGGTACAGGCCGACCTGCGCCAGCTCCAGCGCGTCGGCGTTGGGGTGGACGTGGATGGTCAGGGGCTCGGCGGTGACACGCAGGGTGGACATGGCCTTCTCGTCTCGTGGGAGTCAGTGTCCGGAGTCGGACTCGACGACCGTAGGGGACCGGGAGTGGCTACGTGTACTGCTTTTCCAGTGCCGTATCAGGCGGCCTTTGCGCGGTAGTTCGCGGGCGTGGGGCATGGGCGACGGGCATTAGCGGCGGGCATGAGCGGCGGGCATGGGCACTCCCCGAGCGCTGTTCCGGGTTCGGGTCCGTTGGGGGATGGGGTTTGCGGGGCATGGAGTTTGCGGGGCGAGCTGCTGTTAGTCTGTGGATTTCAAAGCTTTTTACGGCCTTCGGTCATGGTTGTGCCGGTTCGGGGTTCGGGTCGGCGGGTGTGTTTGTCGGCTGCCGGTT
>NZ_JAAFZA010000351.1 GCF_015356865.1 Catenulispora pinisilvae
CCCCAGACCCCAGACCCCCGGACCCCTCGGCGGACCCCGAGGAGCGGTCCGGGCCCCAGCGGTGGCCTCCGCCTGGACTCCACCACCGCTGATGAGGGAGCACCGTCGTCCCGCGACGGGACCGCCGGTCCTGCCACACACGGACCGGGGGAGAGGATGTCCCGCCGCGTGCCCCAGGCCGCGGGGACGACGGTGCTCCCGCCTTATGTCACGGCCTTGACGAGGTCGTAAGCGGCCTGACTGAAAGCGCGGACCCGAGCCGTCCGGCGGTCCTCGTGCCACACCAGGCACCATTCCAGCGGCGGCGCGTCGCTGATCGGGACGTAGACGACGTCCGGTCTCGGGTAGTAGCGCCGGGTCTGCGCGCCGACCTCGGCGACTCCTCGGCCCGCCCCCACGAGCGTCAGGCACTCCTGGAGCGTCGACTGCGGCTCGATGCGGGCGGTGCGGGCCACGTCCGCCAGGCTGACCGCCTCCCGCCGCGCGAACGGATGCCCCAGCGCCACCGCGAGCATCCGCTTCTCGCTCACCAACGTCGGGCCCTGAGCCAGTTCCGGCACGACCGTCTCCCGGGTGCTGAGCGCCAGGTCCACCTCGTCGTTCAGCAGCCACGCTCCGACGTTCCCGAATTGCGCCTCGCGCACGGCGACCTCGCAATCCGGATGGAGCCTGCCGAACGCCTCCGTCGCCCCGATCAGCAGCTGACCGGCTGCCGCGCCGACGAACGCCGCCCGCAGCGTCCCGGTGACACCGCGACCGGCCTCGATCGTCCGGGTCACCGCCTCGGTGATCGTGGTCCAGGCCGGCCGGAGGTCGGCATAGAGGGCGCTGCCGGCCGCGGTCAGCTCGACCCGGCGGCTCGTGCGCCGGAAGAGCGGGACGCCGACCCGCCGCTCCACCTTCGCGATCGTCTGGCTGATCCGGGCCGGGGAGACGTTCAAGAGCTCGGCCGTGCGCCCGAAGTGCAGCTGCTCGGCCAGGGTGAGGAAGGCCTCCAGCTCGTGGCGTTCCAGCACGGGGCATCGGTCCGATCGTTAAGTGTGACTTATCGATCATGGCACAACCGGCCATTGGTCGCCCGCGCGCGGCGGCCGACGATGAAGCCATGGACATCACGATCAACGACCTCCGCGACCGGCTGGAGATCGCCGACGCGCTCTACCGCTTCGGCCTGGGCCAGGACACGCGGGACGCAGAGCTGTTCGCCTCGGCCTGGGCCCAGGACGCCGAACTCGACTTCCGCCCGGCGGCGGCCGAGTGGGGCGGGAACCCGCCGCTGATGGTCGGCCGGGACACGATCGTCACCACGATCCTGGCCGGGTTCGCCGGGCGGGTGGACACCACGCATCAGGTGACCAACGTGCGCGCGGTGATCGACGGGGATACCGCGCGGGCCACCGCGTTGGTGGAGGCGCAGCACCTGCTGACCGCCGACCACGGCACGCACGCGCTGCTGAAGAACCCTTACACCGTCGAGCTGGTGCGGGACGGGTCCCGGTGGCTCATCCGGCGGATGCGGATCGAGAACACCTGGTTCACCGGCGATCCGGTAGCGATCTTCGGCGGCTGAGACGCCTGTGGCCGCCCCGAGCGGGGCGGCCACAAGTCAGAGCTCTACCAGCCGGCTACCCGGCCGTGGCCGGGCTGGTCACGTACCCGATCGGCACCTCCACCGGAGTCCCCGAGCCGTCGCGGCGGGGGTCCACCGGGGGCAGCGGGACCGGCGTGCCGTTCTCCGTGCAGGCGTATGCCGGCGCGTTCACCGCCCAGGCGGCCACCAGCCGGTGCTCGCCCTTCAGGAAGCGCTGGCAGCGGACGCCGCCGGTGGCCCGGCCCTTGGTCGGGTACAGGTCGTACGGGGTGGCCTTGATCGTGGTCGCGGTGTCGACCAGGGCGTCGTCGGAGCCGGCCAGCGACACCACCAGGCCGTCCTGTCCGGGGTCGACGGCACCGAAGTAGATCACCGAGGCGTCCTGGCTCAGGCTGATGCCGGCCATGCCGCCGGCCGGGCAGCCCTGGGGCCGGACCAGCGCCGCCGAGAACTTCAGGAGCTGCGCGTCGTCGGTGATGAAGACCAGTTCCTCCTCGCCGGTGTGCAGTTCGATCGCGCCGGCCACGGTGTCGCCGTCCTTGAGGGTGATGACCTCGAAGGTGTCGCGGTTCTTCGGGTAGTCCGGGGTGACGCGCTTCACCACCCCCTGGACCGTGCCCAGGGCCAGGCCCGGGGACTCGGGGTTCAGCGAGCAAAGGCACAGCACCCGCTCGTCCTCCTCCAGCCGGACGAACTCCGACACCGGGGCGCCGCCGGACAGGCTCGGCGCCGCCTTGGCCGCCGAGTCCGGCAGCACCGGCAGGTCGATGACCGGGAACCGGATCAGCCGGCCGGTCGTGGTCACCGCGCCGACCTCGCCTCTTATCGTCGAGGTCACGATCGAGGCGACGGAGTCGTTCTTGCCGCGCTCGCCGCCGGCGCCGATCTTCGTCGAGCCGGAGGCGGTGCGGGCCAGCAGGCCGGTCGCGGACAGCAGGACCGCCACCGGGTCGTCGCTGATCTCCAGCGGCCGGGGCTGGAACACCGGCAGCGCGCCCTCGACCAGGACGCTGCGGCGCGGGGTGGCGAACTGCTTGGAGATGGCGGCCAGCTCGTCGGAGACCACCTTGCGCAGCAGGGTGTCGGACTCCAGGATCGCCGTCAGGTCCCTGATCTCGCCGGTCAGCTTGTCCCGCTCGGACTCCAGCTCCAGGGAGTCGAAGCGGGTCAGCCGGCGCAGCGGCGTGTCCAGGATGTACGTGGCCTGCTTATCCGACAGGGCGAACGCGGCCATCAGGTTTTCCTTGGCCGCCGCGGCGTCGTCGGACTCCCGGATCAGCCGGATCACCCGGTCGATGTCGATCAGCGCGATCAGCAGGCCCTGGACCAGGTGCAGCCGGTCCATGCGCTTGGTGCGGCGGAACTCGGTGCGGCGCCGGACCACCTCGAAGCGGTGGTCGAGGTAGACCTCCAGCAGCTCCTTCAGGCCCAGCGTCAGCGGCTGGCCGTCGACCAGCGCCACGTTGTTGATGCCGAAGGACTCCTCCAGCGGGGTCAGCTTGTACAGCTGCTCCAGGACCGCCTCGGGGTTGAAGCCGGCCTTGATCTCGATGACCAGCTTCAGGCCGTTGAACCGGTCGGACAGGTCCTTCAGGTCGGTGATGCCCTGGATCTTCTTGGCCTGCACCAGCTCCTTGACCTTGGCGATCACCTTCTCCGGGCCGGTGTTGAAGGGCAGCTCGGTGACCACGATGCCCTCGCGGCGCGGCGTGACCTTCTCGATCGAGGCGGTGGCGCGCATCTTGAAAACGCCGCGGCCGTTCTCGTAGGCGTCCCGGATGCCCTGCTCGCCGATGATCTGACCGCCGGTGGGCAGGTCCGGGCCCGGGACGAACCGCATCAGGTCGTCCAGGGTGGCGTCCGGGTGCTTGATCAGGTGCCGGGCGGCGGCCACCACCTCGCCCAGGTTGTGCGGCGCCATGTTCGTCGCCATCCCGACCGCGATCCCGGCGGCGCCGTTGACCAGCAGGTTCGGGAACGCCGAGGGCAGGACTTGCGGTTCCTGCTCCTGGCCGTCGTAGTTCGGCCCGAACTCGACCGTGTCCTCGTCGATCGAGTCGGTCATTATCATCGCCGCGGGCGACAGGCGGGCCTCGGTGTACCGCATGGCCGCCGGCGGGTCGTCGCCGCCCAGCGAGCCGAAGTTGCCGTGCCCGTCGACCAGCGGGATGCGCATCGCCCAGGACTGCGCCATGCGCACCAGCGAGTCGTAGATCGCGGTGTCGGAGTGCGGGTGCAGCTTGCCCATCACGTCGCCGACGACCCGCGCGCTCTTGACGTAGCCGCGGTCGGGCCGCAGGCCCATGTCGTTCATCTGGTACAGGATCCGGCGGTGGACCGGCTTGAGCCCGTCGCGCGCGTCGGGCAGGGCGCGCGAGTAGATGACCGAGTACGCGTACTCCCGATACGAGTCGGAGAGCTCGTCGGCGACATCGATGTCGACGATGCGTTCCTCGAAATCCTCTTCGGGCTCGGGGGTGGTGCTGCGGCGTGCCATCTTCGGTGCGGCTCCTGCTTCTCGCGCTGCGATGCGGGTGACGCCCTATTGTTGCGCGTCGTTCCGACAGCGTGGCGCAGGAGGGCGCGGAGTAGGTAATCCGGTAGGCAACCTCGCCGCGCGCGAACCAGTTCGTCGCCGATCCCGTCGGCCGGACATGTAGGTCCGCGGGCCCGCCCCCGACCTGTCCGCCGTGAGCGATCGACCCCGATTATCGGGTGATAACGCCCCCGCGCGTCACGCTTCCGTGCGGCATGGGGCCCGCACCCGGGCCCGCAGGTGTCAGGATGGACCCATGCCCAACTCGCAGCCGTCCTCGTCAGCCCGTCCCGCCCACGGCGACCTGATCGCCGCCATCGAGCGCAGCGGTTACTACCCCGCGCTGGTGGCCGAGGCCGTCGAGGACGCGGTCGGCTCCGAGGCGGTGCTCGGCCATCTCGTGCACCAGGAGACCACCTTCGACGCCGACGAGGTGCGAAGGCACGTCACCGTGCTGGCCGTGACCCCGACCAGGCTGATCGCCGGGCACACCGACGAGTACGGCTCCGACGACCCGATGGCCCCGGTGCCGCCCGGCTCCCCGGACGCGGTGGCCGGGGCGAAGGCGTACGCGACCACCTCCACCGAGACCGTGCCCCTGCACCGCATCTCCTCGGTGGTGGTGAGCCGGGTGGTCGAGGACCCGGCCAGCCACCGGCCCGGCACCCCGCCGCGCGAGGTGGTGCTGACCATCGGCTGGGGCGTGGTGAGCCGGCTGGACCTGGAGCCGGCCAACTGCGGCGACCCGCACTGCGACGCCGACCACGGCTACACCGGCACCGCCACCGCCGACGACGTGATGATCCGGGTCTCGGCCGAGGCCGACGGCGCCGACGCGGTGGCCGAGACCCTGGCCTTCGCCCGCGCGCTGACCGACGTCGTCACCGACACCGGCACCGGCACCGCCGCCGGCGCCCAGTCCGGGCGCTGAGACCGGGGCACCGAACCGCGTGAACCCGCCCGGAGTGTCCGGCCCCGCCCGGTCCGATCTCGTCCTGCCCGCCTACGGCCGCGGTGCCCTGTCCGACCTCCTCCCCGCCGTCCTGGCCGCCCTCGGCGTCCCCGGCACGCCCAACCCCCTCGGCCTGGCCCCGACCCGCCGCGCCTGCGTCTTCCTGGTCGACGGCATGGGCGCCCGCCTCATCGAGCGCAACGCCGAAATCGCGCCCTACCTGGCCCAGGCCCTGCGCGCCAACCGCGACCTGACCGCCGGCTTCCCCTCCACCACCGCGGCCAGCATCGGCTCCCTCGGCACCGGCCTGCCCTCCGGAGCCAGCGGCATGCTCGGCTACCGGGTCCTGGTCCCCGGCACCTCCCGGATGATCAACCTCCTGCGCTGGGACGTCCCGGTCGACCCGCTGGAATGGCAGCCGCACGAAACCGTCTTCGAACGCGCCGAACGCGAAGGCATCGAAGTCACCCAGGTCACCGCGGCCCGCTTCCAGGACTCCGGCCTGACCCGCTCGGTGCTCCGCGGCGGGGCCTTCACCGGTGCCGAATCCCTCCCCAACCGAGTGGCAGGCGCCCTGGAGACGCTCAAGGACGCCGCCGACCGCGACGCCCGAGCCCTGGTCTACCTCTACTACGCCGACCTCGACGCCGCCGGCCACCTCAACGGCGTCGACTCCGAGAGCTGGCGCGGCCAGCTGGCGGTCGTGGACGCCACGGTCCGCGAACTCGTCGACCGGCTCCCAGCGGGCACCACGCTGTACGTCACCGCCGACCACGGCATGGTCGACGTCCCGGCCGACCGGCGCGTGGACGTGGACGAGGACCCGGAGCTCCAGGTCGGCGTGCGGCTGCTGGGCGGCGAGGGCCGGGCCCGGCACGTGTACGCGAAGCCGGGCGCGGCGCGCGACGTGCTCCAGATCTGGCGCGAGGCGCTGGAGGACGTGGCCGTGGTGCGGTCGCGGGACGAGGCGATCTACGAGGGCTGGTTCGGCCCGCCGGAGGCCGTGGACGAGCGGCTGGCGCCACGGATCGGGGACGTGGTCGCGGCGCTGTTGGCGGACTGGGCCGTGGTGGCTACGCGGCGGGAGAAGTTGGAGTCCCGGTTGTTGGGGATGCACGGGTCGCTGTCGGCGGCTGAGCAGGAGATCCCGTTGTTGGTGTTCGGGGCGGGGGCAGCCACCTCCCGATGAGTGCCAATATGGCGCCCATGCGCCAACCCGAATCCTCCCCGCTGATCAGCACCGATCAGCTCGCCGCCGACCTGGCCGCAGCTCCTGCCGACAACGCCGACTCTGCTGACCACGCCGACCACGCCGACCCCGCGCCGATCGTGCTGGACATCCGTTGGAAGCTCGGCGAGCCCAGCGAGTACGGGCACGGGGAGTACCTGAAGGGGCACATCCCGGGCGCGCGCTACGTCAGCCTGGACCAGGACCTGGCTGAGCACCCTGACTCGCCGGTCGGGGGCCGCGGCCGGCATCCGCTGCCGGACCCGGGGCGCTTCGCCGCCGCGATGCGTCGCGCCGGGGTCCGCACCGACCGGCCGGTCGTCGTGTACGACGGCGGCGACAGCACCCAGGCGGCCCGTGCCTGGTGGCTGCTGCGCCACCACGGCCACCCCGACGTGCGGGTCCTGGACGGTGGCCTCGCGGCCTGGAGCGCGGCCGGCGGGCCGGTCGAGCAGGGCGAGGCGCCGGCCGGGGCCGCTGGGGCCGCAGAAGCCGCCGAGGGCGACTTCGCGCCGGCCGAGCGCGGCGAGTTCGCGGTGCTGGACCACGACGGCGCCGCCGCGGTCGCCGCGTCCGGGACGCTGCTGGACGCCCGCGCCGGGGCCCGCTACCGGGGCGAGACCGAGCCGATCGATCCGGCCGCCGGGCACGTCCCCGGCGCGGTGTCGGCGCCGACCACCGAGAACCTGGACGCGGACGGCCGCTTCCGGTCGGCCGCTGCGCTCAAGGAGCGCTTCGCCCGCCTGGGGAGCGGGGCGTGGGACGCGGACGGGGTCGCCGTGTACTGCGGTTCCGGCGTCACCGCGACCCACGAGATCCTGGCGATGGCCGTGGCCGGCATCTCCCCGGAGAACGTGGCGTTGTACGAGGGCTCCTGGAGCGGCTGGGCTTCCGACCCGTCACGCCCCGTAGCCACCGGCGAGGCCTGACCCGGCCGCCCAAGCCGCCCAAGGCTCCTGAGACGCAAGTCACCGTCGCGCCGAGCTTCGCCACGTTGACCGCCACCGGCATTGTCCTGCTAATTTAGGCACGCCTTACTTCGTTAAGGCATACCTAACTTCGTCGGCGGACGCGGTGTGACCAGAAGGGGCGGGGCGCGGTGCTGTCGGATGCCTTCCCGAGTTTCCTGATCGGACTCCGAGAAGGGCTGGAAGCCGGGCTCGTCGTCTCCATCCTGCTCGCCTCGCTGGCCAAGGCCGGGCGCAAGGACCGCGCGGGGTCGGTGTGGCTGGGGGTCGCGGCGGCCGCCGCGCTGAGCCTGTCCTTCGCGGCGGTCCTCACGTTCACCTCCGCGCATCTGCCGCCCAAGGCGCAGGACGTGTTCGGCGGTGTGATGGCGCTGCTGGCGGTCACGTTCGTCACCACGATGGTGTTCTGGATGCGGCGGGCCAGCGCCTCGATGTCCGGGGACCTGAAGGCGAAGCTGGCCGCCGCGCTGGGCGCCAGCACCGGGATGCTGGTGTTCACGGCGTTCGCGGCGGTGGCGCGTGAGGGCCTGGAGACCGCGCTGTTCCTGTGGACCACGGCCCAGACCGCGCACGAGAAGAGCGGGCCGGGGATCGGTGCGGTCGCCGGGATCGCGGTGGCGGCGGTGCTGTGCTGGGGGCTGTACCACCGGGCGCTGAAGCTGAACCTCGCCCGGTTCTTCAAGATCACCGGGTTCGTGCTGGTGGTCATCGCGGCCGGGGTGCTCGCCTACGGCCTAACGGACCTGCAGGAGAGCGGCGCCGTCGGCGGGTTCACGTCCTACGCCTGGGACCTGACCGCGCACCTGGACCCGAACGCCTGGTACTCGCAGGTGGTCGCCGGGACGCTGAACCTGACGCCGAAGATGACCTGGCTGTCGGTGGTCGGGTACGTGGCGTACCTGGCGCCGGTGATGTTCTTCTACCTGCGGCCGGCCGCGATGCCGAAACCGGTCGCCGCCGCCGCTGTCTCTTGTACACATCTGACGG
>NZ_JAAFZA010000352.1 GCF_015356865.1 Catenulispora pinisilvae
GGTGGGGGTGGCGGGGACGACGAGTGTCGCCGCCGCTGGGTCGTCGGGTCTGGCGGCGGTTACGGTGAGCGGGGCCGTGATCGGGCATGTCGCGCCGGACGCGATCGGTGCCGCTGATCCGTTCTGGAACCCGATGCTTCCGCGCCCTGATACTGCTGCGTTGGTCAAGGGGGCGGGGATTCAGAGCTTGGACTTTGATGCCGGCGGGTCCAGCGATCTCTACCACTTCGAGGACGGCGGCTGGCTCAGCCCTGACCCCAGCGGTTCGGGCCCGTACCAGTCCCTCACGCCGCGGTTCAGCTTTGATCAGTTCGCGACGACCGCGCGGGCCGGGGGCGCTGGAATCGTCGTCCATGTCAACTACGGGACCGGTCCCACCGACACTGCGGCTGATCCCAGCACCGCGCAGCAGCCCAAGCCTGGGACTCCGGAGGAGGCCGCGGCCTGGGTTCGGTATGCCAACCGTACGCACGATTACGGCGTCCGGGACTGGGTGATCGGTGAGGAGACGTACCTCAACGGCTGGCATCCCATGCCGGCCGGCTTCCCGTTGGAGCCCGATGCCCATACCGACAAGTCTCCGGCTGCCTATGCGCGCAACTCCATCGCCTTCGCCCGCGCGATGAAGGCGGTGGACCCGGGTATCCGCGTCGGCGTGGAGCTCGTGGCCTACAACCCCGCGGACGCCGGGCAACCCGGCATTGACATGTACGGCAAGCTCTGGGACGACGCCGTGCTCGCCACCCCCGGTCTGGCCGATGCCGTCGACTTCGCGGACGTCCACTGGTATCCCTCGCCCGCCCTGGGTGACTCTGACGCGACCATCCTGGGCTCCACCAGTGCCATCGGCCCCGCGCTGGACCACCTGCGGAGCCAGCTGGAGCAGGCCTCCAGCCCGGGCCACCGGCTGGCTCTGGTGGTCGGCGAGACCAACTCCGCCGGCGACTCGCCCACCCAGCAGCAGGTCACCGCGGTCAACGCCCTCTATCTGATGGATGACAACCTCACCCTGTTGCAGCACGGCGCGTCTGCGGTCGACTGGTGGGCCTTGTACAGCGGCCCGAACTCCACCAGCGACGGCGGCTGGGGCGACCTCGGGCTGCTCTCCTCCGGCACCTGCCCCGTCGACCAGCCCGGCAAGACCGGCTGCGAGCCGCCGACCGGCACGCCTTTCGCCCCGTACCAGACGATGCGGCTGCTCACGACCGCGCTCAAGGGCGGCGGTCAGTTGCTGGCGACCACGACGACCGGCGGCGGCACAGGTAGTACAGATGGCACAGGTAGTACAAGTAGTACAGATGGCACAGGCAGTACAGGCGGCACACTCTCGGTCCACGCGATCCGGCGTGCGGACGGCACGCTCGCCTTCGTCCTCCTCAACGAAGACCCCCAGCAGGCCCAGACGATCCACCTGACCGTGCCGTGCGGCTACCAGGCTGTCCGCCCCTCAGCTGGCAGCCGGGCGACACCGCCGTCACCTCACACACCGGGCCGGCGCCGACCACTCTCGCGCCCTACTCCGCTACCGTGATCCTTTTCCGTCATGCCAGCTAGTGGGGGCAGGTTGTGGAAGTCAATTACGTCTGCCAGGCAGCGTCCGCGCTGCGTCCCAACGACGACTTCGTCTTAGCCACCGAGTCTTTCGTCATCGTGCTGGACGGTGCGACGGCACCGGCCGGCGTCGACTCCGGCTGCGTCCACGACGTGCCGTGGCTGGTCGCGCGCCTCGGGGCGAATCTCGCGGGTTTGCTGCTGCGCGAGCCGCGTGCGGGGTTGGTGGACGTCCTGCGCCGGGGGATCGCGGCGACGATGGGCGAGCACGCTGACACCTGCGATCTGGAGAACCTCGACAGCCCGTCGAGCACAGCGGTGATGCTGCGGTGCGGCGCGCAGACCGTCGACTACATCGTGCTCGGTGATTCGGCGATCGTGATCGAGCACAGTGCTGGTGCTGGTGCTGGTGCCAGTGCCACCGAGCTGACCATCGCGCATGACGACCGCACGGCCCACCTCTCCGACTACTCCGTCAGGGGTGTCAGCCGTCTGCGTAACACGGACGAGGGTTTCTGGATCGCGTCGAACCGGCCCGAGGCCGCGGACAAGGCGATCGTCGGCAGCATCCCGATCGGCGACGTCACCCGAGTCGCGCTCATGACCGACGGCATCACGCGCCTGGTCGAGCGGTACGGCCGCACGTGGCTTGATGTGCTGGAGCGGATGGACAAGTACGGGCCGCGGGAGGTGGTCGCCGATGTCCGGGCCGAAGAGCTCGCCACGCCGTCGGGCACCTATCGCGGCAAAGTCCACGACGACGCCACCGCCGTCTTCTGCCGCTTCTGACTCGAGCCTGCCGCGCCTACTGATCACCGCTCGGCTACCGTGAGGCCATGCTGGTGACCAATCACGTCCTGTCCGGAGCGGTGATCGGCGCCGCCGTGCGGCGTCCGCTGCCCGCCTTCGCGATCGGGGTCGCGTCGCACTTCGCGCTCGACTCGCTGCCGCATTGGGGCGAGTGGGAGAGCGAGAGCCACTTCCTGCGGGTGGCTGTCGCCGACGGGCTGACCGGACTGGCCGCCATGGGGATCGTGACGCGGGCCGTGTTGCGCACGCCGGCGGCCGGGCGGACCAAGCTGGTCGCCTCCGTGGTGCTCGGGATGGCCGGGGCCGCGCTTCCGGACCTGGACAAGCCCGCGCACATCATCTTCAAGCGCAAGCTGTGGCCGGACGCGGTGAATCGCTTCCACAGCCGTATCCAAGACGAGGCGCCGCATCGGTTCGTCTCGCACGAGTTGGTCGCCGCCACCGGGTTCGCGTTGTCGGCGGCGGCGTTGATCAAGCGGCGCGGGGTGCGCGCTTAGCCAGCGAAGTTAGCCAGCGAAGTTAGCCAGCGGAGCCAGCGAAGTTAGCCAGCAGAGCTAGCTGCTGTCAGTTAGCAGCTAGCTCGCGAAGCGCACGCCGGGGTAGACGGCCGGGCCTCGGTCCACCGGCAGCGGTTCGGTGGCCACCGTCGCCGCCAGCCGCACCACCTCGTCGCTGATGTCGGGCTCCGGGAGGGCCGCGGCTGCCGCGGCCGGGGCCGGTTTGGGTTTGCGCGGGACGCGCGCGCCGGAGGAGCCTCCCCGTCCCGGGTACACCAGCAGCCCGTTGACCGGATCGGGGACGGCGTCCAGGGCCGCCTTCACCAGCGTCGCGTCGCGGAAGGCGGACCAGCCGCCGACCGTGGTGTCCTCCGGGAAGCAGAGCTCGAGCACCACACCCCAGGGACGTTCGACCCAGGCCCAGTCCTCCGCGCCGTACTCCAGCGCGGTGCGGATCAGGTCACGGCCGTGCGTGTCCTTCCAGGAGGTCGCGGAGAACTCGCCGTCCGTCACCTCGATCGACCACCATTCGCCCACCCCGCCACGGTAGGCCGGGGCCGGGGGCAAGAGAAGGGTTCGGCGGGCTTCTTCGGCGGCGTTCGCCACGGGCGAACAGATTATGCGAAATTCCTACCCTGATTGAGTGGGTGGAGCCGCCGCGCCGGCTACGCCGTACCGATCAGACCGTGCCGACTACACCGAGCCGGCCGGGCCCGTGCCGCTGAGGACCGCGGCGACGGCGTCGGCCAGCGGCTCGACGTCGGCCAGGTCCAGGTAGGCGATCGTGATCCGGATGCCGGGCGGGCTGTCGACGCGGAACCAGATGCCCGGAGCCACCGCCCAGCCGGCCGCCAGCAAGCCGCTGACCACGATCGCCTCCTCCGGAACCGGAATCCAGACATTGATACCGGAGGTGCCGAAGGCCTCGATCCCGCGCGCGGCCAGGGCGGCGACCAGGGTGTCGCGGCGTTCCTTGTAGACCCCGGCCGCCTGGATGATCTGTGCCTCGACCGTCTCGTCCGTCCACAGTCGCTGCACCTGGGCCTGGATCAGGTGGCTGACCCAGCCGGCGCCGAGCCGGAGCCGGCCGGCCATCCGCCCGCCGGTGGTGGCGTCCGCGGCGACCACGGCGCAGCGCAGGTCGGGGCCGTAGGCCTTGGACAGCGAGCGGATGTGGGCCCAGAGCTCGGTGCTGCCGGCCAGGGTGTGCAGGCCGTGGTGCCGGGTGAGGTCGGCGCCGTGGTCGTCCTCGATCAGCAGGACTTCGCGGTGCCCGGCCAGGACCTTGCGCAGGGCCTTGGCGCGTGCGGCGGACACGGCGGCGCCGGTGGGGTTCTGGGCGCGGCTGGTGATGATCACCGCGCGCACGCCCCGCTTCAGCGCGGCCGCCAGTCCCTCCGGGGTCATGCCCTCGGCGTCGATCGGGACCGGCACGGCGGTCAGGTTCATGGCCGGCAGCAGCCGGTAGACGGTGCCCCAGCCGGGGTCCTCGACCGCCACCGAGTCGCCGGGGCGCAGGTGTGCGGACAGCGCGCGGTCGACGGCGTCCCCGGCGCCGAAGGTGAGCAGCAGGTCGTCGGTCGGGACGTGGTCGGCGCCGAGGCGGGCCCGGGCGGTCTTCAGCAGTTCCGGAAGGATCGACTCGTCCTTATGAAGGCGTTGCGACACGCTGCTCGGGAAGACCAGTTCCGGCAGCAGGCGGCGGTCCGGGTCGCCGGTGACCAGGTCCTTGGCGCCCGGCGGGATCTGGAAGGAGAGGTTGCGCGGGGCGGTGGCGGGCTGCGTGCGCACCCGGGTCCCGCGGCGGCCGGCGGTCTCCACGGCGCCGCGGTCGCGCAGCAGGCGGTAGGCGGCCGAGACGGTGTTCGGGTTGACCGACAGTTCCGCGGCGAGGTCCCGGATCGGGGGCAGCGCCTGGCCCGGGGCCAGGCTGCCGTGCGCGATGCCGGCCTCGATCGACGCCGCGATCTGGCTGGCGCCGCGGCCGGAGATTTTGTACGCTGCCGGTGACGGTGTTTGAACTACCACAGTTACTAGTTTGCACTAGGACGAAAAATGACGCAACTACGCGACGCCGAAACCGAGTCCTGTCCCCACGGTCCGGGAGCCCAGGGCGCCTACGAACAGACCCCACGCAATACCGCGACCCGCTACCAGGACCGGGTCGACTACGACCGCGCCGCCGTCCACGCCGTACTCGACGAGGCGCTGGTCTGCCACCTGGCCTTCGTCGCCGACGGCCGCCCGGTGGTCCTGCCCACGGTCCACGCCCGGATCGGCGACCGGCTGTACGTGCACGGCTCCAGCGGCGGCCGATTCTCCTCGCTCGACGGCCAGGCGGTCGGCGTGACCGTCACGCTGCACGACGCGCTGGTCCTGGCCCGCTCCTGGTTCCACCACTCGGTGGCCTTCCGCAGCGTCGTGGTGCACGGCACGGCCCGCGTCGTCGCCGACCCCGCCGAACGCCTCGACGCCATGCGGGCCCTGATCGACCACATCGCACCCGGCCGCACCGCCGAGTCGCGCGAGCCCACCCGCAAGGAACTGGCCTCCACCGCGATCCTGGCCGTGGATCTGGAGCAGGTCTCGCTGAAGTCGCGCGGGGACGACGTCGTCGACGACGAAGAGGACCTGGCGCTTCCGTACTGGGCCGGCAGTATCCCGCTGGCCGTGACCGCCGGAGTGGCCAAGCCGAGCCCGGATTTGCGGGACGGTATCGACGCGCCGGAGTACGCGCAGCGCTATGTGCGGCCGCGCGCCTGCGACCACGAGCACTGAACAGGACAGGCTGACAGGACAGGCTGCTAGCAGAGCCGGCCCAGGACACTGGCGTCCCGAGCCGGCGTCGGCGGCCTGGATCAGCGAATCCGCTGAATGATCGTCGCGATCCCCAACGCCCCGCCCTGGCACATCGTCAGCAGCGCGAACTCCTTGTTGGCGCGCTCCAACTCGTGCAGCGCCGTCGTGAACAGGCGCGCGCCGGTGGCGCCGACCGGGTGCCCGATGGCCAGCGCGCCGCCGTTGACGTTCACCCGGTCCTGGTCTACGCGGTGTGCGCGGGCCCAGGACACCACCACGGACGCGAAGGCCTCGTTGATCTCGAACAGGTCGATGTCGTCGACGGTCATCCCGGCCTTGGCCAGCACCGCGGTGGTGGCCGGGATCGGGCCGTCGAGGTGGAAGTAGGGGTCGGAGCCGACCATCACCTGCGCGACGACGCGGGCCCGCGGGCGCAGGCCCAGGGCGACCGCCGTGCCCCGGGACGCCCACAGCACCGCGGCGGCGCCGTCGGAGATCTGGGAGGCGGTGCCGGCGGTGTGGATGCCGTCGGGGAGAACAGGTTTCAGTCCGGCCAGGCCCTCGCGGGTGGTGTCGCGCAGCCCCTGGTCGCGGCCGACCCCGCGCCACATGCCGTGCTCGTCGCGCTCGTCCTCGCGGGTCGGGACCTGGACCTCGAAGACCTCGCGGTCGAACCGGCCCTCGGCCCACGCCCGCTTGGCCCGGGCCTGCGAGAGCACGCCCAACTCGTCGACATCGTCGCGGGTAATCCCGTGCTTGCGCGCGATCCGTTCGGCGGCCTCGAACTGGTTCGGCATGTCCAGGTTCCACTCGTCCGGCCGCGGAGAGCCGAAGCCGGATTTGGCGTTGGCGCCGAGCGGGACCCGGGACATCGCCTCCACCCCGCAGCCGATGCCGATGTCCACGGTGCCGCCGGCGACCATCGTGGCCATCAGGTTGTTCGCCTGCTGCGAGGAGCCGCACTGGCAGTCGATCGTGGTGGCCGCGGTCGAGTAGGGCAGACCCATCGCCAGCCACGCCGTGCGCGCGACGTTGAACCCCTGCTCGCCGGCCTGGGTGACACAGCCCCCGACGATCTGCTCGACCGCGTCGGCCGGCACGCCGGTGCGCTTGAGCAGCTCCCGGTAGGTCTCGCCGAGCAGGTAGGCGGGGTGCAGGTTGGCGAGGTCGCCGTTGCGCTTGCCGATCGGGGTGCGGACGGCCTCGACGATGACGGCTTCGGACATGGACGCCCCTCCTGCCGGACTCCGGGATTCCGGAACTCCTCCAGAAACTGATACAGGTTCTAGTTTTGCGAACCTAACAGCAATCCGGCGACAAGGGAACGGGCCGCCTGAGAGGAACTCCGGCGGCCCCCTTTCCTTGGGGTCCGCGTCACAGCGCGGGATCCGTCAGCAGCCGCAGGCGCCCCCACAGGCGCAACTGCTTCCGCTCTGACAGCCGCACTTGCAGCCGCCTCCGCAGCTACAGCTCCCGGCCTCCGGCTCGAGGACGACGATCGGCAGCACCCGGCTCCCGGCGGGCGTCGGCGGGGTGTCTTCGGCGGGTGATCGCTGGACTTCCGACAATGACTGCTTCGCCATAGCGCCTCCTTCGCTGGCGGCGGTCCTGGCTTCGCGGCGGGGATCCGTCACAAGCCGCCAATGCCGCCGCTTTCCAGTCAAAACGGAGATGTGGCCGGGGTCAATGGCCTGTCGGGACACGCCACCCGGCGCGCTACGGGGCGGGCGCGGGTTCGAGCCCTGCTGAAACGTGTGGCGCACCACATCGGCTCCTCACGCGCGAGACGCCCGGTCCGGATACGCTCGGGAGCATGTCTGAGCTGATCTTGCTCCGCCACGGCGAGACCGAGTGGAGCCGGTCCGGGCGCCACACCGGCCTGACCGACCTGCCGCTGACCACCGTCGGCGAGGACCAGGCCCGCGCCGCCGCCAAACTCCTGGCCGGCCGCACATTCGGCGCCGTCTACACCAGCCCCCTGACGCGCGCCGTGCGCACCGCCGAGCTCGCCGGCCTGACCGGCGCGATCGAGGACCCCGACCTGCTGGAGTGGGACTACGGCGGCTATGAGGGGATAACGACCGACGAGATCCACCAGAGCCGGCCCGGCTGGTACCTGTGGGACGACGGCATCGTGCCCGGCGACCACGAGCACCCCGGCGAGACCATCGAGCAGGTCGGGGCCAGGGTGGACCGGGTGCTGGCGAAGGTGCGGCCGATGCTGGCCGACGGGGACGGCCAGGACGTGTGCCTGGTCGCGCACGGGCACGTGCTGCGGGTGCTGTGCTCGCGCTGGCTCGGGCTGCCGGCGCCGGACGGGCGGTTCTTCCGGCTGGACACCGCCGCGGTGTCGCGGCTCGGGTTCGAGCATGCGCGGCCGGTGGTGGACGGGCTGAACCAGCAGGGGTAGGGCCACGCTCTGGGCGGGCTGAGTCACCGGCAGGGTAGGGCCACGCTCTGGGCGGGCTGAACCATCAGCACTGGTAGGGCCCCGCCCTACCAGGGGGCAAACCACCCA
>NZ_JAAFZA010000353.1 GCF_015356865.1 Catenulispora pinisilvae
GGCTGTGGTGGGGATGGTTTTGGCGGGGTGAGCCTCACCCCATGCCCTCACGAGGAACCCGTATTGCCTACGCTTGCAGGGTGCCCGCGAGCCGCACCAGCGTGTCGTAGCGGCGCAGGACGTCCTCGCGGTCCGCCTTCTCCGGCACCGTCTCCAGACACAGGGTCCTGATCATCTCCCCCTGTTCCGACAACACCCTGCGTTGCTCGGCCAGCGGCACCTGTTCCAGGATCTCGGTCAGGGCGTCGAGCTGGCGGATCATCACCGCCGGCATCCCGGCGGCGGCCTGGCGGACCTTCTCGAAGGCGCGCTGCACCAGGCGGTCGAAGGTGGTCTGGGTGGTGATGACGCGGATGTAGCCCTGCGCGTCCCGGTGCACCTGCTCGGGGTGCCAGCCCAGGGCGATCTCGCGCAGGCTGTCGCCGAGCCAGTCGATGCAGGTGAGCGCGGTGAAGGTGTCGTTGACCGCCGGCGACAGTGCCCTGATGGCGATCTCGACCAGCTGGTCGATGCCGAACGAGATGTCCTGCGACAGGCTCCGGTACGGCCCGCTCAGGTGCGCGCGTTGCAGCGCCCGCGCGACGCTCGGGGCCGCGTCGGCCGGCCAGACCACGGCCATGGTGCGGCCGTTGACCAGGAAGTGCCCGGGCCGTTGCAGCAGGTGGATCACCGAGTTGGTGGAGGTCGCGATCCGCACCAGCGTCGAGTGCCGGACATACTGCAGGTAGCCCGACTCCGTCGCCTTCACCTCCCCCGGCTCCTGCGCCATCCGCGCCAGCAGCTCGTTCGCCGACAGCCCGCGCTCGGGGCGGCCGGCGCAGTCCGGCGCCGCCTCGGCCGCGATCGCCTTCTGCACGTCGGCCGCGATCGAGGCGATCACCTGCGGCAGCTGGATCTGCACCGCGATGTGGTGGATGAAGTACAGCAAGACGGCCAGGTCCAGGACCACCAGGATCAGGGTCGTGGTGATGGACACGTGCGGGACGAAGTCCCCGTGCGGGCCGGGGCTGATCGCGATCAGCGCGAGGATCGCGTAGACGAACGTCGCGACGAATGTGCCCAGCGTCCACTGCGTGCCGCGATCGCGCATGAAGTTGCGCAGCATGCGCGGGCCGAACTGGGTCGAGGCCAGGGTCAGGGCGACGATCACCACCGAGAACACCACGCCGATCACGGTGATGACGGCCGCGGCGATGGTGGTGAGGATCTGCCGGGAGGCGTCGGCGGTGCCGCTGATCACCCAGGACGGCAGCTTGATGGCGCCGTGGTAGGCGGCGCGGTCGATGGCGACCGTGACGACGAACAGCAGGACCGCGCCGAGGACGTCGAGCATCGGCACCAGCCACAGGTTGGTGCGCAGCGCTTCGCGGCGCCACTCGGAACGGAGGTCCAGTCGCATGGCAGAGTCCTGAGGGAAGGGCGGATGAAGCGCCGACCAGACTTCCCGGCTCACCTGCCTCGATTCTAGTCTGTGGATCAACGCCCGCCCGAGGGATCTCGGGCAGGAAAGTAGCGGGACCGGCACGCCCCCGCGCGTACCGGTCCCGCCGCCTTCTCTGTTGTGGTGTGCGCCGGGTCCGAACCCGGCCGGCCTCAGCTCTTGGCCGCCGCGAACGGATGCGCCTTGTCCAGGGCCAGGTTCAGGGTCACCACGTTGACGTACTTCTCGCCCAGGAAGCCCAGCGGGCGGCCGGTGGTGTTGTCCTTGACCAGCTGGTCCACCGTCGCCATGTCGATGCCGCGGGCCTTGGCCACGGCAGGCGCCTGGTCGTCGGCGTTCTCCACCGAGATGCCCGGGTCCATGCCCGAGGCCGAGGCGGTGACCGCGTCCTCGGGGACCTTGGTCGGGTCGATGTTGTACGCCTTGGCGTACGAGGCGATCCGGCCCTCGATGGTGCTCTTCAGCGTGGCGCTGTCGGTGCCCAGGTTGGACCCGGCGGAGTAGGAGTAGTTACAGCCCGGGTCGCTGGAGTTGGAGGAGTTGGTGGCATCGGACGGCCGCGTCTGGAAGTACTGCGGCAGGGCGGCGCCGGACTTGTCGACGTACTGCTGGCACAGCAGCGAGGAGGCCACGATCTGCCCGGAGGCGTTTTTGATGAGCGAACCGTTGGCCTTGTTCTTGAAGGCGAGCTGTGCGATCCCGGTGACCAGCAGCGGGTAGGCGATGCCCAGGATCACGGTGAACACCAGCATGGCGCGGATAGCCGCCAGGTGCCGCCGCAACGGCGCGGAGATGCGAGACATGATTCCTCCTCCCTTACCGGAGTCCGGGGATGAATTGGACGACCAGGTCGATGAGTTTGATGCCGACGAAGGGCAGGACCAGGCCGCCGGCGCCGTATATGAGCAGGTTGCGCCGCAGCAGGGCCGAGGCCGAGGACGGCTTGTACTGCACTCCGCGCAGCGCCAGCGGGATCAGGCCGATGATGATCAGCGCGTTGAAGATGATGGCGCTGGTGATCGCCGACTTCGCCGAGTGCAGGCCCATGATGTTCAGCACGTGCAGGCCCGGGTAGACCACCGAGAACATGGCCGGGATGATCGCGAAGTACTTCGCGACGTCGTTGGCGATGGAGAAGGTGGTCAGCGAACCGCGGGTGATCAGCAACTGCTTGCCGATCTCCACGATCTCGATCAGCTTGGTCGGGTTGGAGTCCAGGTCCACCATGTTCCCGGCCTCTTTCGCGGCCGAGGTACCGGTGTTCATGGCCACGCCGACATCGGCTTGGGCCAGGGCCGGGGCGTCGTTGGTGCCGTCGCCGGTCATCGCGACCAGCTTGCCGCCCTCCTGCTCCTTCTTGATCAGCGCCATCTTGTCCTCGGGCGTCGCCTCGGCCAGGAAGTCGTCGACCCCGGCCTCCTCGGCGATGGCCTTGGCGGTCAGCGGGTTGTCACCCGTGATCATGACCGTCTTGATGCCCATCTGCCGCAGTTCGGCGAACCGCTCGCGGATGCCTTCCTTGACGACGTCCTTCAGGTGGATGACGCCCAGGGTGCGGGCCGGCTGGCCGGGGGCCTTCTCGGCCACCACCAGCGGCGTGCCGCCGGCCCCGGAGATGGCGTCCACCAGAGAGCCGACCTCTTCGGTGGGGTGTCCGCCGTTGTCGCGGACCCACTTCATGACCGCGCTGCCGGCGCCCTTGCGGACCTCGTGCCCGTCGGCCAGGTTCACCCCGGACATCCGGGTCTGGGCGGTGAAGGGCACGAACTCCGCGCCGGCCAGCTCGCCCTCGTGCCGCTCGCGCAGCCCGTAGGCGGTCTTGGCCAGCACCACGATCGAGCGGCCCTCCGGCGTCTCGTCGGACAGCGACGAGAGCTGCGCGGCGTCGGCCAGGGCGTCCTTGTCCACCCCGGCGACCGGGACGAACTCGGAGGCCTGGCGGTTGCCCAGGGTGATGGTGCCGGTCTTGTCCAGCAGCAGGGTGTTGATGTCGCCGGCGGCCTCGACCGCGCGGCCGGACATCGCCAGCACGTTGCGCTGCACCAGTCGGTCCATGCCGGCGATGCCGATCGCGCTCAGCAGCGCGCCGATCGTGGTCGGGATCAGCGCCACCAGCAGCGAGACCATGACGACCAGCGACTGCGCGGCGCCAGCCCAGGTGGCCATCGGCTGCAGGGTGACCACGGCGAGCAGGAAGACGATGGTCAGCGAGGCCAGCAGCACGTTCAGCGCCAGCTCGTTCGGCGTCTTCTGCCGGTTCGCGCCCTCGACCAGGTTGATCATCCGGTCGATGAAGGTCTCGCCCGGCTTGGACGTGATCTTCACGACGATCCGGTCGGAGAGCACCTTGGTGCCGCCGGTGACCGCGGACCGGTCGCCGCCGGACTCCCGGATGACCGGGGCCGACTCGCCGGTGATCGCCGACTCGTCGACCGAGGCGACGCCCTCGACGACGTCGCCGTCGCCGGGGATGACCTGGCCGGCCTCGACGACCACGAAGTCGCCGAGTGTCAGTTCGGTGCCGGCGACCTCGGACTCGGCCCCGGAGTTGCCCGGGGACCAGGACGCGAGCTTGCGGGCCACGGTCGTGGTCTTGGCCTTGCGCAAGGTGGCGGCCTGCGCCTTGCCCCGGCCCTCGGCCACCGCCTCGGCCAGGTTGGCGAAGACCACGGTCAGCCACAGCCAGACGGTGATCACCCAGGCGAACACCGAGGGCTTGGTGATGGCCTCGTACGTGGTCAGCGCGGAGCCGACCTCTACGACGAACATCACCGGGTTCTTCATCATGACCCGGGGGTCGAGCTTCTTCAGCGCGTCCGGAAGCGACTTCCAGAGCATCTTCGGGTCGAGGAACCCACCGCCCACGCGATGCGGTTCACCGCCCGGCTTCTGCTGCGGGGCCCGCGGTGCGGGGGCAGCTTCAGTCAGAGTGTTGCTTGACATCAGTGCAGTCCTTCAGCGAGCGGCCCGAGCGACAGGGCCGGGAAGTAGGTGAGGCCGACCACCAGCAGAATCGTGCCCAGCAGCATCCCCGCGAACAGCGGCGAGGCGGTCTTGAGCGTGCCCTCGGTCTCGGGAACCGGCTTCTGTTTGGCCAGCGAACCGGCCAGCGCCAGGACCCAGATCATCGGCAGGAACCGGCCGAACATCATCGCCAGCGCGCCGGCGGTGTTCCACCAGTGGGTGTTGCCGGACAGGCCGCCGAAGGCCGAGCCGTTGTTGTTGCCCATCGAGGTGAAGGCGTACAACACCTCGCTGAAGCCGTGTGGCGACGGACTGCCGTTCGGACCCAGGTTCCCGCTGCTGATCGAGGCGGTCTCACCCTTCAACGCCATCGCCAGACCGGTGAAGATCAACACCACGGCCGGGGTGGTCAGGATGTACAGGGCCGCGTACTTCATCTCGGTCGGGCGGATCTTCTTGCCCAGGTACTCCGGCGTGCGGCCGACCATCAGGCCCGCGATGAACACCGTGACGATGGCCAGGATCAGAATGCCGTACAGACCCGATCCGGTACCGCCGGGCGCGATCTCGCCCAGCATCATGTTGAACATCGCCGCACCGCCGCCGAAGGGCGAATACGAGTCGTGCCAGGAGTTGACGGCGCCGGTCGATGTCAACGTCGTACTGGTCATGAACAGCGTCGAGGCCGGAATGCCGAACCTGGACTCCTTGCCCTCCAGCGCGGCGTGGCCGTCGGCCAGGTTGATGCCGTGGTGGTGGGTCTCGAAGAAGGTCGAGAAGATCAGCGAACCGACCCAGATGATCGCCATCACGCTGACGAGGGTGTAGCCCTGCTTGTGCGAGCCGACCATCTTGCCGAAGGTGCGCGGCAGGCTGAAGCCGATCACCAGCAGCAGGTAGATCTCGATCAGGTTCGTGAAGGCCGTGGGGTTCTCGAACGGGTGCGCGCTGTTGGCGTTGAAGATGCCGCCGCCGTTGGTGCCCAGGAGCTTGATGACCTCCTGGCTCGCGGTACCGCCGGTGTACAGGCTCTGGTCGCCGTTGATCGTGTGGACCACGGTCATGTGGTCGCCGAGGGACTGCACGCTCCCGCAGGCGACCAGGATCACCGCGAACACGATGGAGAACGGCAGCATCAGCCGGATCAGGACCCGGGTGAGGTCCACCCAGAAGTTGCCCAGCCGGTCGGTCCGGTTCCGGGTGAAGCCGCGGATCAGGGTCGCGACCACAGCGATGCCGACGGAGGCCGACACGAAGTTCTGCACCGCCAGGCCCGTCGCCTGCGCAACGTAGCCCAGCGTGTTCTCGCCGGAGTAGTTCTGCCAGTTGGTGTTGGTGACGAAGGAGGCAGCCGTGTTGTAGGCCAGGTCCGCGTTCACCTTCGGCATGCCCAGCGCCATCATCAGGTGGTGCTGGACCCGCAGGAGCGTGTAGAGCAGCAGGACGCCGACGGCGGAGATGGCGAACACCGAACGCAGGTACGTACCCCACGTCTGGTCCGCCTCGGGATCCACGCCCATCGTCTTGTACAGGACCTTCTCAACACGAGAATGCTTCTTCGTGGTGAGAATGTGCGCCATGTAGTCGCCCAATGGCCGGTAGGACACGGCCAGCAGGAGGACCAGGGCGGCGACTTGGAGCAGGCCGGCCCAGGTGTCCGACATCAGAACTTCTCCGGGAGGATCAGGGCCGCTATGAGGTAGCCGACCAGCAGGACCGACACGATCAGGCCGATGATGTTCTCAGCGCTCAAGACGCTCGACCCCCTTGATGATCAACGCGAGAAGGGCGAAGAACGCGATCGTGATCCCGACGAAAATCACGTCGGCCATCAGGTGCTCCTTGGTTTCGAGGACGGGGTTACGCAGATCAGTGAAGCCTTGAAGGTTCTGGCGGAGCCGCCCGCAAGCGTGATGCAAACGCGGCGTCCGGATATGCGCACACGGTCCAAACGTGCGGGTCGGTAGCCGCTCGATTACCATCCGTGAGATGCCTGTTCCCGACTTTCCGTGAGAGATCAGGTGAGTGCAAACCATGAGCGACATACCGGTGATCCGGCACGCCGACCTGATCCTCCGATCGGGCCGGATCCACACGCTGGACGCCGCCGACACGGTCGTGTCGTCGGTGGCCGTGACCGGTACCCGGATCGCCGCGGTGGGCGATGACCGGGAGACCGCGGCGCTGCTCGGACCGGACACCGAGGTACGGGATCTGGCCGGCCGCGTGGTCGTCCCCGGGCTGCACGACTCACACCTGCACCTGGTCGACGCCGGTAACAGCTGGAACGCGCAGGTCCGCTGGGACGGCGTGCCCTCGCTGGCCGACGCGCTGCGCCTGCTCGCCGTGCGCGCCGCCGGGGCCGTCCCCGGACAGTGGGTCCAGGTGGTCGGCGGCTGGTCCCCCGACCAGTTCGCCGAGCACCGGCTGCCCACCCTGGCCGAGATCGAGTCGGTCTCCGCCGACGTGCCGGTGCTGGTGGTCTTCCTGGACACCGCGGCGTTCCTGAACCGGGCCGCGGTCCGGGCCCTGGGCTACACCAAGGGCACGCCGGACCCGCCCGGCGGGGAGATCCAGCGGGACGCGGCGGGCTACCCCACCGGGCTGCTGCTGGCCCGGCCGAACCCTGCGGTCCTGGCTCTGGCCCTACTCGGGGCGGCACGGCTGGACCCGCAGGAGCGGGTGAACTCCACGCGCCGCTTCCTGCACGAGCTGAGCGCGCTGGGGGTGACCGGCGCGATCGACGCCGGCGCGACCGGCTTCCCGGACTGCTACGCCGCCCTGCGGACGCTGCGGGCGCAGAACCGGCTGAACGTGCGAACGGCGCTGAACGTCATCGCCCCCCAGCCCGGCGAGGAGCGCGAGGAGTTGGCCACGATGGTCGGCAGCCTGAACCTGGGCGGCGACGACCTGCTGTGGTTCAACGGCGTCGGCGAGGCCCCGGTCCTGGACGGCGTCGACTTCTCCAACTTCGCCCAGCCCCGCCCGGACCTCACCGCCGATCTAGGCCGCCACCTGGAGCCGGTGGTGCGACTCCTGGTCGAGCGACGCTGGCCGTTCAGCTTCCACGCCACCTACGACGAGTCGATCAGCCGCTTCCTCGGCGTCCTGGAGAAGGTGGACCGCGACATCCCATTCGACGGGCTCCGCTGGGCCGTGGAGCACGCCGAGACCATCCGCCCGCAGACCATCGACCGAGTGGCCGCACTCGGCGGCGGCATCACGGTGCAACACCGGATGGCCTACCGCGGCGAGCAATTCCTCAAGCGCTACGGCCCCGCCGCAGCCCGCCACGCGCAGCCGGTGATGGAGATGCTGACCCGCGGCGTCCCAGTCGGCGGCGGCACAGACGGCACCTGGATGGCATCGGCGAACCCCTGGGAGGCCCTGCACTGGTTCACCACCGGCACCACCCTCGGCGGCCTGGAGCTGTGGCGGCCGGAGGACCGGCTGGACCGCACCCTGGCGCTGCGGCTGTTCACCGGCGGCAGCGCGTGGTTCACCGGGGAGCAGCGGCTGCGCGGGGCTTTGGAGCCGGGGATGCTCGCGGATCTGGCGGTGCTGTCGGCGGATTATTTCAGCGTGCCGGATGCCGAGGTGGCGGGATTGGGGTCGGTGTTGACTGTGGTCGGTGGGCGGATCGTGCATGAAGGGGGGCTGGGTTCTGGGG
>NZ_JAAFZA010000354.1 GCF_015356865.1 Catenulispora pinisilvae
AACCCCACCCGCCCCACCTCCGCGACCTTGACGCCCCCACGATCCCGCAGTTGACTGACTCGGCGTCAGATTGTTTGCGGCCGCAACAAGACCACTCATCAAAGCTACGAACAGCTGGGAGTGTCCTTAATGCGTGCTCGAACACCCTGGTCGCGGCCGCTCAGGAACCATAGTCGGGCGGGCTCGAAGCGGCGTCTGGTCCAAGTCGGCCTCGCTGCCGCCCTCACCTTGGCCTCGGTCGACGCCGCCGCATCGACCAGTGCGGCGGCCAACTCGGCGACGCCGAAGTACCTCGACAAGTCCGCGTCGGTGACGGCGCGGGTCAGTGATCTTCTGGGGCGGATGACGCTGCCCGAGAAGGCCGGGCAGATGGATCAGCAGCTCGTCGACAACGCCACCGCTGCCGGCGGCGGGAGTTGCGGGGCCGCCGGGTTCAGTCTGCCGACGGCCGCGTGTATGCAGTCGGCGATCGTGGACCAGAACGTGGGGTCGATCCTGGCCGGCGGGACCGACAATCCCGCGGACACCACCGGAAGCGGGACCAGTGGCAACACCGCGCAGGACTGGGCCGCTGACTACAACACCATCCAGCAGTACGCCATCGCCCACTCGCGCCTGCACATCCCGCTGAGCTTCGGCGTCGACGCCGTCCACGGCTTCGGGCATCCGTGGCAGGCGCCGCTGTTCCCGCAGTCCATCGGCATGGGTGCCACCTGGGACCCGTCGGCGGCGCAGGCCGGCGGGGCGATGACCGCGGCCGCGCTGCGCTCCACGGGGTGGACGTGGGCCTTCGCGCCGGTGCAGGACCTGGCGCGGGACAACCGGTGGGGCCGCACGTATGAGACGTGGGCCGAGGAGCCCGCCCTGTCCGCCGCGATGGGCGCCGCAAACGTTACCGGGCTTCAGACCCCGGCTCCCGGCGGCGGGCTCAACGTCAGCGCGACGGTCAAGCACTTCGCCGGGTACTCGGAGTCGATCAACGGTCATGACCGCGACGAGGCCCAGCTGCCCCTGAACTACCTACAGAGCACGATCCTGCCCTCCTACGCCGGGGCGATCAACGCCGGCGCCGACGCCGTGATGGTCGACTCCGGCTCCATCAACGGCGTCCCGGCCACCTCCTCGCACTACCTGCTCACCGACATCCTGCGCGGCCAGATGGGCTTCCAGGGCGTCATCATCAGCGACTACCAGGACGTGCAGGCGCTCCAGACCGCCTACCACATCGCCGGCAGCCTGCCGGACGCCGTGGCCGAGGCGGTGAACGCCGGTCTGGACATGAGCATGGAGGTCAACGGGCCGGACCAGTGGCAGAGTGCGATCATCCAGGACGTCGGCGACGGCAAGATCAAGATGTCGACGATCAACGAGGCCGTGCGCCGCATCCTCACCATGAAGTTCCAGCTCGGCCTGTTCGACCAGCCCTGCGTGGCCGATCCCAGCAAGCCGTGCCTGAACGCCGGGGCCGCCGACGCCGTCGTCGACTCCGGACGCGACCAGACGCTGAAGGCCGCCCAGGAGTCGGTCACGCTGCTGCGTAACCAGAACAACGCCCTGCCGCTGGCGGCCGGCAGCCGCGTGGTGGTCACCGGCCCCAGCGCCGACTCGATGACCAACCAGCTCGGCGGCTGGAGTGTGAGCTGGCAGGGCGTCGCCGGGGCCGGGCACGTGTGCTGCATGGGCGCGCCGGACCAGATCCCGCCGGGCACCACGGCCCTGACCGGGATCCTCGGCGCCGACCCGCAGGCCGAGTCCATCCCCGACCAGGCCGCCGCGGTCGCGGCGGCCCCGAACACCGACGTCTACGTCGCCGTCGTCGGCGAGAAGGCCTACGCCGAAGGCCTCGGCGACAACCCCGCCCCGGCCCTGCCGCCGGACCAGCAGGCGCTGATCTCGGCGCTGGAGGCGACCGGCAAGCCGGTGGTGGTCGTGGTCGAGGCCGGGCGCCCGGTGGGCCTGGGCCCGGCCGAGAAGGCGAACGCCGTCGTGATGGCCTACCAGGGCAGCACCGAGGCCGGGCAGGCCGTGGCCGACGTGCTGTTCGGCAAGGTGGACCCGAGCGGCCACCTGTCGATCAGCTGGCCGTCCGACGCGCCGACCGTCGGCGCGGACTTCGACGGCGGCGCGCCGTCCCCGCTCGGCGACGAGCCGAAGTTCTTCGACCAGCTGCCCGGTACCGGTTCGGGCCCGGGGAACTCCTACAACCCGCTCTATCCCTTCGGATACGGGCTCTCCTACACCACCTTCAGCCACACCGGTCTGTCGGTGACGCCGAACGCCTCGGCGCACGGCAAGCTCACCGCGACCCTGACCGTCACCAACACCGGCACCCGCTCGGGCACCGACATCGTGCCGCTGTACGTGGCCCAGCCGGTCAGCGCGTCCGCCGAGCCGCCGCAGCGGCTGGTCGGCTTCACGCGGGTGACGCTGGCCGCCGGGGCCTCGCAGACCGTGAAGATCACCTTCCCGGCCACCGCGCTGGCCCGCAGCCAGGGCGACATCAACGCCTCCGGCCCGCCGACCGTCGAGCCCGGCGGCTACATCCTGCAGATCGACAAGGAGGCCGATGCGACGCCGTATGACGTGGACCTGTCCGCGCCGTTCACTCTGAGCTAGCTGGTTCAACCCCCACGCGGCCGGCGCGGGCGACCTCTACAGGGGCCGCCCGCGCCGGTACAGGGGCCGCCCGCGCCGGTCCTGGCATACCGTGAGGCCATGAAGCCGAACCGCTCGATTCCGCAGGTGACAGTCATCCCGGTGCTGGTCTATCCGGACGTCCGCGCGGCCGTGGACTACCTGACCAACGTCTTCGGGTTCGCCGAACACATCCGGATCGGCGAGGACCACCGATCCCAGATGCGTATCGGTGACGACGGAGCCGTGATCATCGCCGACGTGCGCGGGCAGCGGACCGCACCGACACCCGGCGTCGAGACGCACCTGCTCAAGGTGCGGGTCGAAGACGTCCGCGCGCAGTATGAGCGGGTCAAGGCGCACGGCGCGTCGATCACCGAGGACCTGGCCGAGCAGCCGTTCGGCGAGTTGCAGTTCACGGTCGACGACCTGGCCGGGCACCGCTGGCAGTTCTGCGAGAGCGTGCGCGATGTGGATCCCGAGGAGTGGGGCGGGACAGTCGTCGGCGACTGAACTGAACAGCGCCACGTCGCTCTCTCCGGGATCGTGTGAACGGTCACGTGTGTGCGCTAGCGTGAACGGTGACATGAAATCCACGGGACAGATCACCATGCGGCACGTGGCCGACCGGGCGGGCGTGTCCTACCAGACCGTCTCGCGGGTCATCAACGACGCCGACGGCGTCGCACCGCAGACCCGCGAGCGCGTACTCGCCGCCATGCGAGACCTCAACTATCGGCCCAGCGTCGCCGCCCGCTCGCTGGCCCGGGCCCGCACCGACACCATCGGCCTGGTACTGCCGTTCCCGGTCGACGTGACCTTCGCGAACGCGCACTTCTTGCAGACCATCGGCGGTGTGGACCGGGTGGTCGCCGAGAACGACTACAGCCTGCTGGTCTCCAGCCCCGACGACGAGGACCCGGCGCTGTCCGCGCACCGCCGCATGGTGCGCCGGCGCGCCGTGGACGGCGTCATCGTCGAGGCCGGGATGGGCGACGAGGGCATCGAGCTGCTGATCGAGGCCGGCTACCCGGTGGTGGCCATCGGGCACGTCGCGGCGGCGGTGCCCTCGGTGCGGCCCGATGACGAGAGCGGCGCCTACAGCGCCACCCAGCACCTGCTGGCCCTGGGCCACCGCCGCATCGCCCTGATCGCCGGCAGCGCCCCGGACAACCTGGCCCAGCAGGCCCGGCTGCGCGGCTGCCGGCGGGCCGGTACCGACGCCGGCCTGCCGCTGGACGAGGACCTGATCGCCACCGGCGAGTTCTCCCTGGAATCCGGCCACGAGGCGGCGGCGCGGCTGTTCGACCGGGACGTGCCGCCGACCGCGGTGCTGGCCTTCAACGACGCCATGGCCATCGGCGCGATGCGGCTGCTGCGCGAGCGCGGGATCGACGTGCCGCGCGAGGTGTCGGTCGTCGGCTTCGACGACACCCCGACCGCCGCGCTGCTGACCCCGGCGCTGACCACGGTCCGGATCTTCAGCTCCGAACTCGGCCAGCGCGCCGCCCGCACGCTGATCGGGATGCTGCGCGGCACCAAGGTGCCGCCGGTGCCGGCGGTGCTGCCCAGCCAGCTGGTGGTGCGGCAGTCGACGGCGCCGGTGCCGGCGCGGCGGGGGTAGCGCTCCGGGGGTAGCGGCTCAGGCCTGTGCGCCGACCGCGCTCACGCCTCCGCGGCGAGCTTCGCCAGCCGCTCCATGACGTCCGGGTCCGGCCAGGAGCCGACCCGGTAGCGTGCCGGGTGGTAGCCCTCGGCCGGGGTCAGCCCGGCCTCCTCGGCGACCGCCGCCCACGGGACCATCAGCAGGTCCCCGTCCGGCTGCGGGAACAGGACGAGGTCGGCCTCGGGCAGCAGCGAGGTCTCCTCGTCGGCCCAGGAGGCGGCGGTGACCTCCGCGCCCTCGGGGCTGCGGAAGCCCTTCAGCGCGGCCGGGAACGGGTCGCCGGGACCGGCGATGCCGCGCAGGTGCTCGGTCTGCGGTCCGTAGGCGTCCATCGCCAGCAGGATCTGCGCGTGCTTGACCGCCGCGTGCGCGGGGTGGTCCTCGGGAACCGTGTAGAGCACCACGTTCCCGTCGTCGTCGACCGTGATCGGCGCCGGGCTGATCGGCCGTGCGGCCTGGCGCCACTCGCGCTCGGCGATCGCGAACGCCTCGGTCAGGACCTCGGTGTCCGGCGTCTCGTAGGCCAGAAGCAGGGTGCTGTTGCTGACCGAGAAGGCCAGCGGCCGGGCGCCGGTGATCCGCCCGATCGTCGCCAGCCAGCCGTCGACCAGCGGGAGCGAGGTCAGGTAGGCGTCGCCATTGTCGGTGTGCCGGGCCGGCTGCGGTGTGCCGGTGCGGCTGCGGGCCTCGTCCAGTGAGGCGGTGACCGTGCGTGCCATGTTCCGGTGCGCGGTGGCGAAGGCCTCGTCCCGGCTCACGCCCCAGCGCCGCAGATCGGAGTCCGCCGCATACCGCATGGCCGAGGGCGTGTCGATCACCAGCATCTCCGACAGGTAGCGCGCGGCCGGCCGGCTGACGATCTCGAACTGCGGGCCGGCCGGGACCGGTCGCAGCACCGGCCGCAGCGCCGCGCGCACGTCCTCCCACTGCTCCGGGGTCGGCGGCAGGGCGGCGATGTCGGCCAGCCGGCCGATGGCGGCCTTGCGGGCGGCGGCCGAGGCGCCCCGCGTCTCCCGGAACACCGTCTCCAGATTGATGACCGCCGGCTCGGCGCCCTGAGCCCCCTGATACACGACCTGGAACTTCTCCGGGTCGTAATCGGCGCGCGCCACGGAGCCCACGGCCCGCACCCGCGCCGCGACCTCCTTCCCGAACCGGTCGCGGGCGGACCCGAACAGTCTTTCGGCTATTCCCATGGCCGGGAATTTAACGCAGGCCGCCGACCGCCAGGTGTCCGTTCAGTGTTCCCGAAGTGCCCAAGGGGCGCCGGCTTCGGAGAACAGTTTCTGCTCGCGTGCACAGGATTGCACGAGGTCCACGATGCCCCGCACAGTCGTCGCCCGGCCGACCTGGAAGTCCTCTTCGGACACGTACTGTTCACCTATCGCGCGCGGCTCCGGGGCGTCCCGGACCGCCTCCAGCACGGCCGTGAAGCCGGTGGTGTCCTCCAGCGGGACCATCAGCGGCACCTCGTCGGGGCGCTCGCGGTGGTCCAGCAGGTTCGCCAGCAGGTCGGCCTCGGGGAAGGTCTGGTCCAGTTCCTCAACGCCGGAACGAGAGCGGGAGCCAAAACCGGGGCCAAAGCCGGAGCCGGTGACCGACAGGTGGCCGGTCGTGTAGTGGAACACCGCCTCGCCCTCAGTACCCCGCACCCGCACCCACGGATCGATCTGCGTGGGCTGCGGCGCGCAGAGCGACACCGCGACCAGGATCGGCGGCGCGTCCGGCAGCTCGATCCGGACCGCCGAGGTGTCGTCGGCCTCGACCGGGTTGGCGTGGAACAGCTCCAGCTCGGTCTTCGCCGGGATCCGGGCCATGGCGTCCTTGCCGAGCACCGCCAGCGCCGTGACGATCGAGTGCGCGAACGGGTTCGTCAGCGCGCCGTCCAGGGCCGGGACGCCGTCGCTCAGCCAGCGCTTGCCGGCCCACGGCGCGCGCTGCCAGTACGACTCCGGGCGGCACCACGCCCCGGCCGCGCCGACGCCGGTGACCTCGCCGATCGCGCCGGCGGCGAGCAGCGTGCGCAGCAGCGGCAGCGCGGCCGAGCCCAGCGACTGGAAGCCGACCTGGACCAGGCGGCCGGTCTCGGCGGCGGTCTCGCGCAGCTCGGCCAGCTGGGCCAGCCCGGTCACCGGCGGCTTCTCCAGCAGCACGTCGGAGCCGGCGCGCAGGGCGGCTTCGGCGAGCGCGAAGTGCGTGGGGGTGGGCGTGGCTATCAGCGTGATGTCCGGCGGCCCGTCCGGCCTGCCCGGCCCATCCGGCGCGGCCAGCAGGGCGTCCAGGGTGTCGTGCCGCTTGACGCCGGCCGGCAGGGTGCCGGGCTCCGGCGGGCGCGGGTCGGCGACCGCGACCAGCCGCAGCCGCCCGGCCTGTTCGAGCTCTGCGATGCGGCCCAGGTGCCAGCGGCCGTGACCGTGGACGCCGACGAGGGCGACGGTCGGGGGTTGACGCACGTGACCACCTGCCGTGAAGATCTGTCCCGGAACGTTCTCGTGAACGGTCACAGGAGCCTAGCAAAGTCGGGAGGGCAAGTGACCGCCTCGCACACCCCGCTGTCGGCAGAGACAGCCGTGAGCGCAAACAGGGACCTGGTCAGCGTCCGAGTGGGTGCGGTGGAGGTGCTGCGGGCCCGGTTCGACACCGACACCGACGCCGTCCCGGCCTCCGAGTGCCGCACGCCTTATCTGCACCCGCTGCGAACGCTGTCCGGCGGCGTGGTGACCGGGCACCGCCCGCACGACCACCGCTGGCACAAGGGCCTGACCATGGCGGTGCCGCAGCTGGCCGTGGCCGGCCGGGCGGGGCGTCCGGGCCCCGCGAGCAACTTCTGGGGCGGCCCGAGCTACGTCGCCGGGCGCGGCTACGTCGACCTCGACGACGCGGGCCGCGTCGAGACTCACCTGTTCCAGACCGCGGCCGACGGTTCGGTCGCCGCGGACCTGGTGTGGATCGGCGCCGACGGCGTGCCGGTGCTCAGCGAGCGGCGGACGTTCGCCGTCCGGGACGTGGACCGGGCAGCGGGCTGCTGGACCCTGGAGTTCCGCAGCGAACTGCGGATCCTGGGCACCGACCCGCTGGAGTTCAAGAGCCCGACGGTCCTGGGCCGCGAACTGGCCGGATACTGCGGCTTCTTCTGGCGTGGGCCGCGCGAGTTCACCGGCGGCCGGGTCCTGGCCTCCAACGGCCTGGAAGGCGCCGCCGCGCTGATGGGGCAGCGCGCCGAGTGGCTGGCCTACATCGGCGAGTTCGACGAGCGCGACGGCTTCGCCACGCTGGTGTTCGTGCCCGAAGGCGAGGCGCCGGAGTGGTTCGTCCGCGCCGAGGACTACCCGGGCGTGAACCCGTCGCTGGCGTTCGGCGAGCCGCTGCCGCTGGCGCCGGGGGAGCTGCTGGCGCTGGGCTACCGGGTGGTGATCGCGGACGGGGCCTGGTCGCGGGAGCGGATCGCGGAGTACCTGCGGGCGGGGTGAGGACGGGAGAGACGCCAGGGGCCGGGGCGGCGTGCGGCGTGGGGCGCGCGGCATGCGGCGGTCTCGGCGACCAGGGCCGAGGTGCGCAGTTCGTGCCCGGCGAGTTCGGGATGCCCGTGGATCTCGCGGCGCAGCCGGATCAGCTCCGGCTCGATCCGGGCGGTGGCGGCGGCGATCGAGGCGTCATCGAGCACTGTCGGCATGGCGCCAGAGGCTACCCGGCGCCGAATGTCTGTGCCGCCCGAGCGGTCCCGGCC
>NZ_JAAFZA010000355.1 GCF_015356865.1 Catenulispora pinisilvae
GCGACGGCCCGCCCCCGGTCCGCGCCTGGGCGGACAAGGACCCCGCCGCGGCGGAGCGCCTGACCGCTGCCCGGGAGGCCATGGCCGGCCTGGCCGCGCGGTACTCCCTGCCGGTGGAGAACCTCCTCGCCCCGGACTCGCTGCGCCGGCTGTGCTGGAACCCGCCGGCCGCCGCCCCGGGCGACGAGCAGGTCGCGACCTTCCTGACCACCGCCGGGGCCCGGCCGTGGCAGGTGCGGCTGGCGACGCCGACGATCGGCGGAGTGCTGCGGGAGGTGGCTGCGCGGGCCAAGGAGTCGGGGGAGTGAGGACTGCGCTATTAGAGGACTGAGCTATTTAGAGGACTGAGCTATATAGAGCTGAACTATAAGAGGGCTGCGCTATAGCGGGAGTTCGCTATAGCGGCGCTGCCACGTCCGCCTTTGAGCTTCCCTCCAAGGCCGCGTCATAGGTGTCCCGCTGTGTCTCGATCAGCTCAGCGTGGTCCGCGGCCCAGTTCACCAAGCCCAGCACCGGCACCAGCAAGCTGTGCCCCAACTCCGTGAGCTCATACTCCACACGCGGTGGCACCTCCGCATAGACGGTCCGCGAGATCAGCCCGTCGCGTTCCAGGTGCCGTAGGTTCAGCGTCAGCATCCGCTGCGAGATCCCGCCGATGCTCTGCTGCAACGCGGTGAACCGCAGCGGCCCCTCGTGCAGGCCGCCGATGATCATCAGGCTCCACTTGTCGCCGATCCGCTCCAGCACGGTGCGGACGAAGCGGCCCTTGCCGCCGTGCTCCTGACACGCCGCCGGCGGTCCGGGGAACACCGGGGCCGGCGGCGGCGCCAGCGGGGGGTACTCCTGCCCCGACTGCGGTTCCCGCTGAGCCTCCGTCACCATCGCTTCTCCCACTCTCGCCGTGCCGGGTGCCTGACCTGGACGGTCACATCCATGTGCCTGGCCGTACCCGGGTGTGCCTTTTGTAGACCCTTCGTCGATCACCCATCATAAGCCACGAACAAAAGGTAACCATCGAGCTGAGGAGTATTCCATGGCCACCCTGCTGCACATCGACGCCTCGCTGTTCCCCGACGGGGCCAGCGCCTCCCGCGCCGTCACCTCGACCTTCGCCGACGCCTGGCGCGCGGCCCACCCCGAGGGCACGGTCGTCCACCGCGACCTGGCCGCCGATCCGCTGCCGCACATGGACGTGCTGACCGTCTCGGCCTCGTACGCCGCCCCGGAGGACCACAGCCCGGAGCAGGCCGCCGTGCACGCCGCCCGGCTGGCCCTGGTCGAGGAGGCGGAGAACGCCGACGCGATCCTGATCGGCGCCCCGATGTACAACTTCGGCCTCTCGTCCTCGCTGAAGGCCTGGATCGACCACATCATCCTGGCCGGCCGCACGCTCGGCGAGGGCACCCAGTCGCTGGCCGGCAAGCCGATGGTGATCGTGGCCTCCCGCGGCGGCTCCTACGAGCCCGGGACCCCGCGCGAGGGCATGGAGTTCGTGAAGAACTACCTGGCCGCGGTCTTCTCGGCGCACCTGGGTGTCACGCCGGAGTTCATCACCATCGAGCTGACGCTGGCGGACACCGTCCCGGCCATGGCCGAGCTGAAGCCGTTGGCCGCGGCCTCGCGGGCGGCCGCGCTGGCGGACGCCGAGGTGAAGGCCACCGAGCTGGCCAAGCGGCTTTCCGGGGACCCGGTTTCGGTCTGAGCGCGCGGATCGTCGTCTGATCGCTGGAAATGTGCTGGCGATATCTGGGCTGTCTGGTCTGTGTGGTCTGCCTGGGCCTGGTCTATCTGGTCGCGCGAACCCCGGGGACCGGCGTCCGGCGTCCGGCGACCGGCGTCCGACGGCGAGAAACGTGTGCGGGTGTGCGGCTCGGTCCAAGCGAGCCGCACACCCGCGCGGCCCTCCCGAGGTTCGTCTGCCACGCTGGTCGCGCGACCGCCCGGCGCCGTGACCGCGGTCACCACACCCCGCGCTCGCCGAACCTTGTTACTCGTGAGTAGCATGGTCGCAGAACCGTTCCGTGTGGAGGAGAGCCAACGTGCCTCAGACCCAGAGGGCCGTGCGACAAGTGGTGTTCGTCGACGGCGTCCGTACCCCGTTCGGCAAGGCCGGCCCGAAGGGCGTCTATGCCGAGACCCGGGCGGATGACCTGGTCATCCGCTGCATCCGCGAGCTGCTGCACCGTAACCCGCAGCTGCCGCCCGACCGTGTGGACGACGTGGCGATCGCCGCCACCACCCAGATCGGCGACCAGGGCCTGACCCTGGGCCGGGTCGCGGCGCTGCTGGCGGGCCTGCCCAAGACCGTCCCCGGCTACTCGATCGACCGGATGTGCGCCGGCGCGATGACCGCCGTGACCACCACCGCCGGCGGCATCGCCTTCGGCGCGTACGACGTGGTCGTGGCCGGCGGCGTCGAGCACATGGGCCGGCACCCGATGGGCGAGGGCGTGGACCCGAACCCGCGGATCGTCGCGGAGAAGCTGGTCGACCCCTCGGCGCTGGTCATGGGCTCCACCGCGGAGAACCTGCACGACCGCTACCCGGAGCTGACCAAGGAGCGCTGCGACGCCTTCGCCGCCGCGTCCCAGGAGAAGTACGCCAAGGCGCTGGCCGCCGGCAAGTTCCAGGACGTCCTGGTCCCGATGGCCGCCCGGCACGCCGAGAAGGGCTACGCCGTGGTCACCGCGGACGAGCCGCCCCGCCCTGGCACCACCGTGGAGGACCTGGCCGCGCTCAAGACCCCGTTCCGGGTCCGCGGCCGGGTCACCGCGGGCAATGCCGCCGGCCTGAACGACGGCGCCACCGCCTGCCTGCTGGCCGCCGAGGACGTCGCCGAGGAGCTGGGCCTGCCGGTCCGGATGCGCCTGGTGTCCTACGCCTACGTCGGCGTCGAGCCGGAGGTCATGGGCATCGGCCCGGTCCCGGCCACCGAGAAGGCGCTGGCCAAGGCCGGCCTGACCATCGAGGACATCGGCCTGTTCGAGCTGAACGAGGCGTTCGCGGTTCAGGTCGTGGCCTTCCTGGACCACTTCGGCATCGCCGACGACGACGAGCGCGTGAACCCCTACGGCGGCGCCATCGCCATCGGCCACCCGCTGGCCTCCTCCGGCGTGCGCCTGATGACCCAGCTGGCCCAGCACTTCGAGGAGCACCCCGAGGTCCGCTACGGCCTCACCTCGATGTGCGTCGGCATCGGTATGGGTGGAACGGTCATCTGGGAGAACCCCCACTGGAGCGGAGAGAGCAAGTGACTCAGGACCTGACGGCTCTCGCCACAGAGCTCTTCCCGGACGAAGTGGTCACCAAGGCCCCAGTCCAGTTCTTCGACCTGCCCGGGCACTCCGGCAAGTTCGCGCTGATCACCCTGGACAACGGCTTCGACCACACCAAGCCGAACACCTTCGGCCCCGGCGGCCTGGTACAGCTCGGCGCCGCCATCGACGCGGTCCAGGCCGCGGCGAAGAACGGCGAGATCGTCGGCGTCGGCGTGACCGGCAAGCCGTTCATCTTCGCCGTCGGCGCCGACCTCAAGGGCGTCGAGGTCGTGCGCGACCGCGACCAGGCGCTGGCCATCGCCCAGGCCGGCCACGACACCTTCAAGCGGCTGTCCGCGCTGCCGGTGCCCTCGTTCGCGTTCGTCAACGGCGCGGCCATGGGCGGCGGCGTCGAGGTCGCGCTGGCCTGCACCTACCGCACCATCTCCTCCGGCGTCCCGGCGCTGGCCTTCCCCGAGTGCTTCCTCGGCCTGGTCCCCGGCTGGGGCGGCTGCACGCTGCTGCCGAAGCTGATCGGCCCGGACGCCGCGGTCACCGTCATCGTCGAGAACGCGCTGTCGCAGAACCGGATGCTCAAGGGCCCCAAGGCCTTCGAGCTCGGGATCGCCGACGCGATGTTCGAGCCGGTGGCGTTCCTGGAGGAGTCGATCGCCTGGGCCGAGCAGGTCATCAACGGCTCGGTCTCAGTCCAGCGCAAGGAGTTCGGCGCCGAGGACTACGCCGCCGCCGTGGCGCGCGGACGTCAGGTCGCTGATTCGAAGGTGCACGGCGCCGCCCCGGCTCCGTACCGCGCCCTGGACATCATCGAGAAGATGGCCACCGCCTCCAACGACGAGGGCTTCGCCCTGGAGGACGCGGCGCTCGCCGACCTGATCATGACGAACGAGCTGCGGGCCGGCCTGTACGCGTTCAACCTGAATCAGAAGCGTGCGAAGAAGCCGTTCGGCGCCCCGGACAAGGCGCTGGCCCGGCCGGTGACCAAGGTCGGCGTGGTCGGCGCCGGCCTGATGGCCTCGCAGTTCGCGCTGCTGTTCGTGCAGCGGCTCCAGGTGCCGGTCGTGCTGACCGACATCGACCAGGAGCGGGTGGACAAGGGCGTCGGCTACGTGCACGAGCAGATCGGTCTGCTCCAGCTCAAGGGCCGGCTCAACCAGGACCAGGCGAACCGTCTCAAGGCTCTGGTATCCGGTTCGCTGACCAAGGACGCCTTCGCCGACGCCGACCTCGTCATCGAGGCCGTGTTCGAGGAGATGTCGGTCAAGCAGCAGGTGTTCGCCGAGGTCGAGGCCGTGGTCCGGGAGGACTGCGTGCTGGCCACCAACACCTCCTCGCTGTCGATCACCGAGATGGCCTCCAAGCTCCAGCACCCCGAGCGGGTCGTCGGCTTCCACTTCTTCAACCCGGTGGCCGTGCTGCCGCTGCTGGAGATCGTGCGCGCCGAGAAGACCGACGAGGCGTCGCTGGCCACCGCGTTCGCGGTCGGCAAGACGCTGAAGAAGTCGTGTGTGCTGGTCAAGGACGCCCCGGCGTTCGTCGTCAACCGGCTGCTGACCCGCTTCCTCGGTGAGGTCACCGCGGCGGTGGACGAGGGCACGCCGATCGAGGTCGCGGACAAGGCGCTGGAGCCGCTGGGCCTGCCGATGTCCCCGTTCGTGCTGCTGGAGCTGGTGGGCCCGGCGATCGCGCTGCACGTCGCCGAGACCCTGAACGCCGCGTTCCCGGACCGCTTCCACGTCTCGCCGAACCTGGCGAAGCTGGTCGCCGCGGGCAAGAAGGCGATCTACAAGTGGGACACCGGCGTGCCGGTCATCGACCCGGAGATCGTGGAGCTGTTCGAGCCCGGCACGTCGCCCTCGACCGAGGAGCAGCTGCGGGACCGGGCGCTGAAGGCGATGGCGCAGGAGGTCGACCTGATGCTCTCCGAGGGCGTGGTCGGCGAGGCGCAGGACATCGACCTGTGCATGCTGCTCGGTGCCGGCTGGCCGTTCCACCTCGGCGGGATCACGCCGTACCTGGACCGCGCCGGGGTGTCGCAGACCGTCACCGGTCACCGATTCCTGGCGCCGGGGGTGGCTTCCCTGCCGGAATAAGGGTACTTAAATAGAAGGCTGCCCCTGTCCCCCGCCGGACGGGGGCACGCTTTTTTCTCCCGTGTTCCTGACAAGTCCCTGAGTCAGGGTCCTGGCTCTGACATAGCGTTCATGTTCCGCGACGAGCGGGGCGAACAGCAGCTGCTCGGCCGCCCCGCGCACCCGCTCGGTCATGCGTTCGCTCACCCGGGCGCGCAGCCGGGTGGCGGCGCGGCTGGCGGCCGGCTGGCAGAGGAGATCCAGGAACGCCCCGGCCGCCAGCGCGACGAGCGCCACAAGGATCGGGAACGGGACCGGGCTGGTGTCCGGCAAGGTGGAGTCCCTGCCGCCGCCGGAGGCCGCGTAGGCGACGGCGCCGCCGATGCCGACCAGCGCCGCGGTCAGCAGCATCCAGTGCAGCACCTGGACCGCGGTCCACCAGCGGGGGACCAGGCGCGGGCCGACTTCGGTGCCGGACAGCGTGGTGTCGAGGGTGTCGGACAGGCTCTTCACACAGCGGTTCCCGATGTTCCGCATCTCCTTGGCCCACAGCGGCGGCAGCGCCTCGGCGACCTGGTCCACGGACGCGGCCACGGCGTGCACGACGTCGTCGTGCTGGATCGGCGGCGGTGCCGGCTCGCTGTCCATCGCGCCGGTCCAGGGGGCGTAGCGGGCCTCGGCGCCGCCGCGGACGCGGGATATCAGGGTTCGGGTGGCATGCCGGAGCGGCCAGCCGGTGACCAGGCAGGCCCGGCGACGGTAGGTACCGTCTATGAGGTCTGACATCGCTTGCAGGCTGGTGCTGTCGCCCAGAGCTCGAAGCGTGGCGGATTTCGCTTGCGGCGTAAGGGTTTCTGGATTCTTGCCATCGCGCGGCGTCAGCTCGGCGGCGATGAGGGTGGCGGCTCGGTCGACGTCCGCCTCACTGCGCAGGAGGGCGGCCGGCTTGTGCCTGACCCGCGTCGCTATCAGCTCCCTGAGCTGGTGCAGCCCTTCGCCGGTGCGGGTCGAGGTCAGCACGACCGGCACCCGGCTGAGCCCGGATTCGGCCAGCATCCTTTGCAGGTCGGCGACGCAGGCCCGGGCATCGGGCGCCGCCAGCTCGTCGCTCTTGTTGAGGACGACGACCAGCGTCTCCTGGTGGTGGCTGAGGTGGGTCAGGTAGCGCTGGTGCCAGGAGGCGTCGGCGTACTTCTGCGGGTCGGTGACGAACAGCAGCAGGTCGGCGGCGGCGGTGGCGCGGTCGGTCTCGTCCCGGTGCGCCCGCACCGCGGAGTCGTGATCGGGGAGATCGATCAGGACCAGCGGGGCGAGTTCGGGCTCTGATCGGCGATTGGTGCCGTTGAGCAGCGTGCTCCGCATGACCCGGTTCTCCCGCGCCACGCCGATGCGGTCCAGCAGCGCTTGGACGTCACCGGCAGGCCCGTCATCGGCGTGCCCGTCACCGGCAGGCCCGGCATCGGCGTGCCCGGCATCCCAGACGCAGGCCATCCCGGTGGTCGTGGTCGGCCGGATCGCGCCGACCGGCGCCAGATCGTAGCGAATCAGGGCATTGAAGAGCGACGACTTCCCGCTGCCCGTCGCCCCGGCGATGACGGTGACGACGTGGGCGGGGGACAGGGCGATGCGCTCGTGGACCCGGCGCAGGATGCGGTCGGCCTCCCGCGCGGTGAAGTCGGACAGGCGCTGGTCGGTCTCCTTCAGGAGGGCTTCCAACGTCGCCAGGCGCGTGGTGAGGGCCTTGGGCCCGCTGCTTCGCGCCGGCTCCCGCTGTTCGGAGGGCATGGCTGCGAGCCCGGTGTTGAAGTCCATGCTCAGTCTCTCTCACTCCGGGCCGAGGCCAGCGCCGCGCGCGCCGCCGCGAGGTCCTGCGCCTGCCTCGGATCGAGCGCGTAGGCGGCCAGCAGCGCGCGATGGGGTTCGGCCACGCGCTCCAGCAGACGGCTGTTGGTGTCTTTCAGAGCGGTGGTCGCGATGGCCCTGAGCCGATCGGCGTCTTCGTGCCCGAACATGGTGCGCAGCAGGCCCAGGGCGGCGGTGGCGGCGGCGTCGTCCTCGCCCGACTTCGCCCCGCTCCCACTCCCACTACCCGCCAACGCGGCCACACCCAAAACCAGGCCCGCTCTGCGAATCCCGGACCCGGCCGGCCCGATCGTGCGCGTCGTCCGCCGCGAATGCGACTGATCGAGGATGACGGTCGGCAGCTGATCAAGCCATTCGGCGGCGGCCCGCGCCGGATCCGCGGCCCGCCGGACCGCCTCATCCACCGGCCCGACCTCCGGCGCCCCGGGCGTCAGCCCCCACTGCTCCACGGTCTTGCGTACAGCCCGCTCCAACGCCGCGCGATGCCCCCGCGCCACGGCCTCCACAAGCGCGGCGCGCAGCGGCGCGGTGACGGCGTCATGCGCGGTCGGATTATGAAAGCGCGCACTCCAATCCGCCTCACCCCCGCGCTTACCCCGCTTACGTTTCCGGCCCGCATCTTCCGCCCCGAACAGAGCACTGACACGCCCCGACCCCAACAACTCCTGCCACCGGACCCGCAC
>NZ_JAAFZA010000356.1 GCF_015356865.1 Catenulispora pinisilvae
CCACCCAAGTCAGGGTCATGAACTTCACCCCCTAACCGGACGAATCCGGCGCGCAGGTACCGCTTCCGCCCCGCGAAGACCTAGTGTCGTACCTGTGCTGGAGCAGATGAGGATTCGCGGCCTCGGCGTGATCGAGGACGCGGTGTTGGAGCTGTCGCCCGGGTTCACGGCGGTCACCGGCGAGACCGGCGCGGGCAAGACGATGGTGGTCACCGGCCTCGGACTGCTGTTCGGAGGCCGGTCGGACTCCGCGTTGGTCCGTCCCGGTGCCGAGCGGGCCTCGGTTGAGGGCCGCCTGGTTGTGGACCCCAAGAGTGCCGCTGGGGTGGCCGCGGCGGAGGCTGGTGCCGAGTTCGAGCCCGTCGGGAAGGACAAGGCGGAGCTCATCATCTCCCGTTCGGTGTCCAGTGAGGGCCGCTCCCGGGCCAGCCTCGGTGGTGCCGCGGTCCCGATCGGGGTGCTCGGCGGTCTGGCTGACGACCTGGTCGCGATGCATGGCCAGTCCGCGCAGCAGTCTTTGTTGCAGCCGGCCCGCCAGCGTCAGGCCCTGGACCGCTACGCCGGTCCCGCCGTGGCCGAGCCGCTGGCCGAGTACAAGGCCTGCTTCGACCGCCTGAAGAAGATCCAGGCCACCCTGGAGGAGCTGACCACCCGGGCCCGCGAGCGCGCGCAGGAAGCCGAGCTGCTGCGCTTCGGGCTGGCCGAGGTGGAGCGGCTGGAGCCGGTCGAGGGTGAGGACGCCGAACTGGGTGCCGAGGCCGAGCGCCTCGGGCACGCCGACACCCTGCGCACCGCCTCCGGTGGCGCCCACATGGCGCTGGCCGGCAGCCCTGACGACCCCGCGTCCATCAACGCCCTGTCGCTGGTGTCGGAGGCCGCCCGCTCGCTGGAGGGCGCCCGCAACCACGACCCGGCGCTGGCCGAGGTCGCGCAGCGGCTCGACGAGGCGTCGTTCCTGCTCGCCGACGTGTCCACCGAGCTGGCCGCCTACGCCGACTCGATCGAGGCCGACCCGCGGCGGCTGGCTGACGTGCAGCAGCGCATCAGCGACCTCAACAGCCTGATGCGCAAGTACGGCCCGAAGCTGTCCGACGTCCTGGCCTGGTCCTCCGAGGGTGCGTTGCGCCTGGCCGAGCTCGAAGGCGACGACGACCGGATCGCCGCGCTCACCGAGGAGCGCACCGAGGCGCGCGCCGAGCTGGCCGGGCACGCGGCGCGGGTCTCGGCGGGCCGCGCGCAGGCCGCCGACAAGTTCGCGGCCGCGGTCACCACGGAGCTGGCCGAGCTGGCGATGCCGCACGCCCGCATCGAGGTGCCGGTGACACAGAAGGAAGTCGCCGACGGCCTGGACGTGGACGGCCGCACGGTGGCCTTCGGCCCGACCGGTATCGACGACGTCGAGCTCCGGCTGGCCCCGCATCCCGGCGCGCCGTTCCTGCCGATCGCCAAGGGCGCCTCCGGTGGTGAGCTCTCGCGCGTGATGCTCGCCGTCGAGGTGGTCTTCGCCGGCTCCGACCCGGTGCCCACCTTCGTCTTCGACGAGGTGGACGCCGGGGTCGGCGGCAAGGCGGCGGTCGAGGTCGGCCGCCGGCTGGCCAGGCTGGCCCGCTCGGCGCAGGTCGTGGTGGTCACGCACCTGCCGCAGGTGGCCGCGTTCGCCGACCGCCAGCTGGTGGTCCGCAAGGCCAACGACGGCCTGGTCACCCGCTCCGGCGTGGTCGTGCTCGACGACGCCGAGCGCCGCCGGGAGCTGGCCCGCATGCTCGCCGGGCTCGAGGAGTCGGAGCTGGGGCAGGCGCACGCCGACGAGCTGTTGCAGGCCGCGGCGGCGGATCGGCAGCGCGGGTAGGGGTGTAGAAGGCTCTTGTGGTCTTCGGGGGTTCGGGGCGGCGCTGGGGTTTTCGCAGTCGGCCGGGCTCAGCCGACCTGGCCGGTGGGCCGGGCTCAGCCGGCCTGGCCGGTCGGCCGCACCACGAGCTGGTTGACGTCCACGCCTTCCGGCTGGTTGACGGCGAACAGGATCGCGTTCGCGATCTGCTCCGGCGTCAGCGCCGGGGCGGCCTGCGGCGTCCCGCCGCGCTCGTCCCAGAACGGCGTGTCGACCACGCCCGGGGCGACCAGCGTGACCCCGACCCGGTCCTTGGCCACCAGCAGCCGGACGTTCTCGACCAGCGCGTGCACCGCCCACTTGGTGACCGAGTACAGGTTGCCCGGCGTGTTCCGGATGCCGGCGACCGACCCGACGACCACGATCCGGCCCTTGGACGCCCGCAGATGCGGCAGCGTCTCCCGCACCAGCAGCGCCGGGCCGAGGACGTTGGTCAGCACCATGGCGCGCATCGCCTGCGGGTCGTGGTCTTCCAGCGTGCCGGGCAGCGAGAACCCGGCGTTCGCGATCACCGTGTCCAGCCGGCCCCAGGTGTCCACGACCTGCCGCACGGTGGCGGCGACGTCGGTCTCCTCGCTGGCGTCGCCGGGGATCGTCAGCAACTGGTCGCCGGCCCCGGCCGAGGCGGCGAACGCGGCCAGCCGGTCGGCGTCGCGGCCGGTGACCGCCACCCGGTGCCCCTGCTTGAGCAGGGCCAGGGCGGTGGCCGCCCCGATGCCGCTGGAACCGCCGGTGATCAGCGTGACGGGTTCCATGGGTCTGCCTCCTCATCGCCGGCGGCGCGCCGGGCTGTGGATCAACGGGTGCGGATCAACGGGGTGTGGATCAATGTGAGAATACTGCCGTGGCAGTGATCCGAGTGGTGGTGGCCGACGACCAGGCGGCGGTGCGCGACGGGCTGGTCGCGCTGCTGTCCGTGACCCCCGGGGTGGAGGTCGTGGGGGAGGCCGCGGACGGTGCGGCGGCGGTGGCGGCGGCCGAGACGCTGCGGCCGGACGTGGTGCTGATGGACCTGCGCATGCCCGGCATGGACGGGGTCGAGGCGACCCGGCAGATCGGGCAGAGCGTGCCGGGGGTGCGGATCGTGGTGCTCACCACGCACGCCGACGACGCCTCGATCCTCAAAGCCCTGCGGGCCGGCGCCACCGGCTACCTGACCAAGGAGTCCGGGCGCGCCGAGATCGCCCGCGCGATCGAGGCCGCGGCTTCCGGGCAGTCGGTGCTGGACGACGGGGTCGCCGCCACGCTGCTGGCCGCGGCCGTCGACGTCCCGCCGTCGGTCGACCTCACCCCGCGCGAGGCCGAGGTGCTGACCCTGATCGCCCGCGGCAAGTCCAACACCGAGATCGCCGAGGAGTTGTTCGTCTCCGCCGCGACGGTGAAGACCCATATCAACAACCTGTTCGCGAAGATCGGTGTTCGCGACCGGGTCCAGGCCGTGCGCTATGCGCTGCGGCACGGCTTGGACTGAGGCGGGCTAAGCCGAGTCGGGTCAGAGTCGGGAGTCGGGGTCGGTAGTCGGGTCGAGCCAAGGCGAGTCGGGTCGAGCCAAGGCGAGCCGAGCCGCACTGAGCCCAACCACCTCAAGCGAAGATATCCGCCCCCGCCGCCGCGATCGGCACCACAGCGGCCACCCGGAACCCGCCCGCCGCCGTCGGCTCGGCCTCCACCGAACCGCCGACCAGCCCGACCCGCTCGCGCAGCCCCACCAGGCCCCAGCCGCCGCCGGTGTTCGTCAGCGGCGCGGAGGGCGCGTGCGAGGCCGCGTTCTCGATCGTCAGCGTGATGGTGTCCGCGCCGACCGCCAGCCGCACCTCGACCGCCGCGCCCGGCGCGTGCTTGCGGGCGTTCGTCAGCGCCTCCTGCGTCACGCGTTGCAGCGTCTGTGCCGTCTCCACCGCCAACTCCGGCACCGGGCCGCCCACCACCGCGAACGAGGCCGGCCAGCTGGTGTCCTCGGCGTAGTCGGCGGTCAGCGCGGCCAGCGTCTCCTGCGGCGGCTTGACGTCCTCGCGCAGCGCCGCCACCGCGCGCCGGACCTCGGACAGGCCGTCGCGGGCCAGGCGGCGGGCCCGGATGACCATGGTGTGCGCCCGGTCCAGGTCCGAGCCGTCGGACAGCAGCGCGTCCGCGGCCTCCAGCTGGATCGCCAGGCCGGACAGCGAGTGCGCCAGCACGTCGTGCACGTCGCGGGCGATCCGGCCGCGCTCGGCCAGCGCGGCGGCGTGCGCCTGCTCGGTGTTGGCACGGCGGGTCATCACCAGCAGGTCCTGGGCCCGTTGCAGGGCCAGGCGGCGGGAGCGGCGGGCGTCGCCGAACACGTAGCCGCCGACCGCCACGGCGATGACCCACGGGAACCCGTTGCCGTCGCCGGCGACCACCGCGCTGATCGCGCCGGCCGCGATCGCCGCGGCTCCGATGTAGAGCGACGCCACGCGCGGTTCGGCGAGGGCCTGCAAGTAGAGCAGGCTGACGAAGACGTACATCAGCCCGGACGGCACGACCAGGCCCGAGCCGGCCAGCGCCGCCCCGGAGACGGCGAACAGCGCGATGGCCGGAAGCAGCACCCGCACCCGGTGGACCGGCGAGAGCGCCCATATGACGCCGGTGATCGCGGCGATCCCGCCGAGCACCCAGGCGGCCGGGTGGCGCGACTGCACGACCCCGAACGTCATCGAGCCGATGGCGAGCAGCCGCATCGCCACGGCGGAGGCCGGCCAGCGCTCGGTCCACCGCCGCAGGTCGGGGAAGTCGTCTTCGGCGCCGGGCATGATGAGGCCAGTGTGCCCGGCCGCCGGGGCGCCGAGCACGTCGGGCACGCCGAACCGGCGCATCGTGGTGGTCCGGCTCGCGATCCAGGGGCCGAGGGCGGCCAGGGCCGCCCGGATCCCGAGCAAGGTCGCGCCGACCGTGGTGGTCACCGCGGCGATCACGGTGCTCTGTCCCGTCGCCGGGCCCGCGCTCACGACCGGGCCAGGACCGGGATCCCGCTGGCGTGCGCCCGCGGCAGCACGACCAGCGACTCGGCGGCCAGCGACAGCCCGAACATCAGCATGATCGAGGCGGTCATCGCCGACTTCCCGGCTCCGGCGTGGACCGCCACCGCCTCCAGAGCGAACCGGGCGGCGATGGAGCCGACCCAGAGCAGCAGCGTGATCGGGCGGTAGCGGGCCCAGACCACGCCGTCGCGCTCGTAGAGCCGGATCGTGCAGCCGCGCAGCAGGCCGATCCCGACCGACACCGCGCCCTGCACGCCTAGCCACACCTGGTCGGTGTGGGTCAGGGTGCCGCCGCTCTTGTGCAGGATGAACCAGCCGTAGACAGCCAGGGCGCCCGGCATCAGGATCGAGCGGCGGGTGTCGACCGGGCGGCCGGTCATCCGCTTGCCGATCACCAGCGCGGCGACCAGGACGATGAGGGCGATCTGCAGGATGTTCATGTCTTCGACGGTAGGCAGCGGGCCGCTTTTGCAGATCGGAGCGGGGGTGGAGTCCAGGGTGGAGATTGCGCGGCAGGGCCGGTGGAGGCGCTGCGGCCTCGACGGGCCCGCCGAGCCTGGCGTCCCATCCGCCTCGTGCCGCCCACCGGCCAATCCCTTACCGCCGCCGGGGGCGGACGTGCGACGATGAGCGCCAGAGATGACCCACCTGCCGCACCGTCCCCGACGCCAGGCCCGCCAGCCAGACTTGCCGGGCCTGTCCGGCGTGGCCCGGGTGGACCGCCGGACCAAGGACCTGACCAAGCGGCTGCGGGCCGGCGAGATCGCCCTGATCGACCACGTCGACCTGGACGGCCCGGCCGCCGAGGCGCTGCTGGCGTGCAAGCCGGCGGCGGTGGTGAACGCCGCCAAGTCGCTGTCCGGCCGCTACCCGGCGATGGGCCTGGAGATCCTGCTCACCGCCGGCATCCCGGTGGTCGACGAGGTGGGGCCGGCGGTGCTGGAGCGGATCGCCGAGGGCGACATGGTGCGCCTGGACGGCAACGTGGTGCTGTGCGGCAGCACCCCGGTCGCGGTCGGCAAGGCGGTGGAACTGGCTGAGGTGGTCGAGGCGCTGGCCGAGGCCCGCTCCACGGTCTCCGAGCAGATCGAGGCGTTCACCAGGAACACCATGGAGTACCTGCGGGCCGAGCGGGACCTGCTGTTCGACGGCGTCGGCGTCCCGGACATCGCCACCGAACTGGACGGCCGGCACGTGCTGATGGTGGTCCGCGGCACGCACCACAAGGAAGACCTCGCGGTGCTGCGCCCCTACATCCGCGAGTACCGGCCGGTCTGCATAGGGGTGGACGGCGGCGCGGACGCGCTGCTGGAGACCGGGCACAAGCCGGACATCATCGTCGGCGACATGGACTCGGTCTCCGACGAGGCGCTGGGCTGCGGCGCGGAGCTGATCGTGCACGCCTATCCGGACGGAACCGCCCCCGGCCTGGACCGCGTCACCTCTTTGGGGCTGCCGTGCGCGCTGTTCCCGGCGGCCGGCACCAGTGAGGACGTGGCGATGCTGCTGGCCGACGACAAGGGCGCGACGCTGATCGTGGCCGTGGGCGGCCACAGCAACCTGGTGGAGTTCCTGGAGAAGGGGCGCGGCGGGATGGCCTCCACCTTCCTGACCCGCTTGCGCGTGGGTGGCAAACTGGTGGACGCCAAGGGCGTGTCGCGGCTGTACCGCAGCCGGATCTCCAACGCGTCGCTGGCCGCGCTGGTCCTGGCCGCGCTCACCACCGTCATCGCCACACTGCTGGTCTCACCGGCCGGGAAGGGATATCTGACCGTGCTCGGCTCGCTGTGGGACGACTTCGTGTTCTGGCTGCGAGGGGTCTTCTCGTGACCGCGGGACAAAGCCGCTCCGGCTTCCGGCCGCGAGGACTGCTCACTTGATCGACTTCCGCTACCACGTCGTCTCCATCGTCGCGGTCTTCCTCGCCCTCACCGTCGGTCTGGTCATCGGCTCCTCCTACCTGAGCAAGGTCGCCTACGACGAGCTGAACAACCAGCTCAGCTCCCTGCGCGGGCAGAACCAGGCGCTGCACGGCACCCAGAACGAACTCAGCGCCCAGGTCCGCGACCGGGACAGCCTGATCGCCGCGCTCGGCCCGGACGCCGTGTCCGGCAAGCTCATCGGCCACTCGGTCGCCGTGGTGATGCTCCCCGGCGCCGACGGGTCCAGCGGCGACGCCCTGTCCGACCTGCTCGGCAAGGCCGGGGCCCAGGTCACCGACGAGGTCACGCTCAAGTCCTCGCTGCTGGACCCGGACCAGGGCGGCAAGCTCGCGGCGGCCGCCGCGAAGCTCCCGGCGGCCGAGCGCGGGGGAGCGCAGCTGCCGGCCCCGTCCTCCTCGGCGACCTCCGCGACCCCGCCCTCGGTCATCGCCCTGGCCGACATCGCCGGCGCGGTGGTGCACCGGATACCGGCCAACAACTCCGGCGTCGGCGAGCAGGCGATAACGGACCAGGCGTCCCAGGACGTGCTGACCGCCTACAGCAACGCCGGCTACATCGACGTGAAGTCGGCCAGCGCCACCTCGGCGGACCTGGTGGTGGTCATGGCCCCGCCGGCCCCGTCCTCCGGCTCCTCGGCCAACGACGCCGCCGACGCCCTCTACCTGGGCTTCCTCAAGGACCTCACCGGCGGCGGCCGCTCCCTGGGCGCGGTCCTGGCCGGACCGGCCTCCTCGGCGGAGTCGCCGGGCCTGCTGGCCGCCGCGCTGAAGGACAGCTGGGTCTCCAAGAACGTCTCCACCGCCGACACCGCCGACCAGGCCTCCGGCCGCATCATCACGGTGTTCGCCCTCGCCGAGGCCGCCGGTGGCAAGACCGGGCACTACGGACTGACCGGCACGGCCGACGGGCCGCTGCCGGATCTGCACTAGGACCAGGCGGGCTGGCCGCGGTATGAGGAGGGGATCGGCTCGGGTGAGTGGAGTTCGGGCGCGGGGGAGAAGTCTCGGCTTGCTGGGG
>NZ_JAAFZA010000357.1 GCF_015356865.1 Catenulispora pinisilvae
GTCCGGGGCGGGGCTGCTGCGTGGGCTGATCGTGCAGCTGTTCCTGGAGGACGTGGCGGTCGAGGACCGGGGCGGGGCGTTGCATCTCAACACGCTGCTTCCGCCGAAGCGTCTGGATCAGCTGACCGACCTGCCCGGGGTCGAGGCGACGCACGACAGTGTGCTCGAAGCGCACCTGGCGTGTGCCCGCGTCTTCCTGCCGGTCGCGCGTGAGCTCGCCCAGACGTCCGGCGCGCAGTGGCCGACCGAGCTGGAAGCGGCCCTGGACCGTCGCCTGCGGACCGAACTGGGCGTGGACCTGAGCTGAGGCAGGGGCTCAGGCGAGTTCTGAGCGTGAGCCTGAACCTGAGCCAGTAGCCGAACTCGCTTGGGCGCCGTCCGACGCCCAAGCGAGCGAATCCGCTGCTATCCGCTACTTCCCGTTCGCGTTGAACCCGAGGACGGCCTGCCCGGCGCTGTAGAACACCTTGCCGCCGCCGCCGATCAGCGTCGAGACGTCCTGCCCGGCCAGCAGCGAGTTGCTGTAGGTCCAGTTGCACTTACCGGTATTGGCGTCCACCGCGTACAGCGCCTTGTTCAGGTCGGTGACATAGACCTGCCCGTCGCCGGTCGCGAAGGCGCCGCTGATGGAGAACTGGCCCGAGTTCGGGAGCGCGGACTGCCAGAGCACCTTGCCGGTGTTGGCGTCCACCGCGGCCAGGTAGGCGTCGGCGGTGACGTAGATCCGGCCGCTGCCGTCGGTGAACGGGATGTTGATCAGCGCGGGGTCGGTCGGGTCGCCGATGATGGTCTGCCACTTGGTGGCGCCGGTGGCCGGGTCCAGCGCCATGAGCTTCTGGGCGCCGGTGAACAGGGACTTCCCGTCGTCGGCGAAGAAGTCCTCGCCGGCCGAACCCATCGTCGCGAGGTGGATCGGGACCTGCCAGACCTTGTTGCCGGTGGTCACGTCCAGGCCGGTGACGGTGGAGTCGGTGTCGGAGGCGGCCGCCTGGTGGCCGGTGAAGATGAACTTCCCGCTCGCGGGCACGTGGACGCAGCCCAGGTCCGCGTTGAGCTGCTTCCAGACCAGCTTGTGCGTGGTCTTGCTGACCGCGAAGATGGCGTCGCCCTGGACGTTGACGTTGGCCGTGAAGATGATCAGGTCGCCGATCACGCCGGCCGCGCCCTGCAACTCGTACGAGCTGTCGAAGGGGATCAGGGTCCACAGGGTCTTGCCGGAGTTGACGTCGATGGCGAAGCAGTTGTCGTGGCCGGTGCCGTCGTCCCCGGTGGTGTACACGGTGGTGCCGTTGGGGTCCATGCAGGCCATGTCGCTGATCGTGCCGCCGCCGCAGGCGATGTCCGGCCACTTGGTCTTCAGCGAGGTGTCCAGGCCGTGGGTGTTGTTCGTGCCGACCAGGATGAGCGTGTTCTTGCTCAGTGCGCTGTTGTAGATCGGGTCGCTGGTGGTCGCGTTGAACGCGGCGTTCGCCTGGGGCGCCCCGCCCAACTGGTTCGACGCCGCGGTGTTCGGGTCGTTGATCGGCGCGCTGTTGCTCGGGCCGGTGACGCCGCCGGAGGCCTGGCTGCTGGGCCCGCCGGTGGCGGTGTTGCCCGGGCTGCTCGGCCCCGCGCCGCTGCTGCTCCCGTTGGCCTGCGGCGGGTTCTTCTTGCTGGAACCGCCGGACAGGGCTATCGCCGTGCCGCCGCCGCCGAGGACCACCACACCGCCGCCGATGATGCCGAACAGCGCGCGGCGGCTCATCTTGCCGCCGGTGTTGGGGTTGCCGTTGTGGCCGTTGTAAACACCCTGCGGGCCGGTGCCCGGGCCGGGGCCGTAGGGGCCGACGCCGACCATCCCGCTCTGTGCGGTCTGGGCGTACGCCGGGGCGTACGTGCCCTGCGGGGGAGTGCCGGGGCCCTGGTAGCCGGGCGCGCCGTACGGCGGGGTCGGGCCCTGCGGGCCCATGTGCCCGGCCGGGCCGGAGTTGACGCCCATGTGCGTCATCACGCTGCTGGCCTGCACGATCGCGTCGGTGTAGGTCGGCGGCAGCCAGCCGCCGGTGGTCGGCGCCGGGGCGTTGGCGTCCAGGTATTCCAGGATCTGCTGGGTAGTGGGCCGGCGGGCCGGCTCCTTGTGCAGACAGGCGGCGATCATATCGCGCAGCGAGTCCGGCACCCCGGTGATGTCCGGCTCCTGGCTCACCACCCGGTACAACAGCGCCGGGGTCGGGCCGTCGCCGAACGGGCTGCGCGCGGTCGCGGCGTAGACCAGGGTGGCGCCCAGGGAGAACATGTCGGTCTCCGGACCCACGCGTACGCCGGAAGCCTGCTCCGGGGACATGAAGCCCGGCGAGCCCATCACGGTCCCGGCGGTGGTCAGCGCGGTGCCCTCGGTCGCCCGGGTGATGCCGAAGTCGATGACGTAGGGACCGTCCAGGGCCAGCAGCACGTTCGCCGGCTTCAGGTCGCGGTGGATGATCCCCGTACGGTGGATCGCCGTGATGGCCTCGGCCAGACCGGCGGTCAGAGTGCGCAGAGCGGGCTCGGGCAAAGCCCCGAATCGGGCGACGGCGTCGCCCAAGGAGATGCCGGCGATGAACGCCGTGGCGAACCAGGGCACTTTCGCTTCGGTGTCGGAGTCGACGACCGCGGCCGTGAATGCTCCCGAGACTGACTTGGCAGCCTCGATCTCATTCCGGAAACGCTGCCGGAACTGTGCGTCGTCGGCCAGTTCGGGCCGCACAGCCTTGACCGCCACCGTTCGGCCGCCGGTGGAGCGGCCGAGGTAGACCTTGCCCATGCCGCCGCTGCCGAGCACGCCGAGAATGGCATATGGACCGATGCGTGTCGGATCCCCCGCGTCCAGCGGTTGCATTCGCTGACCCCCATCAAGTACTCGTTGTAGTTTGCCCGAACCGGGACAGCAGGATAGGGCGTCCGCCTGGAAGGATTCACCCCAACCCCCGTAACAAACGTAGCTCGTTTTCCTGTTTGGGCCTCAACGTATTGCAGAACTGCTCTTGACGGTGGGCGTCGGGCCCGCTCTCCACGACGCGTTCGGGGCGGTTCGGCAAGGGTTTTCAAGTAAGGCGGGGCGTTTTCCGGCCGGATCCGGCGGTGTCGGCTTGTCAAGGGTCGGATTCCAGGTCCCGGGCGACCTGCGGATCCGGCGGGTAACGGTTTGGGATCGGTTCGGGGCAGGGTTGGCCACGGGGCCGCGATCCGTGGCCTTTCAACAGCTTTCCGCGGTTTTGCGCTGCCAGCTGCCAGCTGCCAGCTGCCTGCTGCTCGCCGCCGGGCGATCGGGCGATCGGGCGATCGGGCCGAGCAGGTCGTATATGGGACGTAGACGCCCGCTGTGGCAGGGTGGGGGCACCCCCGTCCCCACGGAAGGAACACAATGGCATTCCGGCGTCCCGCGGCCCTGCCGACGCTCGCCCTCGCCGCTGCTCTCGGCGCCACCGCGCTGGCGACCACGGCCGCGGCCGAGCACACCGCGTCGCCCTCGGTCGGCTCGCACAGTGCCGGCCGCTACCCGCACGCGTACGGCAACGTCAAGGACTGGAACAGCATGGTTCCCGATGGTGGGCACCAGGCGGAGGCCGCCTCCTGACGTCCGCTCCCTGACCGGCCGCCGTCCCCCTCGGCCGGCCAGTCGCTGGACGCGGCCCCACCGCGGTCCAGCGAGACGTCGATCGGCCGCCCGGCTTCGGCTGCCCCGATCCAGCTGCGCGGCGTCAGTCGGCTGCGCATCGCCGTCGACAGCGGCGATGCCGGTGTCGGCGCGGCGGTGGGTGTGACGCGTCCCGAACCGCGTCAGCCCGGCGCCGCGCCGTCCACCGGCGCGGCCGCCAACTCGGCGAGCAGTGCCCGCACTGCTCGTTGATCAGCGGCGCGCCCCTCGGCCTCGAACTCGGCCAGGGCGGCGTGCGCGTGGTCGCGGGCCAAGGCGTCGGCGCCGAGCGCGTGCAGCGCTTTGGCGAGCTGGAACCTGGCCCGTGCGGCGCGGTCCAGGGCACCCAGGGCGCCCCAGCCCTCGGCGGCCGTGTCGAACCGTTCGGCGGCCTCCGCGGGGCGCTCCAGGGCGGCCAGGGCCAGTCCGCTGACATACCGGGTCTGCGCCGCCGAGGCCGCGTCGCCGCGCTCCCGCGCCGAGGCGAGCAGCGCGTCGCAGTCGGCGAGCACGTCGGCGGCCCGGCCGGCGCGCAGCCGGGAGACCGCCATGTTCAGCAGCGAACTGGTCTCGCCGCTGCGGTGCCCCAGCTCCCGGGCCAGCGTCACGGCCTGCCCGAACAGGTCCGCCGCCTCGTCGTACGCGCCCCGGCCGTGGGCCACCACCCCCAGGTCGTTCAGCACCTGCCGGGCGATCACCGGATCCTCGGCCAGCGTGCACAGCTCCAGGGCCCACCGGCCGTGCTGCGAGGCCTCGTCCGGCCGCCCCGCCGCCAGCGCCGCGTTCCCGGCGAGGAACCAGGCCCGACCCTGGCCTCGCACGTCCCCGGCCCGCTCCGCGGCCCGCGCCAGTTCCCGCACCGCCGTCGTGGTCTTGCGTTCCCACGGTCCCGGTCCGAACGGGCTCATCGCTATCAGCAGGTTGATGGAGGCGGCGACCAGGTCCCGATACTGCGCGGCCTGCGGCCCCGTTCCCAGCGCCTCGGCCGCGATCCGGGCTGTCAGTTCCGCGGCCGTCGCCGCCTCGCCGCGGGCCCAGTCCCGGGCGGCGGCCGGGGAGTCGAACGCGAAGTCGCCGACCCCCGGCGGCGCCAGCGTCTCCCGGATCGGGTCGCCGGGCACCGCCGCCTCGAACGCCGCGCAGGCCCCGGCCAGCAGGAACCCGGTCAGCCGGGAGCGCGCGGCCAGCCCCTCGGCCGCGGCCCGCTCGGCGTTCCCGGCGGCTCCGTGGGCGAAGTCCCGCAGCAGGCCGTGGTGCCGATAGCGGTGCTCGGCCGGCGATTCCAGCATCGCCACATCGACCAGCGACTCCAGCACCGCCTCGGTCTCGGCCACTGGCAGCGCGAGTACAGCCGCCGCGGCGGACAGCCCGATCTCCGCCGCCTCGACCGCGCCGAGCAGCCGGAACGCCGTCGCCTGCGCCGCGGTCAGCTGCTGGTAGCCGACCTCGAAGGCGGGCGCCACGGCCAACTCGCCGATCCGCAGCTCCCGCAGCCGCGAGCGCTCGTCGGCCAGCCGCCCGGCCAGCGAGGCCACCGTCCACGCCGGCCGGGCCGCCAACCGCGCGGCCACGATCCGTACCGCCAGCGGCAGCCGTCCGCAGGCCTGGACCAGGGCCCGGGCCGCCTCCGGCTCGGCCTGCGGCCGCTCCGGGCCGGCGACCCGGCCGAGCAGTCCGAGCGCTTCGTCGTCGTCGAACACGTCCAGCCAGACCTGCGCCGACTTCGGCAGCGCCACCAGCCGGGCCCGGCTGGTCACCAGCACCGCGCAGCCGGTGCTGCCCGGGAGCAGCGGCCGGACCTGCGCGGCGTTGGCCGCGTCGTCGAGCACGATCAGCAGCCGGCGGCCGTCCAGCACGGTGCGGAACAGCGAGGCGCGCGCGGCGGTGCCCTCCGGGATTTCCTTGGCCGGCACCCCCAACGCTTGGAGGAAGTCCTCCAGCACGGCCTGCGGCGGTACCGGTGAGCCGCCGGTCCCGCGCAGGTCGGCGTAGAGCTGGCCGTCGGGGAAGCCGGGGCGGGCCCGGTGCGCGACGTGCAGCGCGAGCGTGCTCTTGCCGACGCCGCCCATCCCGGCCACGGCCAGGACCGTCGGCGTGGTGCGCGGCTCGGCGGCCGGCTCGGTCCCCAGCTCGGCGCCGAGCCGGTCGGCCAGCGCGGCGCGGCCGACGAAGTCCGGCTCGGCCGGCGGGAGCTGCGCCGGGCGCGCGAAGGCGGCCTTCTCGGCCCGCCCGGCGGCGGCGTGCCGTGCCGACGGGCCCCGCGCCGACATCGGCGCCGAGTTCGATGCCGGGCTCGGCGCTCCGCCGGCCAGCACCTCGGCGTGCACGGCCCGCAGCTCCGCCCCGGGCTCGACCCCGAGTTCGCCGATCAGCAGCCGGCGGGCCGAGGTGAACGCGGCCAGCGCGTCGGCCTGCCGTCCGGACTGCGACAACGAGCGCATCAGCAGTGCGTACAGCCGCTCGCGCAGCGGGTGCTCGTCGCTGAGCGCCCGCAGTTCCGGCACGCACGAAGCCCCGCGGCCCAGCTCCACGTCCAGCGCGATCCGCCGCTCCAGCAGGCTCAGCCGCAGCTCGGCGAAGCGCCGCCGCTGCCGCTCGGCGAACGGCCCCGGCACCCCGGCCAACGGCACCCCGGTCCACAGGTCGACGGCCCGCCGGAGCAGCTCCCGAGCCTGCTCCGGGCGGCCTTCGGCGCTGGCCCGGTCGGCCTGGGCGGCCCAGTACTCGGCCAGTTCGGCGTCCACCGGGGCGCCGTCGCCGCTGTCGGTGGCCCCGGTGCCGGCGGCGCCGACGAGGCCGAAACCGTTCAGCGCGGCGGGGGAGGGGCCTTCGCCGTCGGCGAGCCCGTCCATCGTGCCGCGCGTGCCGCCGGCGCTGCCGCCCCCGAGCGGCGGCAGCGCCAGCCGATAACCGCCGGCCAGGGAGACCAGCACTTCGGACGCGGCGCCGTCGGCGGCGTCCGGGTCCAGCACCCGGCGCCAGCGCCACGCGTAAGTCCGCAGGATCGAGCGGGCCCGGCTCGGCGGATCCTCACCCCACAGGGCGTCGATCAGCTCGGCCGAACTCGCGGTGCGGCCGGGCAGCAGCAACAGCGCGGCCAGCATGGCCTGCTGCTGGGGGCTGCCCGTGGCCAGTTCCGCCGCGCCGCGCCGGCCCCGCAGCGGACCGAGGACCTGAAACCGGATCGCGTTCACGTTCTGACCAGATCCCTGTACTTCTCTCGTTATTCGCCGAGGGGCGCTTTCGCTCCGTGGATGCCGCTTTTGATCAGTCAATACAGAGCAGGCTAAGAGGGGCGCCCCGGCGCGGGCAAGAGAGGATGATCATCAAGGGCGGTCAGGTGCGGCGTAGATCTCAACCGATTGTCAGTCCGGTGAGCGCGGCGGGCCTGGCGGGCCCGGTGGCCGATGGGGGTCCGGAACCGCCGCAGGGCCCGAGGGCCCAGGCGGCACCGTCGCCGCCGGCGACGTCGGTGCGGGCGCTGGTGCGGGTGTCGGTGAGGCTGTGGGTGTGGCTGTCGGTCTGGCTGTCGGTGTGGCCGGGTCGATCCGGCCCGGCGGCGCCGCCTCGGCGGGCGGGCCGGGCTCGTCGGCCAAGGCCGGGCGCAGTAGTTCGGTGTACCGGTCCAGGGCGGCGAACAGCACCCGGAGCGGTACGTCCGGGCGCACCGCGCGGTCGATGAGCTCCTCGACCGCGGCCCGGCCCATGACGGCGATGTCCGCTTCCCTGATCTCCACGCTTGGCAAACGCCGGGTGCCCGCCAGCGTTACGCGCAGGTCCGCGGTTTGTTCGGCGCGACAAATAGGGCCCGCCCCGAGTTGTGGTGGACACCAGCCGTTGCGCCGAAAGCGTGGTGTGGCCACCGGGGGCGCGGGGGCTTTTGTTCCCAGTCACGGATGGTGCGATAGTCACGCTCGGTCCGCGTACGATTTCGTAGCGGAGCCGGGGTGTTGCCTTCTTCTGCTTGGAAGAACGCCGATATAGTGTCTATGCGCGGTATGGCCGGGAATGACAATGTGCAGATCGCAAAGTCGGCGCGGAATGTCCGCCCGGCCTCCATACCGGCGCCGTCCCGAGACCATTGAATCAGGGTTCTTGGTTATTGTCCGGAGTCGGCCCCACAGTCATCGCAGAGCCCTCACACCCACCCGTTCGGGTAGGTGATCACCGGC
>NZ_JAAFZA010000358.1 GCF_015356865.1 Catenulispora pinisilvae
GTGCGGGTGGTGCGCGGCAGTCCGAGTCACTGCGCATACGTTGCGTTGGCGGGCGGCGGTCGTGCGTGGTGGGTGCCTGAAGTCAACGGCAGGCGCCTCCGGCGGGGGCTCTTGGCTCCCTCGGGGATCCGGCCGGAGGACTGGGACCGGATATTCACGCCGTTCCAGCGTCTCGGGGACCGGGACAACACCACGGGGGTGGGCCTGGGGTTGGCATTGTCCCGGGGGCTGGTGGAGGCCATGGGCGGGACGCTGACACCCGAGGAGACACCCGGTGGGGGAATGACGATGGTGGTCTCGCTGCCGGCCGCGGGGACGGCCGGGAACGTGGTGCCGGACGCCATGGCCGACGGCGGGACTTCGCACGATGCTTTGGACGCGGCTTTGGACGCGGCCTCTCGGCATGGTGATGGTGCCGCGGCTACCGGGCCGTCTGGTTCGGCGGGTCGGGCCACGTCCGCGGGTCGGGGCGGATCTGCGGATCCGGCCGCATCCGCGGGTCCTGCCGCGACCGAGAGTCCGACCGCGACCACCCCTACCGGCGCTGAGGAGCCCGCTCGATGATCAAGGTCCTGGTGGTGGACGACGAACCGCAGCTGCTTCGGGCCCTGCGGATCAACCTGACCGCCCGCAAATACGAGGTGGTCACCGCCGTCGACGGCACCTCCGCGCTGGCCATAGCCGCCCGCACGCTGCCCGACCTGGTGGTGCTCGACCTGGGGCTGCCGGATCTGGACGGGGCCGAGGTGATCAAGGGGCTGCGGGGCTGGACCGAGGTGCCGATCGTGGTGCTCTCCGGCCGGGCCGACGCCTCGGACAAGGTCGAGGCCCTGGACGCCGGGGCCGACGACTACCTGACCAAGCCGTTCTCGATGGAGGAACTGCTGGCCCGGCTGCGGGTGGCGCGGCGGCACGCCGACCGCAACGCGCCGAAGGCGGCGGTGCAGCAGGTCGGGGACTTCGACGTGGACGTGGCCTCGCACACCGTGACCCGGATGCCCGACGCGCCGGAGACGGTGCCGGCCACCGTGCACCTGACCCCGACCGAGTGGGGCATCGTCGAGGTGCTGCTGAAGAACGCCGGGCGGCTGGTGTCGGCGCGTCAGCTGCTGACCGAGGTGTGGGGGCACGGATACGAGAACGACACGCCGCTGCTGCGCTTCCACTTCACGAAGCTGCGGCGGAAGCTGGAGCGGGAGCCTTCGCGGCCGGCGCATCTGCTGACCGAGCCGGGGATGGGGTACCGGTTCCAGCCGTGACCGGGCTCTGACCTCAGAAGATTGAGACATTTCCGGAGTCTGCCAACACCCCAGGTCACCGGCCAGACGTCCACTGATCCGATCAATGAAGGTCTGTCTATTCTGTGCGCCATCGGTGGGAACCGACGGCGCGCCGGACATAACGCAAGGACGCGCTCCCCATATCTGGAAGCATGCGTACGTTGCGATTACTGCTGGCGGTCGGGCTCAGCCTGGCCCCAACGCTGGCCGCCACCGCGGCCGGCACCACCCCGGCCTACGCCGGCGGCGGAGCGGGCATGACCCTGACCGCCACGATGGACGGCCAAGACCAGCGCCTCTTGGTCGGCACCAAGCACGTGGTACACATCACCCTCGCCGACACCCCCGGTGAGGCGGACCTGCGCGACATCTCGATCACCCTCAAGGACCTGGACCCGCGCCCCATCCCGGTGACGTGCCCGGCGGGGCAGGACGGGCAGCTGTCGCTGGAACCGAACGGGTCATTGCAGTGCACGGCGATGGTCACCGCGGCGGTGGGTTACCGGACGCTGGTGGCGCGGGCGAGGGCCTACGTCCCCAGCCTGGGCGACCTGCTCCGCACGGACCCCCTGCACTACGACGGCTTCATGCCGCCACCGCCGCCGCCGAAGGCGGTAACGGTACCCGTACACGCTCCGCTGACGCCGGACCCGGCCTCGGGGCGTCCCCGGCCGCCGGTGTTCATCGCACCGCCGCCGCCCCCGCACTTCGACCCGCCGAAGCCGGTGGATCCGCCGGATCCGCCCGCCGCGGCGGCGGCCGCAGGCGGAAGCTGTGCCGGCGGCGCGGGTGGCGCGAGTGGTAGCGGGTGCTGCTCGGGCGGCGCCGGCTCGGGTGCGGCGAGTGGATGCTGCGGGGCTGCGGGCGGGAGCGCGAGTGCGAGTGCGAGTGCGTGCTGCGGGACGGCGGCTGCGAGCGCGTGTTGCGGCTCGGGACACATGGCTGCCGGTGGCAAGAGCTGCTGCGGCTCGGGGCAGACGACGGCCGGCAAGTCAGGAGCCTGCGCCAAGCACGACGGGCTGGCCTTCACCGGCATGTCGACCCCGATGCTGGCCACCGCGGCCGGCGGCGGTCTGCTGCTGATGGCCGGCGGCCTGGTCCTGGTCAGGCGGTTCGGCCGACGCTGAGCCGATCGGCACTGAGCACCACGACACCCACCCCATCGGCACTGAGCCCATCGGCACCAACCCAATCGGCACTGACTCCATCGACCCTGAGCCCGGCGTCCCGAACGCCGGGCTCTTCGCATTGCCACGCAGGCTTCGGGTCTCCTTGTGGGAGTTCCTTGTGCGGGCCGTTTCAGAACGGTCGCGTCATTCGGTCAGTCTCTTCGACCACTCGCTGGACTGCGGGACCGCGTGCATTCCCGCCTTCCGGTAGAGGCGGAGTGCGCCGGTCAGGTTGTCAGCGTCGACGTTCAGGGTCGCCGCGGGCAACCCGGCCCGGTGGAACGCGCCGATCGTCGCGGTGAGTGCGGCGAAGGCGATCCCCTGGCCGCGGGACGAGGGCCGCACGCCGATCTCGGCCACGTAGCCCACCGTGCGGCCGTCGAGTTCGTGCCGGGAGCCCAGGGAGTACCCGACGATCTCTGGGCCCCGTCGGGCGGTGAACCACAGCGTCGGGTCGTAGGGCATGGCCGGGTCGTCGCGCATGTCGTGCCACCACTCGCCCTCCTCGGCGGGCTGTCCGGGGTTGGCAGCGCGGAAGGCGTCGAACAGGCGGGCTTCGTCGTGCCCTGCTTGGAACGGGCTCAGCGTGATGCCGGCGGGCAGTACCGCTGGCGGTGGCTGGTAGCGGTCCAAACTCATCTGCATACGCAGGACGTGGCAGATGACTTCGTATCCGCGACCGATGAGCAGGCCGGTCGCGGCGTCGTCGGCAGCCGGCTGCATGACGTTGAAGACCGGCTTTCCGAAGCTGTGCGAGCGGCGCTCCAGATCGTCGAGCAACAGCGTGCCGATACCGCGGCCGACGTGCTCGGGGTGTACTCGGGCGAAGCATCGGACCGCCTGGCCGGCGGGCCAGGCGTGGCCGAAGCCGACGATCCGGGCGGCGTCCTGGACGACGGCGGGAATCGATTCCGGCCGCGTCAGGCGGTCCAGGGCGGCCCCGGCTCCGGGAAGGCGGATCCGGCGGGCGTGGGCGTAGGCGGTGAGCAGGTCGTCGATCGCGGCGGCGTCTTCGACGGTGGCGGGGCGGACGTGCAAGGTCACGGGGAGGTTCCTCTCGTGCAATGGGAATCCGGGACGTGTCCCAGTCCCAGGCGCACGAGGGCTGCCGCGAGGTCGGAAGTTGTCTCCTCAGCGCGGAGAGGTGGCGCCTGGGTGGGTGGTCTGCGTTTCCATGGCGTCACCTCCCTCTCGTCATCGAGTTTTCGAGTCACCGAGTGATTGGGTCACCGAGTCATCGGGGCATCGGCGTCATTGGGGCATCGGTGGCCTCGGCGATTCGGCCTCACGGGTATTGTCGCGTACTCACTCCGCCAAAGCAGCCGTCAGATCCACTTCCACCAGTTGTCCCCCGTACCCCAGCGCGGCGACGCCGAGCAGCGTGCTCGCCGTCCGGAGGGCGGGTGCCAGCGCCGAGGCCATCAGGTGTTCCCAGGCCGCGGCCAGGGTCGTGCTCTGGTCGCTGACCACGTAGATCACCGAGCGGACCACGTCCTCGGGGCGGGCGCCGGCCGCCCGCAGGATGGTGAGGCCGTTGGCGACCAGCTGGTCGATCTGGGCGAACAGGTCGGGGCTGACGACCTTCTCGTCGGCGTCGAGGGGGCACAGGCCGGCCAGGTGGGCGGTGCGGCCGGCGGGGGCGATGGTGACGTGGGCGTAGCCGGAGGTGGGGTGCAGGCCCGGCGGGTTGAGGAGAGTCAGGTTGTCGTCGTTCATGCTTCGCATTGTGGTCGGGTCGGGGTCGTTTCGGTGATTGATTATGTGATCGGCGCCTCGCGGTAGCCCGTTCCGGCTCCCGCCCATTTGCCCGGACGCCACCTCCGGATAACCTCGGCGGTATGCCCCGCATCGCGCTCGTCACCGACTCCACGGCTTGTCTGTCCGCGGCGTCGGCGGCCGCCCACGGCGTCACGGCGGTCCCGCTGGAGGTGATCGTGCGGGGCGCGCCGCACAGCGAGGCGGATCCGGCGACCGGCGAACTGCTGGTGGCCGCGCTGCGGGCACACGAGACCGCGACCACCTCGCGTCCCACGCCGGAAGACTTCGCCGCCGCGTATCGTGCCGCGGCTGAGGGCGGCGCCGAGGGGGTGGTGTCGTTGCACATCTCCGCCGAGCTGTCCGCGACGCTGGAGTCGGCCGAGCTGGCCGCGAAGGACGCGCCGATCCCGGTCCGGGTGCTGGACAGCCGCACCATCGGCATGGCCCTGGGCTTCTCCGTGCTGGCGGCGGCTGAGGCCGGGCAGGACGGAGAACACGACCTGGACGCCGTCGCCGAGATCGCCGCCAAACGCTCGGCCACCGCCTCCGCCTTCTTCTACGTCGACACCCTGGAGTACCTGCGGCGCGGCGGCCGCATCGGCTCCGCGCGGGCCCTGCTCGGCTCCGCCCTGGCGATGAAGCCGTTGCTGCATATGGCTGACGGGCGCGTCGAGCCGCTGGAGAAGGTGCGCACCTCCGCCAAGGCCATCGCCCGGCTGGAGGAGATCGCGGTGGAGCGGGCCGGGGGCGACGGCAACTCGGTCGAGATCGCGGTGCAGCACCTGGACGCCGCCGAACGCGCCGAGGTCCTGGCCGCCCGGCTCCAGGAACGGCTTCCGGGCCTGAGCGGCGTCACGGTGTGCGAGGTCGGTGCGGTGATCGGCGCGCATGTGGGGCCGGGTGTGCTCGGCGTCATCGTCGCGCCGAGGTGACGGTCAGCGTCATCGTCGCGGCGAGGTGACGGTCAGCGTCATCGTCGCGCCGAGGTGACGGTCAGCGTCATCGTCGCGCCGAGGTGACGGTCAGCGTCATCGTCGCGCCGAGGTGACGGTCAGCGTCATCGTCGCGCCGAGGTGACGGTCAGCGTCATCGTCGCGGCGAGGTGACGGTCAGCGTCATCGTCGCGGCGAGGTGACGGTCAGCGTCATCGTCGCGGCGAGGTGACGGTCAGCGTCATCGTCGCGGCGAGGTGACGGTCAGCGTCATCGTCGCGCCGAGGTGACGGCAAGCCAGAAAGCGCGGCCCCGAAAACACCGACCCCGTTCAAGCCCGGCCGCCCCGTTCAAGCCGCGGCCGGCGTCCACGACCCGGCCGCCCCGATCGGCCGCCCCAACCCCGCCAGATGCCGCCGCAGCAACGCCAGCGCGGGGTGCGCGTTGTCACTCCGCCAGACCAGCGAGTGCGGATACACCGGCGTCGGATCGACCACCGGAATGCGCCTCAGGTCGTGGCCGTCCGGCCACGCGAGCCGCGGCTTCTCACCGACGAACGAGGCGACGTCGGAGGAGTCGGCGATGACGTCCATGAGATGGTCGGTTCCGAAGTGCGGCCCTATGCCGTCGATGGTGAGCCCGAACTCCGACGCCAGCTCCTCGTAGTAATCGGACCACTCCACGCCCGGCACGACCCCCGGAATCCAGATGCGATGCCCGGCCAGCTGCGGCAGCCGCACCGTCCGGGCCCCGGCCAGCGGGTGCCGGGGGCCGACCAGCAGGTCGAGGCGGTCGTCGAAGACGCGGGCGGACTCCACGCCGGCCGGCAGGTCCTGGGCGCCGGCGACATACCGGAACGTCGCGTCGATCTCCCCGGTCTGGATCGCGGCGATCGCCGGTTCGATGCCGACCAGACCGACGATGTCGAGCTCGACCTCCGGACGCGCCTCATGGAATCCGCGCAACAGCGCCGACATCCCGCTCCGCCTGGCGAGAACGTCCACCCGCAGCGCGCGCCGCCCCGGCCGCACCGAGGCCAGCGCCTTCTGCTCGGCGTGCATCAGGGCCATGGCATGCGGCAGGAACGCCTGGCCGTCGATGGTGAGCTGGGCCCCGCGCGCCGTCCGGATGAACAGCCGCACCGCGAGTTCCTTCTCCAGCGCCGCAATCCGCTTGGACACCGCCTGTTGGGTGACCGCGAGACCGGTTGCGGCATCCTGGAAGCGTCCGGTCTCGGCGGCCGCGATGAAGGTGCGCACAGCTTCGAGGTCCATGGCGCGCCAGCCTAACGACACAACCGGTGGTTGTGGGGGGCGGCCCTTTTAGTTGTTTGACCTGGCTTTCTCGCGGCCGGTTGGATGCCGTGAGTCAGCGGATGGTTGTGGAGTGCTAGGGGCGTGCGGGTATGGCGGAGCGGTCGAGACCGACGATTCGGCGGAACTTGGGACGGCAGTTCAACTGGCTCTGGTCGGCCTACGCGGTCAGCACGCTGGGCACCTTCCTGGCGTTCAACGCCTTCTCGCTGATCCTCATCAAGGTGCTGCACTCCGGCCCCGCGCAGGTCGCCGCGCTCTCGGCGTCCGGGACATTGGTCGGGGCGCTGGTGGCGCTGCCGCTGGGACCGTGGGTGGAGTTCCGGCGCAAGCGGCCGGTGATGATCACCATGGACCTGGTGCGCTTCGTGGTCCTGCTGACGATCCCGGTCGCCTACGCCTTAGGCGAGCTGACGTTCGCGCAGCTGCTCGTGGTGTCGATCGTGACCGGGGCGGCCGATCTGACGTTCACCGCGGCCAGCGGCGCGCACCTGCGGACGCTGGTCGCGCGCGAGGACCTGATGGTCGCCAACGGCCGCTTCGAGTCCACGCAGTGGACGGCGACCGTCCTGGGCATGCCGCTGGGCGGGGCGGCGATCGGCCTGTTCGGGCCGGTGGTGACGATCGTCGCGGACGCCGTGAGCTACCTGCTCTCGGCCCTGGGGATCCGCGCGATCGGCGGCGGGGAGGCCGACCCTCCGGCCCGGCAGGGGGCCACCGGCCTGCGCACCCGCGACCTCGTCGAGGGCTGGCGCCACATCCTGAAGAGCCCGGCGCTGCGGCCGCTGTATTTCAACAGTGCGGCGGTCAACTGCCTGATCATGGCGCAGTCGCCGCTGCTCGCGGTCCTGATGCTCGGCCGCCTCGGCTTCCCGGCGTGGGAGTTCGGCCTGGCCTTCGCAGTCCCCTGCCTCGGCGGCCTGCTGGGCTCCCGCCTGAGCCCGCACCTGGTCGCCCGCTACGGCCGCCCCACGGTCCTGCGCGCGGCCTGCACGCTGCGCGCGGTCTGGCCGATCGGCCTGGCCTTCGTCGGCCCGGGGTGGCCCGGCCTGCTGCTGGTGATGGTGGTGGAGGGGGGCCTGATCACCTTCTCGGGCATCTACAACCCGGTCCTGGCGACCCACCGGCTGGAGCACGCCGGCACCGCGAACGTCACCCGCGTCCTGTCCGCCTGGTCGATCACCAACAAGACCAGCATCGCCACGGCCACCGCGCTGTGGGGGGTGATCGCGACGCTGACCAGCCCGCGGTTCGGGCTCGGGCTGGCGGGGGCGCTGCTGCTGGCGACGCCGTTGCTGTTGCCTCGGGGGA
>NZ_JAAFZA010000359.1 GCF_015356865.1 Catenulispora pinisilvae
GGGTCGAGCAGGACTGTGCGTTGCTCGCGGACCAGTTTGCCGAGGCGGTCGGCCTGTGCGGTGGCCCAGGCGCGATCGGGGGCGGCATCGAGGAACAGCAGTGCCGCCTCGACGCCGTAGGGATGGGTCTGTTCCAGCGCCTCGACTTCGCGGCGGGCGGAGGCCAGGGCGGCGGGGATCCAGGGGTGGGTGACTCCGCTGCGGAGCGCCGGGGCCAGGATCTGGCCGGTCGCGAGGAGGTCGGCGGCCGGGTGGTCGCTGACCGGCAGCCACGGGGGCCGCGGGTAGGCGGCCAGGGTCGGCAGGATCGCCGGGACGCCGCCTTCGGGGGTGGTGACCGTGGTCAGCCAGTCCAGGATTCCGGGCACGGTCGTGGCGTCGAGGCGGCCGGCGTCCTCCAGGACGATCAGGGCGGTCGCGGCGGCCAGTGGTTGCGGGGCCGGGCCGCGGACATCGGGTTCGAGCCCGTACGCGTAGCCGCCGTCCGGGGTGCGGTAGGCCGCCAGGGCGGCGGCCAGGCCGGAGCCGTCCGGTGCGGTGCCGAACAACACCTCGAAGCGCCGCTGTTCCAAGACGCGCCCGGAGGTCCACAGGAACGCCGCGGCTCGCTCCAACGCGGATGCGTTCTCAGATGCCGTCTCAGACGCGGTCTCAGACGCGGTCTCAGATTCGTTCTGGTTCATGCCGCCGAAGCTACCCGCGGCCACCTGGGCGGTCTTGAACGTTCCGGCCACGCGTGCCGCATCCCACAGCCGATGCGCACGACAGGTGCGGGGTCCGGCTCTAAGGTCGGCTGTAGCAACAGTGAATATTCAGTTCAGTAGGGAGAGCCCTAGTCGTGAGCGCACCGCACATCGGTTACGCGGCCATGTTGGAGCAGTTCGGGCCGATCGAGGTCACGGACTACTCGGCGCTGGCCGAACAGCACGGCTTCACCGGCACCATGGCCGCCGACCACTTCCAGCCCTGGGTGCCGCAGCAGGGCAACGCGCCGTTCGTCTGGAACGTGCTGACCGCCATGGGCGAGCGCACCACGACGGACCTCGGGCCCGGGGTGACCTGTCCGTCCTTCCGGATGCACCCGGCGATGGTGGCTCAGGCCTCGGCGACGCTGGAGGCCATGTACCCCGGGCGGCACTGGCTGGGCCTGGGGTCCGGGGAGGCCCTGAACGAGCACATCATCGGCGGGTACTGGCCCGAGGCGCCGACCCGGGTGGCGATGATGTTCGAGGCCGTCGAGGTGATCAACAAGCTGTTCACCGGCAAGGACGTGAAGCACTCCGGCAAGTACTTCACGCTGGAGACCACCCGGCTGTGGACGATGCCCGCGACCCCGCCGCCGATCTACATCGCCGCCGCCGGCCCCTACACCTCGCGCAAGACCGGCGAGCTGTGCGACGGGATCATCACCCCGGGCGCGGCGCACTCCAAGGTCGCCGGGGTATTCGAGAACTTCGCGGCCGGCGCGCGCAAGGCCGGCAAGGACCCGGACACCATGCCGAAGATCCTGCAACTGCACCTGTCCTGGGCGCCGACCGACGAGGAGGCGCTGGCCAACGCGGTGACCGAGTGGCCCAACGGCGGCATGAAGTTCCCCAAGCAGGACATCCGCTCGCCGTTCGACTTCGAGCAGATGGCCAAGCTGGTGCGGCCGGAGGACTTCGACGGCCGGATGGTCATCTCCTCCGACCCCGACGTGCACCGCGCCTCCATCCAGGCCTTCCTGGACCTCGGGGTGGACCGGATCTACCTGCACAACGTGGGGCGGAACCAGGCCGAGTGGATCGAGGCGTTCGGGCGCGAGGTGCTGCCGAAGCTGACGCGGTAGTCGCGGGCGGTAGTTCGCCCGCACCGGTGTGATGGTCGGCCGACTGGCCCGGATGGCTGACATCCGGGCCCCGGCGCGCCACACCCCGCAACCCCGGGCGCGGAGGTTCGTTCTCGATCACCGAGGGGGCGCGTGGACGCCCCCTTTCGTCGATCCCCAAGGAACAACCATGCACGGGTTCGTGAAGAAGGGTCTGCTGCTCTCGCTGGCCGCGGGCTCGATGATGGTCTCCGGCGCGGGCGTCGCCGCGGCGGCCGACTCGGCCGGCACCGAGGGCGTGGCCGCCGACAGCCCGGGGCTGGCGGCCGGCAACGTGGCGCAGGGCGCGGCCGACGTGCCGGTGCAGGTGTGCGGGGACGCCGGCGGTGCCGCGACGGCGCTGCAAGACGCGCTCGACAACCGCTGCACCACCTGGGACAACCACGCCTCGATCCGCGGCGCGGCCGCGGACGACCCGGGCGCGGTCTCCGGCGACGTGGTCGGCGGCGCGCTGGACGCCCCGGTGCAGGGCTGCGGCCTGACCGGCGCGGCGGCCGGCGTCCAAACCGAGGCCGAGGGGAACTCCTGCGACGACGTGCACACCTCGGCGACGGCCGTGGGCGCCACCGCGGACGACCCGGGCGCGGTGTCCGGCGACGTGGTGCAGGCCTCGGTGAACGCGCCGATCCAGGCGTGCGGCGACGCGTTCGTGGTGGGTGCCTTCGATACCGGCGCGGACGACAACCACTGCGTCAACCGCTGACGGGCCTTGACGAGCCTCTACGGGCTTTGACGAACCCTGTCGAATGCTGACAAACACCGCGACATCCGAGCTCGGGAGGGTGCGGGCGCACATTGTGCACCGCTCCCCCGGGTCCGGCCACCGTGTTCGGCGCCCGGCGCCCGGACCCGGACTTTCCGGGGTCTTTTGATCGCTCTTTCGGGGGAACGCGGGGTTGGCGCGGCGCGCACGCCCCGCGGCTGACAGCACACTGACTGTCAGATCCGCAGCCCCCGGTGGGTGCGGCGCAGCTTGGGAGGTGGGGGCGCGTGGCGGCGACCCGGCACAGGAAACCCGGTCCGATACGCAAGGCCGCTGAGACGCTGCTGGGCGGTGCCGCGGGCATCGGGGCGGTGACCGCGGTGGCCACCGTGATGCACACCGGGGGCACCCCCGCCGCGGCCGGGACGGCCCAGACCGCGCCGGCTTCGGCCAGGACCACCGCGGGCGCGGACCCGGCGGTGGTGGTGACCGGCGACACGCCGGTGTCGGACGTCGCGGACCCGGTAACCCCGGACCCGACGGGGTCGGTGACCCCCACGGACGTCGCGACGAATCCGCGCATACAGTACCAACCCACGCACGCCGCCCCGACGCGCGGCTTCGAGCCGGTCAGCACGCCGCTGCCGACGCAGGGCTCGACGACGCCCCCGCCGGTGCTGCGCTCCCGGCCGACCGATCCGCCGACGAGCGGCCTGCCGACCGGCGCCCCGACCAGCGTGCCGACCTCGGCGCCGAGCGCTCCGGTCAGTACCCCGATCAGCACCCCGACCTGGCCGGCCCCGCCGACCACCACCCCGTCGCAGCCCGGCGAGGGCGGCGGTGACGGTGGCAGCGGCGGCGGTGACGGCGGCCTCGGCGGTCTGCTGGGCGGGGTGCTCGGGACGCTGGGGACCGTGACCGGGACGGTGCTCGGCCTCGGACGACACTGAGCGGGCACGAGAGCAGGCGCCAGACCAGGCGCCTGAGCAGGCGCTGAGCGGGTACCGAGCGGGTGCTGAGCGGGTGCTGAGCGAGCACTAGCCGACACCGACCGGGCCCTGACCCGGCTCTCGGGTCGGGTCGGGCTCGGATCGGGCCCGGCTCAGGTCCCGCTCAAACCCTGGCTCAAACCCGCCTCGGACCCGCCTCAGACCCGGCCCGAGCCCGGCGACCTCGCATCATCGTCCCGAAGAACCCCGGAGAACCCCAGAGAACCCCACCAACCCCCGCAGCCTCAACTTTGTCAGTGGTTTGACATCCGGGCGAGCTGCGGAATCATTGTCCTGGCACCGTGTTCACGTACTGCATCGCACACGGCGCACCGTCGAACACGCAGCCCCCGGGCGCGGCCAGGACCCCGTCGAACCCCATGCCGAACACCGCCTGGGCGCCGGCGGCCAGCGGTTGCCGCCAGGGTGCCGGCGTGACGCTGACCACGTCGCCGGCCATCGCGGTCTCGCCGGTGTCCGTGGGCTGGTGCAGGCGCGCGCCGGTGACGTGGAACGTCAGGTGCCAGCCGGTCAGCGGAGCCCGGCCGGTGTCGGTGATCGTGACGTCGGCGCGATAGCCGTCGTCCCAATGACTGGTTACCTTGAACTGCACGAGTGCGGAGGCTGAGACGGGAGCGGAGGATGTCGCGGCGGGCACAGGGGCCGACCCGGTCGGCTGCGCGGGCGGGGTGCGGCTGGTCCGCGGCCCCGGGCCGGCGGTCCCCGGCGCGCCCGGGATCAGGGCCCTGGGACCTGGTTGGCAGACCACGCCGCAGTCCGACGACGACGCGTCCCGGTCCGGGCCGAGCCGGCCCAGGACCAGCAGCCCCGCACAGCCGGCCGCCGCGGCCAGCGCGCCGATCACGGCCCACCGCACGGTGCGGCCGCCCCAGCGTTCCGCAAGCCCCGTCGTGTGCTCACCCACTGTGCCTCGACTCCTCCTCGTCCTCCGCGTCCGTTCCCCGGCCCGGCGATCCGGTTTCGCCCGGTATCGCGATGTCTGCCCCCGTACATCCCCCCATCGGGTACAGTTCGGCCAGCATTGCCGTGTTCTTCGCGGCCGGGTGCCACGATCGGGGGCACAAGCTATCGCCGAAGCCGGTGCGGGGCACAACGTCCGTGGCCGGGCCGCTGGTGGAGCGGCCACCCGACCGAGCGGGAACGCCGCGCCGGGTAGGGCGAACGACCGCGCACGGTGAGGATGTGTCGGCATGATTGTGTCTGGGCCCCCGCCGGGGTCCGCACGGACCACCCACAGGACGGCGGGAATGGCGTCGGCGTTCGACCTCTCCGGTTTCTCGGTCACCGACATGGTCGTCGCCTCCGGCGAACTCCGGGCCGCCACGGCCGGGGCCACGACCATGGAGGAGGGCTCGGCGGCCATCGTGGAGTGGCTGCGGCACGCCTTCACCGATCCTTCGACCGGCCGGCCGGCGTTCGCGCTGGCCCGGATGTTCCACACCGTCACCTGGGACCGCCTCACCCCCGATCTGCACTCCTACGTCGCCACCCGGGACCCGGCCGCCGCCGCGAACGACGACGGGCTGCCGTATCTGACGCTGCTGGCCACTTCCGGCGACCACCCGCACTGGGGGGACCGCCGCAACAGCCGGGACCACCAGGCGATCCCGCTGTCGGCCTCGGACGTGGTGCGGCGCGCTCCGCTGGCGCTGGCGTTGCTGGACCGGCTGCTGGGCTTGCAGCCGGCGGCTGAGCCGGCGCCGGGGCGGGCGAACGGCAACAACGAGGCGGCGGGGCTGCACGCGCGGCTGCGGGACCGGTTCGACGTCTTCCACGTCCCGGAGGCGTTGGGCAGCCCCTATGTGCCGACGCCGGAGTTCGTGCGCGACTACCAGATCCGCTCGGCGATCGCGCTGGGCGCGGTGCTGGACTCTGGCGGGCCGGACCACCCGGATCTGCCCGGGGTGCGGAACACATCGCTGTACACGGCGTTGCTGTATTCGCGGGTTCGGATCCCGGCCGAGACCGCGACGCACTTCCGCACTCTGGCCGCGGCGATCCGGCTGGCGCTGACGCCGCTGCTGGCAGCACCCTTGTTCGCCCCGTCCGCCCCGGCGGCCGGGCACCAGGTGTTCGGGGCCCGTAACGGGAACGGCACGAGCAATGGGACCGGGACCGGGGTGCGGAGCACCGGTGCGGCCGGGAACGGTGCGGCCGGGAACGGCGTGGCGGGCGGCAACGGCGCGAGCCCGGCTCCGGCTGCGGGGTCCAACGGCACCGGCACGGGCACCGGGCACCGGGCGCCAGCGCCGCTGGTGCCGCAGCAAGCCTCCGCGCCGCCGCCGTCGTCCTCCTCGGTGCCCACCGCCCCCGGCGACGGCAACGCCGCGGCGCTGGCGGCCGAGGCCGAACTGCGGGCCTCGCAGCGGCGGCTGACGCAGGAAACGCGGATCGTCGAGACGCTCTACATGATCGGGCAGTCGCTGCACCGGGAGCTGGACACCCGCAAGATCGCCAAGCTCGCCACCGACGCCGCCACCACCGCGATCGACGCCGAGTTCGGGTCCTGCTTCTACACCCTGACCTCCACCAACGGCCAGGCCCAGACCCGGTTCGCACTGGCCGGGAAGATTCCGGTCGAGCGGTTCGAGAACCTGCCGATGCCCCGGCCGACCTCGCTGGTCGGGGCGGCGTTCCCGGGCACGGCGCCGATCCGCTCCGGCGACGTCACCGCCGACCCCCGCTACGGCCAGCGCGCGCCGTTCCACGGCCTGCCGCCGGGGCACCCGCCGGTGAAGTCGTTCCTGGCGCTGCCGATCACCACCATCGGCGGCACGGTGCTGGGCTCGATGTACTTCGGCCACTCCGAGCCGAACCGGTTCACCGAGCGCGACGAGCAGATCGTCAAGGGCATCGCCGGCCAGGCGGCCTCGGCGATGGACAACGCGCGGCTGTACCGGCTGGAGCGCGAGACCGCGGTGGAGCTACAGAACTCCCTGCTGCCGGCGTATCCGCCGCAGCTGGCCGAGCTGGAGATCGCGTTCACGTATCTGCCCGGCGCCCAGGGCACCCAGGTCGGCGGCGACTGGTTCGACGTGATCCCGCTGTCCGGCGGCCGGGTGGCACTGGTCATCGGGGACGTGATGGGCCGCGGCATCAAGGCCGCGGCGATCATGGGCCAGCTCCGCACCGCGGTACGCGCCTACGCGGTGATGGACCTGCCCCCGGGACAGATCATGCACCTGCTGAACCGCCTGGTCTGCACCATGCCCGCCTCGGCGGCCAGCAGTTCGTCCGCGGTGAGCACACTGAGCGCGACCGGCACCCACCCGGCCGGCATCGGCGCACTCGGCGCGGCCGGCGACGACGGCGTCGCCGAACAGATCGCAACCTGCGTCTACGCGGTCTACGACCCGGCCGAGGAGGTCCTGACCTGGGCCAGCGCCGGCCACATGCCACCGGCGCTGATCACCCCGGAGGGCACGGCACACCTGCTGGAGGACGACCTCGGGATGCCGCTGGGCATCGAGGAGGCGGTGTTCGACGAGGTGATCCAGCCCCTGGCCGGCGGCAGCAGGCTGCTGCTGTACACCGACGGGCTGGTCGAGTGCCACAACGCCCCGCTGACCGAGCGCCTGAACCGGCTGTCCACGGAGCTGGTGCGGTCTGACGACGGGCCTGGCGCGGTAGGGCTGTCGTCGTCTTTGGGGTCGGGGTCGGGTTCGGGCTTGGGCGCAGCCTCGGCCGCGGTCTCATCCGCCCCGCTCGGCGCGGAGACCGTGCAACGCACCTGCGACCGCCTGCTGCACGCGATGCTGTCCGGCGACGAACACGACGACGTGGCACTCCTGATGGTCCGAACCCGCCCGACCCGCATCCGCAAGGCGGCCCTGGACCTGGACCCCGACCCGATGGCGGCGCGGGCGGCACGCCGGTTCGTGACGGCGACGTTGGAGGACTGGGAACTGAACCACCTCACGGACGACGTGCTGTCGGTGGTGACGGAACTGGTCACCAACGCGACCCAGCACGCCGCGACGACCAGCCAACTGGCGCTGCGCTCACACCCCGGGCGCCTGATGGTGGAGGTAGCCGACTGCGACGGGCGGATCCCGCGGCCGGCGGTTACTCAGGCTATGGATGAGCGGCATCGCGGGCTGTTGATAGTGGCTCAGCTTTCGCAGCGGTGGGGGGTACGGCCTACGGAGCGGGGGAAGATTGTCTGGGCTGAGATGGGCGC
>NZ_JAAFZA010000036.1 GCF_015356865.1 Catenulispora pinisilvae
GTCCCCGACCCCGGCGCCCCATCCACAGCCAACCGCCGCCACGGATCCGAACCACCCGGCGCCAGCAGCCCGGCGATACGAGCCGCCAGCCGCTCCGGCGAGATGGGCTCAGCACGCATCAGTCATCTCCACAGACATCCCACTTCCCAGACCGCCACACCGCGCCCGCGGATGTGCCCGCCACACCGCGCCCACAGATGTGCCCACCACACCGCGCCCACGGATGCGCCCGCCGAGCCGCACGCCGCCAGCTCCCGCAACTGCGTGTCGGACCGCCGCTCGCACCCGCATGTCAGCGCGCCGCCCCGCGTGTCGCTGCCGCATCGCGCACCCATCCGCTGCCGTACCGCGTGCTGCTGGCCCGCGCACCTGCCTGCCTCTCGCCATGTGCTGCTGGCTCGTGCACCTGCCTGCCTCTTGCCATGTGCTGCTGGCTCGTGCACCTGCCGGCCAGCGCTCGCTTGTCTGCCGCCGCACACTGCCCACTTGTGCCTTTGCCGGTCGGCCGCCGCGCCCCGCCTGCTCGCGCACCCGCGTGCTGTCACGCCGCCCCGCGTGTCGCTGCCGCATCGCGCACCCACCCGCTGCCGTACCGCGTGCTGCTGGCCCGCGCACCTGCCTGCCTCTCGCCATATGCTGCTCGCGCGCTAGCCTGCCGGCCCAGCGCTCGCTTGTCTGCCGTCGTACCGCGCATCTGCCCGCCGACACGCCGCTGATTCGCGCACGTGCCCGCACCGCCCACTTGTGCCTTTGCCCGTCGGCCGCCGCGCCCCGCGTGCTGGCCCGCCGCTCGAACCCGTGTTTCGGCACGCCGCCCCCGCTTGTCGCTGCGGCATGGCGCACCTGCCTGCCGCGGTACCGCGTGTTGCTGGCTCGCGTACTTGCCTGCTGTCTCGCCGTGCACTGCCCGCGCGCACCTGCCTGCCAGCCCGCCCAATCGTGCCTTTGCCTGCTGGCCCACCGCGGGCCGCCGATTCGCCCCAGGGCTGGGCTGCCGCCGCTTGTCGCTGCCACATGGCGCACCTGCGTGGCTCGCGCTTTTGCGTGCTGTGTCGCCGCGTCGCTCGTACGCACCTGCCCGCCGGGCCCACCGCTCGCTTGTCTGGCGCCGCACCGCGCATCTGCCCGCCGACATGCTGATTCGCGCACCTGCCCGCACCACCCACCTGTGCCTCTGCCTGCGGGCCACCGCGCGCCGCCTGCTCGCTCACCCGCGCCAAACCGCCGCGCCACCGCGCGCGCTCACGAATCCGCGATCGCCGCGACGATCGACACCGAAGCCGCCCGCCGTCCCGGCAGCACCGATGCCACCAATCCCGCCACCGCCGCCAGCAGTACGTATCCCACCAGCGTCAACACCGGCACCGACAGCACCGCCCCGCCCTCGACTCGGCCGATCAGCGCCTCCAACGCGGCCGCGATCCCGACGCCGAGCGCCACTCCCATCAGCGCCCCGACCGCCGACATCAGTACCGCCTCTACCGACAACATGCGCCGCAGCTGGCCGCGCGATAGTCCCAGCGCGCGCAGGAGGGCTGACTCGCGGGTGCGTTCCACGACCGACAGCGACAGGGTGTTGGCGATGCCCAGTACCGCGATCACCACCGCCAGGCCGAGCATCGCGGTGAACAGTTGTAGGGTCGCGTCCGCGCTGCCGGTCAGTGAGTCCTTCTTCTCGGCCAGGCTCCCGGTGTGTAGGAACGGGTACTGCGACACCACAGAGTCGACGGCGGCTCGCGAGTCGACCGTGGGGACACCCGGTGCGGCCAGGATGCGGACCTGGGTGTCGCCGAGTGGCTTGAACGTCGACAGGAACTGTGGACGGGGCATCAGTACGTCGTACCAGTCGATGCCGTGGCCGGTGAAGACCTGGTAGATCAGGGTCACCCGGGCGGTTACCGGGCCCGATTGCTGGGTCTGCACGGTGATTGTGTCGCCGAGTTTCACGTGCTGCGAGTCGGCCATCTCGTTGGACAGGGCGACTGTGCCGGGGCCGAAGGCGGCCAGTGAGCCGGACTTCACCACCGGTTTGAACAGGGTGCCGTAGGCCGACGCCTCGACCGCTCCGACGTCGACCGACGTGCCGTTCAGCGTCGCCTTCGTGCCGTCCACCGCCGCGACGTGCGCCAGCTGTGGTTTGGCCCGCAGCTGGTCGGTGACTTGGAACGGGACTGTCTGTCCGGTGCTCGGCGGGTCCACGGAGTAGTCGTACGGGTTGTGCGAGTCGATCCACTGCGACTGCGTCACCGTCACCGAGTTCTGCGTCACTGTGAACAGTGCCATCAGCGTCACGCCGATGGTCAGCGCCGCGGTGGTGGCCGCGACCCGGCCGGGGTTGCGGCGGGCGTTGGAGCCGGCCAGCTTGGTCGGGGTGCCGAACAGCCGGCCCGGGAGCCAGCCCAGGGCCCAGATCATCGGCCCGACGATCAGCGGTCCGGCCACGATCAGCGCGGCGAAGACCAGTGCGCCGCCGCCACCGATCAGTTTCACCCCGCCGAGCAGGTCGTGCTGTCCGGTGCCGAGGGCGGCCAGCACGACGCCGACCACGCCGAGCGCCACCGCGACCAGCACCCGGGTGCGGCCGATCCGGCCCTTGGTGGTCTTCACCTCCTGCTGCGTGCGCAGCGCCTCGACCGGCGGCACGTTCGTCGCGGCCCGGGCCGGCAGCACCGCCGAGACGATGGTGACCGCGAACCCGACCGCCATGCCCAGCGCGATCACCCCGCCGGACACCACGATCCCGCCCGGCGGCAGCTGGGTCGAGCTCACCGCCGCGACCACCGCGTGCAGGGCCTGCGCCACGCCGATCCCGGCCAGCACGCCGAGCGCGGAGCCGACCAGCCCGACGAGCGCGGCCTCGGCCACCGTCGCGGCGAACACCTGCCCCTTGCCGGCGCCGATGCAGCGCAGAAGTGCCACCTGCCGGATCCGCTGCGCCACCAGGATGGTGAACGTGTTGTAGATGACGAACCCGGCGACCAGCAGCGCGACCGCCCCGAAGACCTCCAGGATCTGCGGGACGTTCCCGGCGATCGAGGCGCGCTGCTCCAGCACCGCCTTGGTGTACTGGGTCCCGGTCAGGACGGTGAACTGCGGCCGGCCGCCGAGCGCCGACGCCGCCTCGGACGCCAGGTGCGCCTGCGAGGCGCCGCCCTTGGCGTGCAGGTCGATCTCGTCATAGCTGGTCTTGCCGGTGAGGCTCAGCACCACCTGCGGTTCCAGCCCGACCAGGGTCCAGCCGTTGGCACGGTTGTCCACGCCGTACTCGGCGATGCCGGCCAGCCGGAAGGTGTGGATCGCCGAGTCGTGCCCGACGACCCGGATCGTCTGGCCGACCCTCAGCTTGTGCTCGGCGGCGGTGTCCTTGTCGATGACCGCGTCCCCGGGCCCGGTCGGCCCGGTCCCGGCCACGATGGACCCCGGATACAGCGCCGGATCGGCGGGGAACGCCAGGGCGTTGCCGGTCAGGCCGTCGGTGCGCATCGGCTGCCCGTTGGCGTCCAGCACCGGGGCCGGCCCCTTGACCTGCCCGCTGACCACCGCGTCCGAGCCGACGTGCGCCTGGATCTGGTCCACGACCGACGGCGTGAGCAGCGACGGAGGCGTCGGCGGCGCGGTGGCGTTCGGGTAGACGGCCGAGCCGGTCTGCTGCACGGCGACGTCCACGTTCTGCGCGGCCCGCGCGTACCCGTAGTTGAACGCCTGGTTGATGGACCCCGAGAGCAGGAACGTCCCGGTCACGAAGGCGATGCCGAGCACGATCGACAAGCAGGTCAGCGCCAGGCGCACCGCGTCGGCGCGCAACCCGGCCAGCACTACCTTCGGCATGCGCACCTCCTCGGGGCGGATCTGCTTTGCGGGGCGGACTGCGGGCTCACGTCTCCAGGACCGGATCATCGTAACTTTCCTGGCGTGACTATCCTGGCGCGCCCGGGGTGGGCTGCGCATCGGACTGTGGTCGGGTTCGCGACGGGATGATCTCCGACCACGGGTGGATCCAAGGTGCATCCACCGAAGTCGTCACCAACTCTCAGCGGCCTCCTCCCGCCCCTGCGGAGCCCGCGTGCTCCCGCTCACCTTCAGCGCCAGGAACGGATAGATGAGCACCGAGAGCATCCCCGCGCCGACCATCGCGGCCGCCGTCGACGACTTCAACGTCCCGCGCTCCACCCCGATCGCCGTGATGGCCACGATCAGCGGCAGCCCGGTGGCCGCATACAGCGCGATGGCCCGCCGGCCGCGCGTGCTGGTGCCCTCCGGCGCGGTCAGGAAGCTCGGCACGCCGCGCGTCACCAGGAACAGCCCCAAGAACAGCGGCACCAGCCCGAGGGTGGCCCAGTTCGAGGTCAGGGCCTTGAGGTCGTAGCCGATCCCGGTCTCGATGAAGAACACCGGGATCAGGAAACCGAAGCCGATCGCCTCCAGCTTCCCGGTGATCCGCTCGGCGCGCTCCGAGTCCCCGCTGTGGAACAGGATGCGCATGATGACGCCGGCGGCGAACGCGCCGAGCAGCATGTCCACCCCCAGCGCCACGGTCGCGCCGATCATCGCCATCAGCAGCGCGATGACCAGCCGGACGGCGAACTGCCCGGAGGTCTCCATGGTGATGTCGGCCAGCCGGTGCACGGCCGCGTGCTCGCCGCGCACCGCGAGCACCACCCCGGCCGCGGCGATCAGCGCGAACGCCGTCAGATAGACCATCGCCTCGCCGGGCTTGCGGCCGTCCAGGAACAGGGTCATGGCGATGATCGGCGCGAACTCCCCGACCGCGCCGACCGCCATCACCACGTTGCCCAGTGGCGTTCCGACCTCGCCGGCGTCCCGCAGCACCGGCAGGATCGTGCCCAGCGCGGTGGTGCTCAGCGCGATGCCGACGATCACGCCGCTCTTCGCCGACGGCGCCAGCAGCAGGCCCAGGCTGACGCCGAGCACCACCGACATCGCCCAGCCCAGCAGCGCACGGTTCAGCGGGGCGCCGCGCAGCCGGCCGAAGTCGATCTCGTAGCCGGCCATGAAGAACAGCATCGCCAGGCCGAACTGGGACAACGCGTGCACGTAGTCGTCGTCGTGGGCCCAGCCCAGCACATCCGGGCCGACCAGGATGCCGAGCACGATCTCGAACACCACCAGCGGCACCGGCGCCTTGCGTCCGGCCAGGTCGGCCAGCGGCGGGGACAGGACCGCGATGACGGCCACCAGCAGCATGGTCGCCAGAGAGTGCGTTGTCACACTGGGATTGTCCGGGCCCTGAGGTGCGTTCGGCCGGGTGTGGGAGCGCTACCGCGTGGCGTTCACTCGTTAGGCGCAGCGCGCGGCTCAATGGCGGTTGGCGGCCCGGCTCACTCCTTTGGCATAGTTCGGCGCCATGGCAGAGCATGAGCACGACCAGTGGGGGAACTCGCCCGGCCGGTTCCCGCCCTTCGACACCGTCGAGATGGACCCGCACAAGATCGGCGCGGTGCACACCGAGTGGGACCCCGAGGAGGACCACCACCCGGATCCCGGTGAGATCGTCTGGACCTGGGTCCCCTACGAGGAGCACGACGGGCGCGGCAAGGACCGCCCGGTGCTGCTGGTGGCCCGGGGCAAGGCGACCGGCAACTTCCTGGCGGTCAAGCTGACCAGCAAGTGGCACTCGGACGCCGAGAACTGGGTCAGCATCGGCACCGGCGACTGGGACCGGGACGCGCGCGAGTCCTGGGCGGTGATCGACCGCGTGGTGCGGGTGCACCCCGAGGGCATACGGCGCGAGGGCCACGCGCTGGACCGCGGCGACTTCGACAATGTCATCGGCCACCTGCACAAGCGGTATGGCTGGACCGGCGAGGGCTACTGAGCTTCAGCGGGTGTGAGCCCGACGGCTCCAGCCCGATGCCATGAGGCTGAAGCACGGCCGAAGCAGAGCCGAAGCAGAGCCGAAGCAGAGCCGAAGCAGAGCCGAAGCACGGCCGAAGCCCCCGAGCGCGTCCGCGCCCGGGGGCTTCCGGGTCTCACCCGGGATCTGACCGCGTCGCGATCGTCGCGATCGTCGGGATCAGTACCCGTACCAGCAGGAGCCGCCACAGCGGGCCGCCACGACCGAGTCCAGCGAGCCGTAGGTGGCCGCCGCGTACCGGACGCCGGCGATGATGTTGTCCACCGGGTTGTAGATGTCGGTGTGGCCGGACAGCGCGTAGGCGTTGAACGTCGGCGAGATGGTCTGCATCAGACCGATCGACGGGTGGCCGGCGGCGGCGTTGGAGTCCCAGCCGTTGGTGGCGCTCGGGTTACCGGCCGACTCGTGCATCACGGTCTGGTAGATCGCGTTGTACGAGACGTAGTACCCGTTGGAGTTCAGGATCGAGATGGCTTCCTTGATCCAGCCGTCCAGGTTGTTGGCGTAGGAGCCGGTCGACGCCGAAGAGCTCTGGTAGCTCTGGGTCTGCGTCTGGGTGCCCTGGCTGCTCTGCGAGCTCTTGCTGGACGACTGCGTCGACTGGTTCGACTGCGTCGACTGGGAGTTCTGCACCGGGGCGGACTCCGTGACCGGCTGGTTCGAGGTCGAGGTCGAGGTCGAGGCCGGGGCCGCGGAACCGTCGGCGTTCGGCAGGTTCAGCACCCAGCCGATCAGGATCAGGTTCGGGTCCTGGAGCTTCTGCCCGCCGGCCTGGGCCTTGCCGGTGTTGAGCTTGAAGATCTCCGGGTACTTGCTGCCGTCGCCGAGCTTGGCCTGGGCTATGCCGGACAGGGTGTCGCCGGCGCGGACCGTGTAGGTCGCGGACTGCGGGGCGGCGTCGGCCTTGGGGGCCGCGGCGGACTTCGGGGCCACCGCGGCGACCGGCGCCACCGCGGCGACCGGAGCGGCGGCGTGCGCCGGAGCGGCGGCGGCGAGCGCGGCGGCCACAGCCGAGGCCGGAGCCGGCGCCAGGGCCGGGACGGCCGCCGGAGCGGCGTGCGGCACGGCGGCGAACGCGGGGGCCGCGGAGGCCAGGGTCGGGACGGCGACCGCGCCGAGGGCGGCGGCGGTCAGGGTCAGGCCGCGGGAACGGCGGCTGAGCACCAAAGGTGTGCGCATGTGCGTAGTTGTCTTCCTCTTTGACCGCCTACCGGGTTAGCTGACGGGTTCGGGCGAAAGAGGCTGCCCTACCACTTCGGAAGCGGATTCACCCCATTGGGACGTGGGTCCCCGGTTCCCGTCCGGCGCTTTGCGCGCTTTTGGGATTCGGCGTAGGCCGCCGGTGTCCCGTCTTCCGGGTCTCGGACCGGCGTGCCTGGTCTGCGACCGTAGCGGCCCGGACTGGGCAAAAGCACGCTGAGACGGTCACGAAAAGGTAACAACGCGCTAGGTAGCTGCGCGTTCTATCTCCAGTAATTGATTTAGCTCGGAATTCAGAGGGATGAATCGGGCATAAGGTATTTCGACGTACCTCAGAGACGCTCTGTACACGAGCCGGTACTTCGGACTCGCCAACAGGACGCGCACGGGAGGACACTTCCTTGCGTGAAGGACGCACCAGCGATACTCGGCCGGCAGCAGACGCTCGAGAAGTGCATGGCGGCACTGGCCGCCGGCGGCGGCGTGCTGGTGAGCGGTCCGGCCGGGATCGGCAAATCGGCGCTGCTGGACGCGATCGGCTCGGCGTGCGCGGCCGCCGGGCAACTGGTGCTGCGCAGCGCGTCGGCCGCCGCCGAGTCCTGGCTCCCCTACCTCGGGCTTTACGACCTGTTCTCCGACGCTGTCGCCGCCCGGCCCGAGGTGGTCCCCTACCACCTGCGCTCGGCCTTCGACGGCGTGCTGATGCGCTCGGTCCCCGACGGCGCGGCCACCGACCAACTCGCGATCCGGGTCGCCGTGGTCGAAGCACTACGCGCGCTGTCCTTGGAACGGCCGGTCCTGCTGATCCTCGACGACGTGAACTGCCTGGACTCGGCCACCGCCGAGGTCCTGGCCTTCGCCGTGCGCCGCCGCCAGGGCAGCCGCGTCCGCGTGCTCGCCGCCGAGCGGTTGTCCGAAGGACAGGAGCCCACCTGGTGGGGACTCCTGCCGGAGGACGCGGTCGAGATCGCCCTGGGCAACCTGCCCGGCCCGGTGGTCTCCGAACTGCTGCGGACCCGCCTCGGCCTGCGTCCCACCGACAAGCTGTCGCAACGGATCCGCGACGCCGCGGGCGGTAACCCCTTTTACGCACTGGAGTTGGGCCGTGCCGCACTGCGATCGGGAACGGTGGTGCAACCCGGCGACGCGCTGCTGGTCCCGGAACGCCTGCGCGGCCTGCTCGCCGACCGCCTGCACGCGTTGCCGCAGGCCGCCCGCGACGCGCTCCTGCTGATCTCGACGGCCGCCCGCCCGCCGCGGGAACTGCTGGCCGGGCACGAGTGGGGACTGTCACAGGCGCTGGCCTCGGGCATCATCGTCTCCGGACGGGACCTGGAGCCGCGCTTCGCGCACCCGCTGCTGCGCGAGATCGTGTATGCGGACGCTGATATAGAGGCCCGCCGCGAATGCCACGCGAAGCTCGCGCTGGCGCACGACGACCCGCTGGAGCGGGCTCGGCACCACGCGCTGGCGACGGCCGACTCGACCGAAGACCTGGCGGCGGAACTGGAAGAGGCGGCACGGATCGCGGTGCATCGCGGAGCGCCGGGGACTGCTGCGGAGTTGTTCCGGATGGCCGCTGAGCGGACGCCTGCCAGCGGCGGCGCGGGGGTGCAAAGCGGGACGCCTGCCAGCGGCGGCGCGGCGGCGCCAAATACGCATTCTGCGCAGAACGGGACGTCCGCGGCCGGTAGCGAAGTGGTCAACGGTACCGACACCCTGTCGGCGACAACCGCTCCTGACGCTCATGAAGACGCCGCCGCGACGAATGCGAAGCCCGGCGCGGGCCTGGCGAATGTCGGCGCGATGTTGGCGGACACCGACGTGGCGTCCCGTCGCCTCCTGGAAGCCGCCCGCGCCGCCTTCGACGCCGGCCTGCCGCGCCAAGCCCGCGACGCCGCCGAGCGGGTCGCGGCCGGACCCGATCCGGCCTGCCGCGTCGGCGCGCGACTGTTGCTGGTCGAACTCGACGACGACATATCCGTGCAGTCCGCGCTTCTCGAGGCGGCCGAGGCCGACGCCGCGGGACGTCCGGACTTGCAGGCACGGGTCAGCCTTCAGCGTGCGGACCACGCCTTCCGCTCCGGTTCCGTCGAAGCGGCGATCGGGGCCCTGGCACGGGCCGAGGAGTACGCACTGTCCACCGGCGACCGCAATCTGCGGGCCGAGTCGATCGCGATGCGCGTGCCGACCGAGATCCAGACCGATCCGGAGCGGGCCATCGAGTCGCTGGAGGAGGCCGAGGCGCTGGGGCTCGGCGGCGATCTGACGCTGCCGTCCATCGCGGTCCGCAAGTCCCTGATCATCTGGTTCCTGCGCCGGGGCGACGTCGCCGACGCCTTGGCGACCGCCTCCCGGCTGCGGGCCGACGTCGAGCGGGCCGGGCGACTGCGCGACCTCGGTGACGTGCTGCACCTGGTCGCCTCGGTCAACGAGCGCGCCGGGCTGTGCCGTCAGGCGCACGAGGCGGCGCTGCTCGGCAGCCGGCTGCGCGCCGAGACCGGCTCTTCGAGCGTGCAGGCGCTGATCCTGACCGCCGCGGCTGAACTGTCCGGCGGCAGCGCCGAGGCCGCGGTGGAGGTGGCGCAGCGGGCCATCGAGGCCGGGACCGCGTCCGGCGATTCGGAGTTCACCGGCTACGCACACGCTTTCCTGGGACGCGCCGAACTACTGCTGGACCGCTCCTCCCAGGCCGCGCACCACCTGGCCCGTGGCAGGACCCTGATGCGCAACGTCGGCATGGTCGACCCGGCGACGTTCCTGGTCGACGCCGACCTCGCCGAGACCCTGGCGCGCTGCGGCTCGTTCTCCGCCGCCGACCGGATACTCGACGAGGCGCAGGAAGCCGTCCGGCGCCTGGAGCGCGACGTGGTGAAGCTCGGCCTGACCCGGGCCCGCCTGCTGCGCCACGGCCTGGCCGCCGACGCCCGCGAGGCCGCCGACCGGCTCCGGGCCGCGATCCCGGCCGAGCACGCCTATCCGCTGGAGATAGCCCGCGCCGAGGTCACACTGGGCGAACTGGAACGCCGGGCCCGCCGCCGCGCCGCGGCCCGCACCGCCTGGGAATCGGCGGCGACGGCCTACGCCGCAGCCGGTTGCAGCCCCTGGCTCCGCTTCGTCCAAGGCCGCCTGGCCCGCCTGGACACCCCGGCCGAACCGCTGAGCGCCACCGAGCGCCAGATCGTCGAACTGGTCCGCTCCGGCGCCACCAACCGCCAGATCGCCGCCGCACTCCAGGTGTCGGTGAAGGCCGTCGAAGGCAACCTGACCCGCCTCTTCCGCCGCTTCGGCGTCAGCAGCCGCGCCGAACTCGCCGGCGCCGAGCCGGTGGCCCGGGTGGAACACGTGTGACGGACGGAGACCGGGGTCACGTCCCCACCCGGAATTCCCCGAGGTAGTTCACCGTTGAACGAGATGTGTGGGCCCCAACCCCCTCCGGGCCCACACATCTATACGTGAGCGACCTACTAATAAGGGAGTGAACCACCGTGCGCGTCGAGATCTGGAGTGACGTCGCCTGCCCCTGGTGCTACATCGGCAAGGCGCGTTTCGAGCAGGGCCTACAGGCCTTCGCCCACAAGGACGACGTCGAGGTGGTCTTCCGCTCCTTCGAACTGGACCCGCAGCGAGCCAAGGGCGACACCGTCCAGGTCCTGCCGATGCTGGCCAGCAAGTACGGCATGAGCTTGGACCAGGCCAAGCAGGCCGAGTCGCGGGTGGCGGCGAACGCTGCCGACGCCGGCCTGGGCTACCTGGCCGAGGGCCGGGACCACGGCAACACCTTCGACATTCACCGGGTGCTGCACTTCGCGAAGACGCGCGGGAAGCAGAACGAGCTGCTGGACCTGGCGTACACGGCGAACTTCGCTGAGGAGCGCTCGGTCTTCGACGACGACCGCCTGGTCGAGTTGGCGGTGAAGGCGGGCCTGGACGAGACCGAGGTGCGCGCGGTGCTGGCGGATGCGACCGCCTTCGCTGCTGATGTTCGTGCCGACGAGCAGGAGGCACAGATGCTGGGTGCAAACGGCGTCCCGTTCTTCGTGCTGGACCGCAAGTTCGGCGTCTCTGGTGGTCAGCCGGCCGAGGTCTTCACCCAGGCACTCCAAGAGGCCTGGGCCGCGCAGTCACCAGTACTGAAGGTTGTTGGCGAAGCGCCGGATGGCGCAGTCTGCGGGCCCGACGGCTGCGAGATCCCGTAGTCGCGCACCCTCAGGTTCGCGGTCCGCTTGACGCCAAGACCTTGGATATGTGGTGTTGAGACTTTGCCGAGGCCGTGATGTGAGCGGGGCGGAGGCGGTGCGGGCTAGTCTGCTCGGGTGAGTCTCCTCGATGACGTGGCCGAGCGTGACGGCTGGCGGTGCTGGGTGTGCGACGAACCGGTCGACCCCGAAATGTCGGTGAACGACCCGCGGGGCCCTAGCGTTGACAGCCGAACCGCCGACCGGAAGGCCAAGGTCGTTGAGCGGCTCGCGCACCGCGGGTGTAACAGCCGCAAAGGCGCGGTCCATGTGGTGATTGCGTGGCCGGAACGCCTGTATGTGATCGAACCCGCGCCGCTGATCGCCGTTGCCGAGCGGCTGGAGCGCAAGGGGGGCCGCGAGGTGGTGGGCCGCTGCCCGACCAGGCAGGACGCCCAAGAGGCGGCGGATTGGCTGGTGGACCGGTTCTCCCGGCTGGTGCCGGGGCTGCCGGTGACCGCCGGCATCGAGGCAGGCGGCGGCCAGTTCCTCGTCATTCTGGCCACCGGTCGCCGCTGACCGGGCGCGTCTCGCCGATGGCTAATCCCCTCTCTGTCGGTCCTTCAACACGGTGCCTGGAATGAGGTTCAAAGCGGCGGTTCGGCCCGCCATCGTGCCAGTTGATGAACGCCAGCCGGTTCAGGTCGCAGCGGGCCAAGACTGCGTGGGCGGTGGCGGCCACCTGTCCGAGTCGGTTGGCAATCGCCACTGACCCCCGTCACCGTGAACGTGAACGCGTGCATGCCGGCGCTCAGGTTGACCGCAGCACTGGCTTTGAACGTCAGAACTGACGTCATGTGTCGATGAGTTTGGGCGTCGATCAGGAGCGCGGGATCGGTGAAATTCTCGCTGAGAAGTGATGTCACTCGAAGCGAGCGCGTTTGAAACCCTCGGCCCACGTGTCCTGGTCAACCGTGTACTCATCGATGACGAAGCACTCCGGCTCGGTGGCGAAACCGGGAAGGGTCCGAGCTCGGGTTCTGCGCTCCTGTGCTTTCTCGAAGGTGGAGTAGACGCCGAGTAGCTTGACGTTGTCGCCATCGTGCTCGTCGATATAAACGTCGTCATGGTCGTCAACGTGCAGGGCTGTGCCGTCGTCACCGGCTTCGTTCTGGTGCCCGACGTGCCAGAGCAGATAGACCTTCATCAGACTGCCACCTGCGTGACCTGACTCGCTCTGACCAGGAAGTCGGTGCGACCGTCCACGGCCTCCACACCGTCGGGACGGGCGGTCGTCACCAGCAGCACCGCATCTGGTCCTGGTCCGGACGGCGAGTCGACGATCTCACAGCGGATCGCTCCGGGGCAGGGGTATGAGGTCGTCGGCCCCGCGTCTCCCGTCTGGTCCACGATCGCGACCTTCTCGACGAACCGCCATGTCCGGTCGGTGGCGTCGACCACGACAGCCTCGACGATGCCCGGCTGGGGTTCGTCATCGATCCAGCGGGTGATCTCGCAGTGGAGATGTGGATAGGACGGGCGCATGCGGCGAGTCTTCCATCGACGGCGACAACCTGCGCTGGCCGGCTGGGGGCGACGACCCGGCCACGTGGCCGCTGATCGTGTGGCCCCGCCATTCCGACCAGGGTCCGGCCCTGGAGAACGGCCTGATCTACACGCTCCTAGCCTGGCAGCGCGGGAAACTGCGGGACGCTGGCCTAGCCGGATTCGACGTGGACGACGACCCCTCCGACTTCGTCCGCTTCAAGGCGTGGGGCGAAGACGCCTTCGCCCACAAGGACGACGTCGAGGTGGTCTTCCGCTCCTTCGAACTGGACCCGCAGCGGGCCAAGGGTGACACTGTCCAGGTTGTGCCGATGCTGGCGGGCACGTACGGCATGAGCTTCTACATCAACGAGCCGAAGCCGGCCACCGAACCCGTTCCATAGCTGGGATCCCGCAGCTGGCTGGCGACCGCGTCTCGACATCAGGGAGTCAGCGCGGAGTCAGCGCATGTAGTCCCTGGCCCGTCGCCGCGTATCGCGCACCGTGCCGGGCGAAGGGCCCGGACGCCGCAGCTCGTGGACACCCTTGGTGTCCGGACCACCCACGGGATCGACGTCCCAGCCGCCGTGGTCCACATCCAGACGTAGGTCCAGCGGTCGATCAGCGGGGTTCGATGCCAAACCCGCACCCAGCGCAGCATCCGCTCCAGACGCGGGACGATCCCTCCCGGCGGCACCCAACTCGGCGCGTCCGGCCTGTCCCGCCGGCGGGACGGTAAAGCAGAAGTCTGATGCTCCCGCGCGGTCCGCGCCCGATAGCCTGCTACCCATGAGCGTGCCCGCAGGCCCCCAGGAGCCCGAGATCGTGTGCATCTCCTCTGAGGTTGCCTACCGGAACAAGTGGATGACCGTCCGCGAGGACCGCGTCCGCCGCCCTGACGGCACGCCTGGCCTGTACGGCGTCGTCGACAAGCCCGATTTCGCGCTGATCCTGCCGTTCGCCGACGGCGGTTTCCATCTCGTCGAGCAGTTCCGCTACGCCCTCGGCGAGCGGCGCTGGGAGTTTCCGCAGGGGTCCTGGGAGCAGGACCCGGCCGCCGACCCGCACGATCTGGCCCGTGGGGAGCTGCGGGAGGAGACTGGTCTGCGCGCGAAGGAGATCGAGCTCATCGGCTATCTGCACAACTCGCCCGGCTTCTGTAGCCAGGGGTTTCACGTCTTCTTGGCCACCGGTCTGACCGAGGGCGATCAGCAGCTGGAGGACAGCGAAGCCGGCCTGATCCACCGCTGGTTCGCCCGCGACGAGGTCTGGGAGCTGGTCCAGCAAGGCCGCCTCAGCGATGCCGCGTCCGTCGCGGCGCTGGGGTTGTTCGAACGCCTCCGGCGACCTGTCGCGTAGCGCGCTTTCGCGGGTCCGCTCACCCCGGCGGGCCGGCGTCGGCCCGCCGTATTGTTTGACTCCATCTCAGGGCACTGCGAGACTTTTCGCAGATCCGCTCCGGCCGTTCCCGGTCTGCTCCTCGGCTGCGCGGCGGGTCGTGTTTCGTTTCCCGTTTCTCGTTTCCCGTTTCTCGTTCCGGACCTGACGAAGCGCGTCGGCGTCCGTTGAGCAGCAATCCGATCCCAGGTTCCCGGAGGGTTCTGATGGGTGTCGTCTGGCATGTGAACTCCACGGCCCGTGGCGGCGGCGTCGCCGAGATCATCGGCGCGTTGTGCCAGGCCGATGACCCGCGGTACCGAACGCGGCGCTTCGTCACCTCGGAGGACCCCGCCTTGTTCGAGGTCACCAAGCGCATCCACCACCGGCTGCACGGAGTGCCGGCGGGTGAGCTGCCCGACTCGGCCGAGCACGACGCCTGGTGTCGCTACGCCCGCGCGAACGTGAAGGAATTCCTCACCTCGGCCGATCCGAAGGACCTGGTGGTCCTGCACGACCCGCAGACCCTGCCGATGGCCCCGTTGCTGGCCGAGGCCGGTGTCCGCCTCGCGTGGCGGTGTCACATCGGCACGGCGGGCCAGAACGCCGTCACCGCGGCGACCTGGGACTACCTCAGACAGTTCTGGTCCGAGGGCCTGGTCCTGGTCTTCAGCAGCCCGGCGCTGGTGCCCGCCCTCGACCACGACCACGACCTCGCCCTCGCCCTCGAAAAACACGACCACCCCGTGCGGATCATTCGGCCGTCCATCGACCCCGGGACGCTGAAAAACCGACCGTTGTCCGACGACGAGGTCTCCAAGACGCTCACCGACGCCGGACTCGGTACCCGGCCGATCTCGCCCGCGCTGGACTCCAGCGTGGTCACGGTGTCCGAGTCGGATCTGGGCACCGATCCGGTCATCGTGCAGGTTTCACGCTGGGATCCGCTCAAGGACATGGCAGGCGTGCTGGAGATGTTCGCGTCGTCCGACCTGCCCTCCCGCGCGCACCTGGTCCTGTGCGGGCCGTCCCCGCAAAGCATCTCCGACGATCCGGAGGCCGCTGGTGTCTACGCCGAGGTCGTCCGAAGACGCGACCGGCTGGTGAGCGCCGTGCGCCGGCGCGTACACCTGGTCTGTCCCGCGCTCGACGACACACGCACGAACGCTCTGCTGGTCAACGCCCTGCAACGCCGGGCCACCGTGGTGGTGCAGAAGTCCCTGGAAGAGGGCTTCGGGCTGACCGTCACCGAGGCGATGTGGAAGGCACGTCCAGTCGTGGCCGCCCGGGTCGGGGGCATCCCCTCGCAGATCGAGCACGGGGTCACCGGCCTGTTGCTGGACGATCCGCGCGACCTGGACGGTTTCGCCGCCGCGGTCGGCGAAGTGGTCGCTCACAGCGCCCAGTACGCGCAGATGGGCCGCAACGCCCATGAGTTCGTGGACCGGGAGATGACCTCACACCGGGAGATCCGAGAGCACACGGATCTCTACCGCCTTCTTGAAGGGAGCTGATCAGCCGATGGACGGTACGGAGATCGACGCGCCCGGCCACGGACCGGTCTGTGTCTTCGGCGCCAGCTCCGGCTTCGGCCTGGCCCTGGCCGAGGAACTCACCGGCCACGGCCACCCGGTGATGGGCGCCGCGCGTTCGCCGAAGCCGCCGGCGGCGGGCTTCGACTACCGGCAGGTGGACGTCACCGACGAGCGGTCCGTGGAAGTGTTCTTCGAACAGGCCGAGAAGGAATTCGGCCCGCCGTCGGGCGTGGTGTACTCGGTCTCCAACGCCGCTGCGGTCGGCAACTCCTGGGAGCTCGACCCGCGGGAGCTGAGCAGCGTCTTCGAGGCGACGGTCTTCGGGTTCGCCCGCGTCGTACGGCATGCCGTACCGAGGATGGCGGACGCCGGCGGCGCCATCCTGCTCGTCGGCTCGCGGGCGGCGCGGGTTCCCGTGCCGACCCTTGCGGCGTACGCCGCCGCGAAGGCCTCCGCCGAGCACTTCGCGCGATGCCTGGCCCAGGAAGTCGAGCCACGAGGGATCCGGGTCAACATCCTGGGGATCTCGGCGGACACCCGGCTGGCCAGAGAACACCTCGACCGGCGGGCCGCCGTGCTCGGCCGGACTGAGCCCTATCCGGCTCTGCCACCGGTCCAGGACAACGTGGCCGCGGCTTGCTTCCTGCTGTCGCAGGAATCGCGGTTCGTCACCGGGCAGACCATCGAGGCCCGCCAACCCCTGTGGGTCTGAGGCGACGGGATCGGTGTTCGCATGACGCTTCGCATCGGGGTGGCCCTGCCCACCAATTCACGCAGATTCGACGGGACCGAGCTGTCCGACGTCGCGCGCCGTATGGCGGACCGGGGCTGCGCCTCGCTCTGGGTCAACGATCATCTGGCCGCCTTTTCGCAGCATGCCGACTCCGACTCCTACCCCTACACGGCCTCCGGCCGTCCGGACTGGGAGTCCACCGATCCCCAGTACGAGGCGCTGAGCGTCTGCGCCTTCCTCGCCGCCACCGCCGCCACCGCGGGCGTCACGATCGGCACCTCGGTCCTGGTGCTGCCGCAACGCCATCCGATTCAGCTCGCGAAGACCACCGCGACGCTCGCCGACCTGAGCGCGGGCCGCTTCGTCCTCGGGGTGGGTGCCGGCTGGGCCCGGCGCGAAATGGCGGTGCTGGGCTGGGATCCGGCCACTCGCGGAGCCCGGCTGGACGAACAGATCGTTCTGCTCAGAGATCTGTGGCGATACGGGCGGCCGGTCCGGGAATCGGTGCACTATCGGATACCGCCCGATCTCGTGCTGGCCCCGAGGCCGCACCCGTCGCAGATACCGCTCATCCTGGTCGGGGGCATGTCCGACCGGGCGGTGCGGCGTGTCGTCGAACTCGGGGACGGCTGGCTCGCGGTGGCCGGTCCGGAGTCCTCGGCGCTGGCCGGGGCCACCGCCCGCCTGGCGACCGTGCGTGCCGCGAGCGGGCGCCCGCTGGTCGGCCATCTCAAGATTACCGCCGACGCCGCCGAGCGGATCGAACCGGATCGCGTCCTCGCGGCGACTGTGGCCGGTGGCTGGGACGAGATCTCCCTCGAATTCGTGCACTGGGACACCGACTCCGTGGCGCGGCTCGTCGAGCGTCTTGTCACAACGGCACAGGGGAGTTGAGCGATGCGCTCCGAGCACGGTGCGGAACACCGGAACCGGTCGACCTGTCTGGTGATCGGCGCGGGCAGCGGTATCGGAACCGCGATACTGCGCCGGGCTGAGGCGGACGGCTTCCTGTGCCACGCCACCGCGCGCGGCCCGAGACCGGTTCAGCCGGTTCAGCCGGTTCAGTCGGATCAGCCGATCCAGTCGATCCAGTCGATCCAGTCGGATCAGTCGGTCCAGCGGGATCAGCCGGACTCGCCGGACCAGCGGGACCAGCCGCCCAGCGCCGCCGGCTGGTCGTCCGGCGACGTCAGCCGGCCGGAGGACATCGTCCGGATGGTGGCGGAGGCGACGACGGCGCTCGGACGGGTGGACTCGCTCGTCTACTGTCCCGCCGTGGCCGAGGTCGGCCCGATCGAGTCGCTGACCCCGCAGGCGTGGACCACGGTTCTCGAGGTGAACATCCGCGGGTTCGGACTGGCCGTGTCGGCCCTGCTGCCGCAGTGGCGGGCGGCGGGCATCGGCCGTGCGGTGGTCCTGTCCAGCCAGGCGGCCCGTCGCGGTCAAGCCCTCATCAGCGCCTACACCGCCTCGAAAGCCGGGCTCGAAGGTCTGGTCCGGGCGCTCGCGGTGGAGCTCGCGCCGGTGGTCCGGGTCAACGCCGTGGCTCCGGGGATCGTCCTGACACCCATGATCGAGGAAGACTTCCGCCGCCAGGCCGCCGCCGCGGACGTCGATCCAGAGGAGATCGCGCGCCGCACCGCGCAGCGCATCCCGCTGGGGTCCTTTCAGCGCCCCGAATCCGTCGCGGCGATGGTCGTGTTCCTGCTCGGCCGGGGCGCAGCCGACATAACCGGGCAGTGCATCGCCGTCGACGGCGGGATGACCGCGTAAGCACTCGATGAACAGCAGGGAGAAGCATGAGTTCTCATCCGAGAGCAGCAGAGCCGGCCGGGCGCGCGATCCGCGTGGCGCTGGTCACCGGAGGGTCCGGCTTCGTCGGATCCCATCTCGTCAGGACCCTTATCTCAGAGGGCGTCGTGGTCCGCAGTCTGGACTTGCGCGTGCCGGCCGAGCCGGTGCCCGGAGTCGAGGCGGTGAGCGCCGACTTGTCCGTTCCCGGTTCCGTCCAGTCGGCGCTGGAGGGCGTGGACACGGTCTTCCACCTGGCCGGCAACCCGAGCGGCACGGTCTCCGTCCAGGACCCCGTGTTCGACTTCGAGTCCAACGCCCGGGTCGGCCTCAATGTGCTCGAAGCGGTGCGTGCGAACCCCGCGGTGCGTCTGGTGTATCTTTCCTCGGCGATGGTGTACGGCCGGGTGCGGGGTTCGATCTCGACCGAATCGGACCTCTGCCTGCCGTTCTACCCCTACGGGGCGAGCAAACTCGCGGCCGAGCATCTGCTTCAGGCCTACGTGCAGACCTACGGTATCGACGCGAGCATCGGGCGGGCCTTCGTCGTGTACGGCCCGGGCGAGGACCCGAAACGCGCCGGCGCCGAGGTCGGGCAGTTCCTGCGATGGCATCTGAACAACGTGCCGATCCAGGTGGTCGGCGATCCGAGCGCCAAGATCCGTGACTTCGTCGACGTCGCCGACGTCGTCGCGGGCCTCATCGCGGTCGCCCGCGCCGGCGAGGCCGGATCGGTCTACAACCTCGGCAGCGGCACCGCCACCTCGCTCGAACAGCTGATCCGGGTGATCGAGAAGGTGACCGGACGCCGGGCCGAGGTGGAAGTCGACGATACGGATCTGACGGACAGCTACTCGTTGGTCGCCGACATCACGCGATTGCGCGGACTCGGCTATCAGCCGCGGACCGCGCTTGAGGCCGGTGTCGCCGCGGTGGCGCGGGAGCTCGGCTCGTCCCCGGAGTTGCCGCAGCTGGCCACCGTGCTCTCGGCAGGCTCGAAGTGAGTAAGCAAGCTGATACCCGCCATCGTGCGCGCACTTGGTCGGAGCCGAGATGACACATGTCGTATGGGATATGGACGGCACGCTGCTCGACAGCAGCCACGTCGTGCCGGACGCATTCGTCCGCACCCTCGCCGAGTCCGGAGCCGATCCGGTCACCGCGCAGGATGTGGTCAAGGCCTACGCGCTGGGACCGCCCCCAGCGATTCTGGAACACTTCCTCGGCCGCGGACCCACCTCCGACGACCTCGACCGCTTCTACGAAGACCTCAAGACCCGGCACGTGGCGCCCTACCCCGGCATCATCGACACGCTCAGCGCGCTGCGGGAGCACGGCCCGGTGGCGGTGTTCACCGGGGCGAGCCGACGAAGCGCCGAGATCCTGCTGCGATCCGCGGGCCTGACCCCGTACATCGACCTCGTCGTGGCCGGTGAAGGACCGATCCGTCCGAAACCGCATCCAGACGGCTTGCTGGAGATCGCGTCCAGATTCGACGCCGATCCCGCCGAGCTGATCTACGCCGGAGACTCACCCACCGATTGCGCCGCCGCCCACGCGGCCGGCTCCGTGGCGGTGGCAGCTGCCTGGGGACACCTGCACCGAAGTCAGACCAGTGCTGACTACGTGGCGGCCTTCCCGGGCGATCTGCTCCGCATCCGCGCCGCGTGCTCACCGCGCGGTGAAACCTCTTCAGACCCTGGGGGACCCCGCTATGTCAATCCACGACGATAACCACCTCCACCCCTCCGCCGCCGGCGGGCTCGATCTGCGGCTCGACGCGGCGAACGCGCCGTCGTGGACCGTCCGGGCGTTCAAGCACGTCAGCTATGAGATCCGCATCTGCCAGAACGTCTTGGACCCGGCATGCGCGGACCTGGCCGAGGCTGCGTCCGCAGGCAGGTCCCGCCGCCGCTTCGTCGCGGTGGACGCGAACGTCGAGCGGTTCTACGGAGACCGCGTCCGGGCCTATTTCGACGCCCGCGGCATCGACGCGCATTACCAGAGCGTCCAAGCCGGCGAGACGCGCAAGACCTTCGACACCGTCGCCGAACTGGTCCGGGGCATCGACGCCTTCGGCATCGACCGCCGCCGCGAGCCGATCATCGCGATCGGCGGCGGCGTCCTGCTCGACGTGGTCGGTCTGACCGCCAACCTCTACCGGCGCGGCACCCCGGTGGTTCGCCTGCCCACCACGCTCATCGGCCTGGTCGACGCGGGTGTCGGGGTGAAGACCGGTATCAACTTCAACGAACAGAAGAACCGGCTCGGCACCTACAGCGCCGCGGACCTCACCCTGCTCGACCCTTCGTTCCTGGCCACCTTGAGCCGCCGCCACGTGGCGAACGGCCTGGCCGAGATCCTGAAGATCGCCCTCATCAAGGACCGGGGGCTGTTCGACATTCTGGAGGCCGACGGTGCCGCTCTGCTCGAATCGCGTTTCCAAACGCTGTCCGGAACGGCGACCTCCGCGGCGGGATCCGCGGTGATCCAGCGGGCGATCCACGGGATGCTGGAGGAACTCCAGCCCAACCTCTGGGAGGCGAAGCTGGAGCGCCTGGTCGACTACGGCCACACCTTCAGCCCGACCATCGAGATGAGGGCTCTGCCTTCGCTTCTGCACGGCGAAGCCGTCTGCGTCGACATGGCGCTGACCACGGTGCTGGCCGAGCACCGCGGCCTGATCTCGGCCCGGGACCGGGACCGGGTGATCGGCGTCATGACGGCGCTGGGGCTGCCCATTTGGCACGATGTCCTCACTCCCGACACCCTCATGGGGGCTCTGCACGACACCGTGCGCCATCGTGACGGCAGGCAGCGGTTGCCTCTGCCGGTGGGCATCGGCGACGCGGCGTTCGTCGACGACGTGACCTTGCCGGAGCTGACGGACACGGTTCTGGATCTGGCGGAGCTGGCCCGGCGCCGGGAGCTGGCTCGTGCATGACGTCGAAGACAGGGCACTGCCTCTCTACGCGCGGACGTCGTCGGCTGCGGACGTCCTTGGCGTGCACGGAGCCGCGGGGCTGACGCACTGGAAGTACCTCGCCGGCCGCGGCCAGCTGCACGGCGAGTGGGAGGCCATCGAGTGGGCGAGCATTCCGCCGGGTGGTCTGAGCGGCGAGCATCGGCACACCCGCACCGAAGAGCTGTACTACGTTCTGGCCGGCGAGGGGGAATTCCTGGTCAACGGCGAAGCCGTCTACGCGAGTCCCGGATCGCTGCTGCTGACCGGGCGCGGAGCCGTCCACGGCCTGCGCAATCTCGGGCCCGATTCCCTGGACTGGCTGGTCATCGAAGTTCCGGTCCCGGACGTGGCCGCGGTCTTGCGGGGCGCGCGGCTCGGCTCGGCCCCACGTCCGTACTCCGCCGAAAGCCGAGGACTCGCCATGACCGCCCTCCACGATCTGTCCACATCGCGCAGCATCGATCCCAGCGACGTGTTCACGGGACCGCTAACGGTCATCGAGACGATCCACATCCGCGGCGGCGGATTTCAGGAGTTCGGCGTACCCGGCGCCGAGGAGACGCTGTTCGTGCTGAGCGGTTCCGGCTGGGCGGACAGTGCCGGAACCCGGATGCCGCTGTCCCCGGGCACTGCGGTCACCCTTCCGCTGGGCGCCCGGGTGCGGATCGGTGCCGACGCTGACGCCGACGCCGACGCCGACGGGCTCGACTTGTTCCACGCGCGTATGCGGGTCACCGCAGGGGGGACGGCGTGATCGTGCAGCGGCTCGCAGACCCCATTCGTGTCGGCGCCAACGGCGTAGTGCGGGCCCAATGGCAGTGCCTGGCACGTCGCGGCATGCTGCACAGCGAGTGCGTCTCCATCGACCACCTGCGGCTCGCGCCTTCGATCGGCATCGACAAGAAGCGCCGTGAATACGAAGAGAAGGCGCTGTATGTCGTCGCCGGTTCCGGTTCGCTGCGCGAGAACGACGGTGAGGTCCAGCTGAGTGCCGGGCGGCTGGCATTGCTCAATGCGGTCGATGAGGTATCCGTGACGGCCGGAAGCGAGGGCCTGGAGCTGTTGATCCTCACAGTCCTGCCCTCGGCTGTCTCCGACGTGCTGCCGAACAGAGCCCCCGAACTGTATACGGACCGGTGGGAGGAGCTGTGAGCATGATGACTGATATCACCGGGATCCCCACCGCACGGGCCGTGGACCACTATGCGTTCACCGTGCCCGATCTCGACGAGGCGGTGGCGCTGTTCACGGAGGTGTTCAGGGCCCGTCTGTGCTATCTCGAGGGTCCCATCGAGCACCCGGAGGACGACTGGATGGAGCGGAAGCTCGGGGTGCATCCGCGGGCGAGCGCACGGATCGCCATGATGAGGTTCGCGGGCAGCAACCTTGAGATCTTCGAGTATTCAGCCGTCGACCAGAATCAGACTCCTCCATCGCTCGGCCAACCTGGTGCGCACTACATCGCTATTGCGGTCACGGACCGAGACCGGGATCGCGTCCTCGACGAGCTGTGCGTGGATCCCCGGTTCCAGCGCGCGAATTTCGGGAACCCTCGGGCCGAGGCCGAGGCGGATGGGGATGGGGATGCGGAGGGGGACAGGACGGTCTGGCTGAGGACTCGATGGGGAATGCACCTCGCGATCACCGATCACGCCACACGTCTTCCGGGGGCGTTCCGGCCGCCGGCTCCGAAGCCCAACACTGCCGGGACGAGGTTCGTCGGCATCGATCACGTCGGATATACGGTGGCTGACCTGACCATCGCGGAATCCTTCTTCCGGGACGTGCTCGGCGCGCGGCTCCTCGCGCGCGAGACGACGACGCTGGTTGATGACGAAGTCCTTGAGCGGATGTTCTTGCGAGCTGGACCCACCGCGAACATCGCGCTTCTGGGCGCGGGAGACTTTGGGGCGGGCGAGGCGATGGCGCCGGTCCGGAACAGCGATGTCGGCGGACACCACCTGGCCATCCATGTCGACGATGTGGACGCCGCAGCCGCGTATCTGGCGCGGCAACCGGGGGTCGAGGTGATGGGCGCGCCGGAAACCGTGGCCGCCGGGCCGATCGCCGGTGATCGGTGGGTCTACTTCAGAACGCCCATCGGGCTGCAAATGGAGATCATCAATCTGCCCGACGGCAGCCTGCCTTACGAGCGGACGACGTCCGTGCGGCGTGCCGTCCCACCACTGGCGCTCTGGAATGAGTACAGATGACGGCCGGCCGGGACCGCTGCTGATGAGCGGGGGGAGGGCCGCAGTACTGGCCGCCTTCGTGTCCTTTGGCGCGTTCTGGGGTGCCTGGGGCGCCGCGTTGCCCGAGGTCCGGCAACAGGCGAGGGTGGACGACGGCGGCCTGGGGCTCGCGGTCCTCATGGTCGGATTCGGCGCCTTGTGCTCCATGCGTGCGATGGGCCTGGCGGTGGACCGGTTCGGTGATCGGGCGGTCATGTGCGGCCTGATCGCCATGGCGGCGGCGGGATTCCTGCCGGCCATGGCCCATTGCGCCGCTTCGCTGACCGGTGCGCTGTTTCTCACCGGCGCCGCGTCGGGGGCCATGGACGTGTCCATCAATGCGTTGGCCGTTCATGAGGAGGCGCGGACTGGCTCGATCATGAATGCGGCGCACGCATGCTTCTCCGGTGCTGCATTCCTGTCGGCATCGGGAGCGGGCGCACTGCTGGGTCTCGGCGCCTCCGTGCCAGCCGTGTTCGCCGTGATCGCCATCCTCGGCGTCGTCATCGCGTTCCTGGTGCGGCTGCTGGCGAGACGGACACCACTGCCCACCGGCCGGCCGGCAGCCGAGTCCGCGGCCAAGGCCTCGTGGAGCAGATCCCTGATGGTGCTCGGCGGCTTGTGCGCGCTGGCGTACTTGGTGGAGAACGCGTGGCAGAGTTGGTCGGCCGTGCTTGTGCGCACCGTACTGGGCCGCGGCCCGGTCCTGGCCGCCGTGGGCCCGGCGATGTTCGCAGCCGCCGCGGCAGCCGGTCGGCTGTTCGGCCACCGGTTCCTAGCCGGCCGACCACCACGCGGCGTCCTCGTCGGCGGCGCCACCGTCGCCGCGGCCGGAACAGTGCTCGCCGCCCTCGCCCCGGTCGCGGCACTGAACTTCGTCGGCGTGGTGATCGCCGGCCTGGGAACCTCGGTGTGCGCACCGACCATCCTGTCGGCCGCCGGATCCGGTGCGGGACGCCAGGCGCGGGCTTCGGCGATCTCCGTGGTGACGACACTGGGCTACTCCGGCTTCGTGGTGGGACCGGCAGCCGTGGGCGCCGTCGCCTCAGTGGCCGGACTGCGCTGGGCCCTGCTGGGCGTCGGTGGCGTCGCCGCGGCGCTGGCGGTGTGGGCCCGCTCGGCGCCGGAGTTGCCAGGCATCGCGCCCCCGCTCGGGCCCGAAAGCCGTTCTGCACCACCGAGTAGTGCTGCCGATGGCGATGCGGAGAGGTTTGCCTCGATTTCACCTCCGGACCGATGAGAACGAAACAGGAAGCTGCGACGCTTACGTCACAAGCGGTGATCAATTGATCGCTGAGGGCAGTCGTGCGCGCGGGAGGGCCGACTCGGGCCTTCCCACGCTTCCCCTGCCAGGGAAGCGCATCGCATGCGTATGCCTGGGCAACGCTATTGATGGAGCACACCATGTTCGAACAGCTGGTCAGTTTCCACCCAGGTCAGCCGATATCCCAAGCCGGCCCCGCCGGAGCCTCGGCAGGACGCGGCAGGACGAAACAGGAGTCCCCGAAGCAGATCATGGTGACAGGCGTGGGATTAGATCTTCCGCCGGTCCTGGAATACACAGCCTGGGAGCAGGCGGGCCGCAAGATCGCCCGCATCGCCGACACCTCCGCCTGGTGCCTGGGCGACTGGCTCATCTACGGGCAGAAAAGCTTCGGCGACAGATACCAACAGGCGATCGAGGCCGCCGGACTGGACTACCAGACGCTCCGCAACTACGCATGGACGGCCAGGAAGTTCGAACTGAGCCGCCGCCGCAGAACCCTCAGCTTCCAGCACCACGCCGAAGTGGCCTCCCTGCCCGCCGCGGACCAGGACACCTGGCTCGACGAGGCCGAGCGCCACAGCTGGTCCCGCAACGAACTCCGCAGGAACGTCCGAGCATCCCGCCAGAACCGAGGCCTCAAGGAAGCAACCGAGGCCCTGCCAAAACTCAGCCCACCCGCCGAACGCGTCGCTCGCTGGCGCGCGGCAGCCGACAAGGCCAACCGGAGCCTCGAGGACTGGATCGTCGACGCGCTCGACGACCATGCCTCGCAGACTCTGTCCGGCTAGACCCGGAGCACCCCTCCGCGGCCCACCGCGCCGGTGTTCGAGGCGGACGCTTGGCTGGAAGCCGCCGGATCCACGGGGATGACCGTGCTGAACATGGTCAAGGACACCCAGCACTTCCGGGAACGCACCGAGTACACCTCGGATGTGCCCGCTGCAGGCTATGCGCATGCTGTCCTAGGTGGCCGAGGGAACCGCTGCCAATCCGCTACGCGACAATCAAGCCACCGCGGGCCTGGACGAGACCGAGGTGCGCGTGGTCCTGGCGGATGCGACGGCCTCCGCTGCTGACGTCCGCGCCGACGAGCAGGAGGCGCAGATGTTGGGCACGAACGGGGTGCCGTTTCTTCGTGCTGGACTGCAAGTTCGGTGTCTGGTGGTCTGCGAGATCCCGTAGTTCCGTCGGGGATCGTCGGGCTACGCGAGTGGATGGTTCTACAACTACAGAGCCCCTCCACGCCGTCGGTGCCACCGCGATCACCGCGATTCTGCCGAACTAGGTGTCCCCGCCAACGTTCCCGCGGCCGAGTTCCACCGTCAGGGCTAGAGCCTGCCGGCCAGGAAGGGCAGCACCATGTTGGCCACCTCGTCCGGCACCTCCTCGGCGAGGTCGCGTCCGGCGTTGAAGACGTGACCGGTGACGTCGTGCGCTAGCAGCCGCATCTGGGCCTCGTTCCTGTCGCCGATGAACGCCGATGAACGCCGAGCCGCCGAGAGCCAGCACCGGGATGTCCAGCATCGTCTGCGCTGCCTGGCGGTTCTGTTCGGCGTCGACCAGCATCGCGCGGTAGATCGACAACATGGAGCGGATGCCGCCCGGCAGGCTGTAGCAGCGCACGTATTCGTCGACGGCGTCCGCGGTCGCGGTGTCGGGGTGGCTGCGTTCGTATTTCACCATGTAGGTGATCAGCTCGCGTTCTGCCGGTGTAGTGGGCGATCGGCTGCGTGGACAAGTCGGAGACGGCCATGTAGAACGGCGCCTGGTCGCTCTGGGGCCCGACGGCCGAGGCGCTTTCTGAGCCTCCTGATCCCAGCGCCCACGCCGTCACCATGCTCCCGACACTGGCCGCGGTGATGACCGCGGCCACCGCCCGGATCTCGCGACGGTGATACCAGCCCCGCTGCTTCGCCGGAGGCCGGGACGGCGGCGGCATCGGTGAACCGACCGGCGCCGGGAACGTCGGTGAAGGACTCGTCCCCATGCCCCAGGCACTTCGCGCCGGCGGTATGGTCGGGATCTGCACAGTGGGCGCGGCTGAGTCGACGTACGGAGCCTGCGATGGCCGAGCTTGCACGGGCATGGCTGCTGGCGGGACCGGCATTGTCGGCTGAGGCCGTTGCTGGCTCGGATTGTTCGGCTTAGCAGGTTCCTGGTGCCAGCTTTTCCCGTCCATAGCACTCCTCTATCGGCGGCCGGTACTGTCAGCGCTGATCAGCGAGCAGTTCAGAGCCCTGGCTGCGCGGCATGCATATTTGTGCGCGCATATAGGGACTGAGCCGGGTGACGCCGATGGGCTCGGCTCCTTCGGACGGGCACCAGCGTATGGACAAGCCAAGAGGACCGGTCCTCAACGAGGACCCGCGCATTCAGGCTTTTTCCTCACCGCCAGGCCCGCGCCGGAATCGTCCGATCCAGCACCGCCTTCAGCAGGTTCACGGTCCCAATGACGCAGATGAACCACGCCACCACGTGCAGGCCGTGGTCGGTGGCTGCGCCGCCGAAGGCGATGCCGGTGAGGCTGGCGGAGAAAATCGATCCTATGCAGGCGAACGTGCAGTACACGCCTGAGACGGCCATTTGGTCCGCGGGGAGTGGGAAGCCGTCGCCGATCTGGGTGGTCCATGCGTGTCGGAAGGCTTCGAAGGCAGCGGTGGGGTCGGCGGGACCGGCGGGGTCGCCGGTGGGATCCGAGACGCTGGGGTATCGGAGGCGCCGAGGCCGTCGGAGGGGGTCGGCGCGGCGTCGCCCGGTCGGGACTTGAGCGTGGACGACCCGCGCACATCGTGCGGCGCCCCGTCGATGGGTGTCGCGGATGTTCCATCGGGACGTCGCTCAGGTTCAAGCATGTGCATGTCCCCCTGTTTAGGGTTCTTCATAGGCTTGGCGCGATAGAGGCAGATGGCGCCATAAACGTAAGGAGACCCATGTCTGAGGTTCAGCGTAACGAGGGCCTTGTCAACCACGGTTCCGGAACGATCGAGATCGCCGGCAAGCGCGTGCACCGGCTTGGGTTCGGGGCCATGCGGCTGATCGGGCCGAACCTTTGGGGCGAGCCCGCGGACCGGCGTCCGCTCATCGAGCTCCTGCGGCGTGCCGTTGATCTCGGCGTCGACTTCATCGACACTGCGGCCGTCTACGGCCCGCACATTAGTGAGGAAGTCATCCGCGAGGCTCTGTATCCGTATCCCGAGCATGTGCTGATCACGACCAAGGGTGGCCAGGTGCAGTGGGGGCCCGGCTCGTACGCCACCGTCGGGCGGCCGGAGTTCCTGCGGCAGGAGTGCGCCTTGAGCCTGCGGCGTCTGGGCGTCGAGCACGTTGATCTGTACCAGCTGCACCAGGTGGATCCAGCTGTGCCGTTCGAGGAGCAGATCGGCGTGATGAAGGAATTGCAGGAGGAGGGCAAGATCGGGGCGATCGGGCTCAACGAGGTGACCGTGGAGCAGATCGTCGTCGCCAGGGAGATCATCACCGTCGCGTCTGTGCAGAATCAGTACAGTGTCACCGAGCGCAAGCACGAGGACGTGCTCGATTACTGTACGCGGGAAAGCCTGCCCTTCGTGTCCTGGTTCCCGCTGGACTTCGGAGCGCTCGCCCGCGTCGGCGGTCCCCTCGACGGCATCGCCGCGCAGCTCGCGGCCACTCCGGCCCAGGTCGCGCTCGCGTGGTTGCTGGCGCGTGCCGAGAACATGGTGGCGATTCCCGGTACCGCGTCGATGGCCCATATGGAGGAGAACGTGGCGGCGGCGGGGCTGCGGCTCAGTCCGGAGCAGTTCAAGGAACTGGACGCGCTGGCGGCTCGGGCCTGACCCGGATGGCGGTTCTAGCGGTTCCGGTGCGCCGTGGTCCGTATCGGCGGTTACTGAGGTGAGGTCGGTGTGCGGGCCGGACGGTTGAATGGCCGGACGATGGCAGGCCGGGCGGATGCTCAGGGAAGCTTGCGGTCGCCGGGCGGCCGCCCGCGCTGCTCCTTCTTGGCTTGCTTCTGCGCCTGCCTGTAGGCGTCCACCATGGCTTCCGCCTCAGGGGTGATGTTCATCCGGGCGCGGCCGCTGGCCGAGACATCCATCGACAATCCGGACGACTTCACGGCGCTGACCCCGGGATGCCGCTGCGCGGCGGCGGCCTTCTCGGGCTCGGCGGCGCGCGCCGGGCGGCCAAGCAGGTCGGTGTGGCAGGCCAGCACCGCCTCGACCAGGCCGGCGCCGTATACCGCGCCGGCCAGTCGGTGGAGTCCGTCCCACTTGAAGCCGGCCTTCTTCAAAGACCGCTTCTGGAAGTACGACATGCTCTCCAGAACGCGGATGACATCTTCGGGCGGCAGCGGTTTCGGCGAGTCGTCGATGTGGTCCATGTGGTCCATCCTCGGTGGCGCGGGTCGCGGGTGCCAGCCGGCAGTCTTGCCCGGACGATCCAGGCGACGGAGATCACCGTGCGCACATGGAGCTGGGTATGCTCCTGGCTCGCCATGGGTACCGCCCGTGATCGCTGAAGGAAGGTGTCATGAGGCTTCTCCTCACGTCCGCAGGCATCAAGAACGCGAGCATCCACGACGCCCTCGTCGAGTTGTTGGGCAAGCCGATCGCCGAGTGCGACGCGCTCTTCATCCCCACCGCCATGTACCCCTTCCCCGGCGGGGCTCGCGGGGCGTGGCGGGCGGTCAGCGGCAAGACCGCGTCGCCGTTGGCCGAGTTGGGCTGGAAGTCGATGGGGATCCTGGAGTTGACGGCGCTGCCGAGCATTGATGAGGCCGCGTGGCTGCCGGCGGTCCGGGACGCTGACGCGCTGCTGGTGTGGGGCGGCGACCCGCTGTTCCTCGCCGACTGGATGCGCCGCTCGGGCCTGGCCGCCGTGTTGCCGACGCTGCGTTCCGAGGCGGTCTACGTGGGGGTGAGCGCGGGGAGTATCGCGGCGACCTCGACCTTCGTCGAGACCTATGAGGAGCCGCCGCGTGCGAGCAGCGGGCTGCTGAAGTCGGAGGAGGTCGTCTTCACCTCGCCTCAGGGCGACATCGACCGGATCCTGGTCACCGGGCAGGGCGTCGGGCTCGTCGACTTCGCGGTCATCCCGCACTTTCAGCACCCGGACCACGCCGACGCCTCGACGGCCAACGCGGAGAAGTGGGCGGCACGGATTCCCGCCCCGACCTACGCGATCGACGACGACACGGCCATCAGCGTGGTCGACGGCGTCACGCAGGTCGTGTCTGAGGGGCAATGGAAGCTGTTCCAACCCTGATACGGCGGGCAAGGAGCAGGCATTAGCCCTGATGCATACCGTGGGGTGGCTGGGTGGCTGGGTGGCTGGGCGGCTGAGCGGCTGAGCGGCTGGGCGGCGGGCTCGTCCTGCCGCGACCTACCCCGCCTCCACCCACATGTAGTCGGTCCGCAACGCTGGCAGATCGTCGGCGCGTAGCAGCACCTCCAACCCGAGCTCGCGGTGACGACGCAGTGGTCGTTGGATACCTGGAGGATCAGGGAGTCGCCGCCTTCTTCGCCCCAGTCCCAGCTCATCGAGTTGGTAGACGTGCCGCCTTCGTCTCGCGGAGCACGCTTGTTGATGTCGGCCGCGGGCAATGGAGAGTCCTTATCTACGGGCCCCTGTCTGTTTCGTTGCGCCCCAGCCAGGGGCCCGCATCGTTCTACCGCACCATCGTCACGGCTTGGGCAGCATGCACCCGGAGATCGTCAGATCGATCGCGTTCGACGAGTTCAGGCACGTGGTGATCCAGTACGTCTCCTGCCCGTACCCTTGTCCCTTCGTCTCGGTGGTGGTCCCGTCCGGGTTCACCTCGCAGGGGTTGTCCAGCGTGCACATCTGGCCGTCCTCGTTGATCGTGTTGTTCACGCCGATGACGTCGCCGGTGCTGGTGTCCACGACCGGGGAGCCGGAGCTGCCGCCGATGACGCTGCATCCGGTCAGGCCGTAGCGCAGCGAGTCGTGCCAGGTCCACTGGTCCTCTTCGACCGTACCCGCGAAGCCGTTGAGATTGCAGCTCCAGGTGCGGTCCCAGTAGGCCGAGGGGATGGCTATGGTGTCGCCGCTCGTCGGGTGCGAGGCGGAGATGGTGAGGGCGGTGGCGCCGTACTCGCTGTTCAGCGAGGTGTAGGTGTCGGTGAGTTCGTAGATCGCGATGTCGGTGTTGGTCATGGTCGCGTAGAGCAGCTTGTCGGCCTGGACCGTGCCCAGTTGGTTGCCGTTCGCGTCCAGCAGGGTGCCCGAGCGGCTGCTCGCGACGTTTTGCAGCACCTGGCCGGCCGAGGGCATGCCGCCCTCGAAGCAGTGCCCGGCGGTGAGCATCAGTGCCTGGTCGGTGTCCTGCGAGGTGGGGTAGCGGACGAGCGAGGCGGAGCAGTCGTCCAGGGCGATGGTGCTGGCCAGGGTGACGTTGACGTGCGGACGCGGCGTGGCGGTCGCGGTGCCGGCCGTCGCGGTGCCGGCGGTCAGGGTGAGCGCGGTCGCGATGGTCACGGCCGCCGCGGCGAGCATCGCCGCTGTTCGCTTGAGCATGGGATCTCCATGGGGCGAGGGTGGTGGCATGGTGCCGGGTGGCACGCGGCGGAGCGTAGGAACGAATCCGGCATGTGTCAACGCGTCCTGATATAAACCTCAAGACGAAAGCGCCGCTGTGGGTAAGCCGCCGGCGATCCAGCGGCATGTCCACAGCGGCGCGAACTCAGCCGTGGTGCAAGGTCAGCCGCGGCGAGAAGTTAGTCGTGGCCCGAAGTTAGTCGTGGCGCGAAGTTAGTCGTGGCGCGAAATCAGCCGCCGACTACGCGCCGGGCTGCAAACCCGGGCACGAACCCGAGTCGGCAGCGCCGGTCTCGAAGTAAGCGGCCAGATGCGTGGCGCACACCGGCACCTGCGCCAGCGAACCGTGCCGGAAGTCGTCGACCGTGAACACCGTCCCGCCGATCGTGTCCTGCATCTGCCGCACCCACGGATACGGCGTCAGCGTCTCGTATCGGTGCCCTGACATCTCCAGCGACCCCGAGCTGTACCGCAGCGTGAAGTGCCGCACCGGCAGCGTCCAGCCCGCGCAGGTGGGACGCAGCGCCGTGAGGTCGCCGGTGACCGGGGCCTGACGGAGGTTGCGCTGGTACTCGTCCCACAGCGGCTCGAAGGCGCGGGAGCTGTCGTCCTCGTTGCACAGATACGCCTGCTGCGCCGTCGGATTGAAGGCCTGCGGGGCACCGCTGGGCGGCGGGGGAAGCGGGCCGTTGATGTTGGCTGCGGCCCTTACCCCGGGCGGGGCCGACTGGCCGGAGACCGCGGTCATCATGTTCTTCAGGACGGCCGCAGCCTGCTCCCAGCCGGTGTTCTGCGAGCTCGCGAGGAAGGCTATGAAGCCGCCGCCCAACGGCGAGGCCAGATCAGAGAACTGCCACGGGTGCGTGTCGCCCTGCTCGCGCAAGGCCAGCACCCGCGCGGTTACGGCCTGGGTGGTGTCGCCCAGGCCGTAAACGTCGTCGCGCTGCGCCAGCCAGGCCGCGAACAGCGCGAAGTCCTGTTCCATCGCCTGCGCCGAGTCGTCCATGCGGTACGCCAGATCGTAAGCGTGGGGTGAGACGACGCTGTCCAGCCACATGCGATGGATCGTCGCCGGGAACATGCTCCGGTACACCGCGCCGAGCTGGGTACCCCACGAGACGCCGAAGTAGCTCGCCTGCCGCTCGTGCAGTGCACGCCGCAGTTGGTCCAGGTCCCGCGCCGCGTTCGCGGTCGTGAGCTGGCCCAGGAACGCAGGGTTCGAAGAAGAGCACGCGGTATTGGTCTTCGCCGATTGGTCGTACGCCTGCTTCACCTGTGCCTTCGTCATCTGCCCGGACTGCGGCGGCGGTCCGCCCTGGAGGCCCGAGCAGTCGTAGGAGCTGCTGTAACCGATGCCGCGCGGATCGAAGCCGATCAGGTCGTACTGGTCGTTGAGCTGCGCGTCGGCGGAGTTCTGCAAGGCCACCTGCTCCGGCATCAGATAGCCGCTGCCGCCCGGACCGCCGGGGTTCATGAACAGGATTCCCTGGCGGTGCGCCTGATCCTTGGCCCTCAGCCGGGTGAACGCGATCGTGACGTGCCGCCCCTCCGGATGCCGATAGTCCAGCGGGACGCTCCCCGTTCCGCAGTCCGTGCGCGCCCACATCGCCCGGAAGGCCGCCCGGTCCTTCGGCTGGACGCCGAGGAACCCCAGGACGTCGTCCGAATACTGCGGGCACGCCTGCCAGGTGACTACTGGCGTCGCAGAAGCCTGCGAATCGGCGTCCTGCGCCGCACTGGCGGTGCCGGCCAGGCCGAAGCCGGTGGCGCTCAAGGCCAGCCCGAGCGCCGCCGCGCCGTTGCGTTTACTGAGTTTCATGTCCCCGGTCTAGGCGAAGCCCGGCAACAGCCGGGTCACCGAGGCTGTTACCCGGTTGTTGACACCGGGCCCTGATACTTGGGTGATGTCCGTCCCGTGGTATCCGCGCAGGATCCGGATGCGGTTGACGCTGCTCTACGCGGCGCTCTTCCTCGCCTCCGGCATAGTCCTGCTCGCCGTCGCGCTGTATCTGGTGTTCCGCAGCCCGATCCTGGTCACGTTCGATCCGGCGCCGCCGTCCCCGCCGTCACCAGTGCCGGGCATGTCCGATGTGCTGCGCGTATTCCGGCCGGCCGCTGGCACGGTCAGTCCCACCTGGGCCACGGTGCGCGCGGCCGCCGCGCAGTCGGCCATGGTCCTGGCGGCGATGGCCGCGATGTCGGCCCTGCTCGGCTGGATCGTCGCCGGCCGGGTTCTCAGTCCTCTGCGGACCATGACCTTCCGGACGCGCACGATCTCCGAGCAGAACCTGCACGAACGCCTGGCGCTGGCCGGTCCGCGCGACGAGATGACCGAACTGGCCACCACGATCGACGGTCTGCTCGGCCGGTTGGAAGCGGCCTTCGAGGCGCAGCGCCGATTCATCGCGAACGCTTCTCACGAGTTGCGGACCCCACTGGCCATGATGCGCACGTCCCTCGACGTGGCGGTCGCCAAGCCGGGGCGGCCGCGTGAAGTGGACGTGCTCGGCGGGAAGCTGCGCGAGGGTCTGGACGCCGCGGACCGGTTGCTGGAAGGGCTGCTGTTGTTGGCCCGGACCCAGAACGTCGAGCGGATGGAGACCTCGGACGTGTCGTTGCCGGACCTGCTCGACGCCGCGTTCCGAGCGCGCACGGCCGCGATCGAGGAGAAGCACCTGTCGGTGCAACGGGAGGCGGGGGAGGCGCTGTATCGGGGCAACGGCACGCTGTTGGCGAGTCTCGTCGACAACCTCGTGGATAACGCGATCCAGCACAACGAGCCCGGCGGCTGGGTGCGTGCGCAGGTCACGACACCGCGCGATGAGGCTGACAGCACCAGCACCAGCACCAGCACCAGCACCAGCACCAGCACCAGCACCGGCACCGGCACCCGTACCGGCACCGGCACCCGTACCCGCGCTCACATCGTCGTCGAGAACGGCGGTCCGATCCTGACCCAGGCCGAAGTGGACCTGCTCGGACAACCGTTCCAGCGCCTCGGCCCGCAGCGCACACAGCGCACGTCGCAGCCGGGCACCGGCCTGGGCCTGTCCATCGTCGCGGCGATCGTCGCCGTGCATCATGGCAGGCTCCTGCTACGGGCCCGGGACGAGGGCGGACTGTGCGCGGAGGTGGAGCTGTGAGGGTCCTGGTCGTGGAGGACGTCCGCCGGCTCGCCGACGACATCGGCGAGGGGCTGCGGGACCAGGGCATGGCGGTGGACGTCGCCTACGACGGCCTGACGGCCTCGGAGAAGTGCGCGTCGACGGACTACGACGTCGTGGTCCTCGACCGGGACCTCCCGGGCCTGCACGGAGACGTGCTCTGCCGCCAGATCGCCGAGTCCGCGGACCCGGCACTGGTCCTCATGCTCACCGCGGCGGGTGCGCCCGACGAACGCGTCCAGGGTCTGTGCCTGGGCGCCGACGACTACCTGCCCAAGCCCTTCCACTTCCCCGAACTGGTGCTGCGCGTCCAAGCCCTGGCCCGGCGCCGACCCGCGGCCCGGCCCCGGGTGTTGCGCGCGGCCGGCGTCGAACTGGACCCGATGCTGCGCACGGCGGCCCGGGATGGCCGGCCGCTGCGGCTGTCGCCGAAGGAATTCGAGGTCCTCGCCGCGCTGCTCGCTGCGGCACCCGCCCCGATGAGCGCCGAACACCTGCTGGAAAAGGTGTGGGACGAGAACGCCGATCCCTTCACCCGCACCGTCTCGGTCACGGTCGGCCGGTTGCGCCGCAAACTCGGCGCGCCGGACGTGATCGTGACGATAGCCGGTGCGGGCTATGGGATCGCTGTCTCAGGGGACGAAGATCTGCCTTGAAGAGATCGACCCTGAAGAGATCGGCCCTGAGGAGATCGACCCTGAGACGATCGGGCTTGAGAAGGTCGGACTTGAGAAGATCGGCCCGGAGCCGAGCTCAGGCCTCGTCCTTCTCGAATCTCAGCGCCGACGCAGGACACAGATTCACCGCGTCCCGCACCGCGTAACGGTGTTCCGCCGACGGCTCGGGCTCCAGCACGACGACCAGACCCTCGTCCTCGTCCTGGTCGAACACCTCCGGCGCGTTCAACGCGCACATCCCGGCTCCCATGCACTTGGAGCGGTCGGCCACGACGCGCAGCTTGACGTCCTCGGCCGGGCTCACCATGCGATCGGCAGGCTGTGGACGCCGTAGACGAGCATGTCGTCGCGGAACGGGATGTCTTCGAAGGGGGCGGCCAGGCGCAGGTTCGGCAGTCCGTTGATCAGGACGTCCAGCGCGATCTGGAGTTCGGCGCGGGCCAGCGGCTGGCCCAGGCACTGGTGCACGCCGAAACCGAAGGCGAGGTGCCGGCGCGCGTCCCGGCCGACGTCCACGGCGTCGGCGTCCGGGAAGGCCTCGTGGTCCCGGTTGGCCGCGTTGATCATCAGCAGCACGCCTTCGCCGGCCCGGATCCTCTGCCCGCCGATCTCCAGGTCCTCGACCGCCGTCCGGGCCAGTCCCTGGTGGATGATCGACAGGTAGCGCAGCATCTCCTCGACCGCGCCGCGGATCAGGCCGGGGTCCTCGCGCAGCCGCTTCAACTGGTCCGGGTTGCGCAGCAGGGTGAGGATCGACAGCGAGGTCATGTTCGCGGTGGTCTCGTGCCCGGCCACCAGCAGCAGCGTGCCCATCGTGGCGATCTCGTCGGGGGTGAGCTCGTCGCGGTGGATCAGGCGGCTGATGATGTCCTCGTCGTCGTGGTCCCGCTTGGCCTCGGCCAGGTTCTTGATGTAGCCGTTCAGATCGTCGCGGGCCACGCGGACCTGTTCGGCGCTGCTGCCGGCGCTCAGCAGGATGTGGCTCTGCTTCTGGAAGTAGCCGTGGTCCTCGTAGGGGACGCCCAGCAGCAGGCAGATCACCAGCGAGGGGAGCGGGAACGCGAACTCGGTGACCAGGTCGGCGTGGTTCTTGCCGCGGGTCATCGTGTCCAGCAGGTCCGCGGCGATCGCCTTGACCTGCGGCCGCAGCGCCTCCACCCGCTTGATGATGAAGTCCGAGGTGAGCATGCGCCGCAGCCGGGCGTGCTCGGGGTCGTCCATCCGGATGAAGGACGCGCTCTGCGTGCCGAGTTGTCTGCGTCCGGGGCTGAGGAAGGGGAATCCGGGCTTGGTGCCGTCGGCGCTGAGCCGGTGGTCCTGCAACGCGGTCCGGATGTCCTGGTGCCGGGTGAGCATCCACACGGAGGAGCCGTCGAACAGCTGCACCCGGCTGACGGGGTTTTGCTCTCGGGCCTGGTCATAGGCCGGAGGCGGGTCGAACGGACAGGCTCCGCGGGAGGCGGGGACGGCGAGGACTTCAGTCGACTGGTCCGCGAGAGTCATACGCCTGATCCTTTCCAGGTGGCACAAGTTAGCTTTGGTACGCTAACTAACTATCGGTCAGCCTAACTCACGCATGGTGATGAATAAAGGGGCGAATCGAGGGTTGAATCGGGGTGAACCAGGGGAGAGTCGGGCCTCAGCTCTCTGACAAGGGCAAATGCGTCAGGGTGTCAGGGGTGATAGGCCGGGAATCGAACCGAACCCGATGAATGTCGCGATCAGGTGCCGATGAGCATCGCCTCCCTTTCTCAACGCGGCAAAAGACTTCCGTGTCCGTCCGTACCTCCAGGTGCCGGTGGATAGTTGACCTCGGAGACGTCCATCCGGACGGACAGATAGAGGGAGTCATGGAGTCGATGAAGGATCCGGCCGAGTTGGTGCAACGGTTCGTGGGGTTCGCCGAGCGGGGCCAGTGGCAGCGGATCGAGGAGCTCTTCGCGCCGGAACTGCGGGCCGCGGTCTCCGCCGACGCGGTCCGCGCCGGATGGACCGCCGAGGCCACGCCGCTCGGCCCGGTCGCCGGATTCGGTGCGCCGCGCAGCGAATCGGCTCCGGGCGGGCTGACGCGGGTGAGCGTCCCGGTCAGCTTCGCCAAGGGCGACCTCGTGATCGTCATCGCCACCGCCGACGACGGGCTCCTGCACGGTCTGCGCCTCGGAGCGCCCGGGGAGTGGACCGTGCCGTCTTACGCCGCCCCGAAGCGGTTCACGGAGCGCGAAGTCGTGGTCGGCGAAGGCCCGCTGGCGGTGCCCGGCACGCTGACCATGCCGCGCGGTGACGGTCCGTTCCCGGCCGCGATCCTGCTGTCCGGCGGCGGCCCCTTCGACCGGGACGGCGCCGCCGGACCGCTGAAGCCGCTCAAGGATCTGGCCTGGGGGCTGGGCAGCCGGGGCGTGGCGAGTCTGCGCTTCGACAAGGTCACCGCGGTCCATGCCGAGGTCCTGGCCGAGATGATCGAGTTCACGGCGGCCGACGAGTACCTGCCTTACGCACTCGACGCGTTCCGGCGGCTCCGGGAGAGCCCGGCGATCGCCGCCGACCGCATCTATGTCCTCGGGCACAGTATGGGCGCCAAGATGGCGCCGCGGGTCGCCGAAGCCGAGCCCGGTATCGCAGGGCTCGTACTCCTGGCCGCCGACGCGACGCCGATGCAGCGCTCGGCGGTCCGGGTCGCGCGCCATCTGGCCGGCCTGGGCCTGGTGCCGGCCGAGATGGCGGCGGTGATGGAGCGGCAGGCGGCGACCGTCGAGAGCCCCGCTCTGTCCCGGTCGACGCCGATCGAAGACCTCCCGCTCGGCTACTCCGGCGCCTACTGGCTCGACTTGCGTTCCTACGATCCGGTGGCCACGGCGGAGGCTTTGGACCTGCCGATGCTCATCGCGCAGGGCGGCCGCGACTACCAGGTCACCGTCACCGACGATCTCGCTTTGTGGCGGGCCGGGGTCGGGGATCGGCCTAATGTGGACATCCGCGTATATGACGCCGATAACCACATGTTCACGCCCGGCAGCGGTCCTTCGACGCCGGCCGAGTACTCGACGCCGGCCAACGTCGATCCGGCGGTGATCGACGATCTCGTGGGCTGGCTGGACCCGGATTCCCCGCGCCCGGGGCGCCGGTTCTCCGGAATGCGTGTGCGCGGCAGCTGAAACCGGCTTCGACCACGTGTAAGGCAATATCCGCGACCGCCCTTCACGATTTCTTCAGAAAGCGCGCCGCAGGTCAAAGAGTCGCGCGTGAGAGGCTACATACGACTTACTCACGGGGTGTAAAGTGCTGCGCGAGATAGGCTGTTTCCATTGGGAAATCGCCGTCGAGCTCGCTGAGGCGCCGGCTCCATCTTGTTGTGCGCGTGCGTGCCCGGCCGGTTTCACTCGATGTGACCGACAGGGCCCGCATCGTTCACGTTAACAAGCTGTGACCTCGGTTCTCCTCGGTTGAGACTCCCCATCTCCTATGGCGCGTAGTAGATTCACGGTGTGGTTGACATGCGAGAACCGAACTCCGCGGTGGGTATCTACTGCTGCGTACCGCACATCGACGACGATGATCAGAGCACTGTCGACGTCCGCGAGCTCAGGTGCCGCGAGTACGCGCGGGCGCTGCGGCTGACGGTGGCTCCCTCGGCGGTGCAGGCCGACGCCGTGCGCACGGTGTGGAAGGCCAAGGGCGTCAAGCCGGGGTGGATCGCGACGCTGGCCGCCGTGGAGCGCAGGAAGGTCGACGACCTGATCCTGTACGCGCCCGGCTCGCTGCTCCGGCACCGGGCGCACGACCTGGTGCGGCTGCTGAACGCCTGCGAGCGCAACGGGATCAGGCTGCACAGCGTCGGCGACGAGTGGAACCTGGCCGACCCGGCGCAGCGCCGGACGATGACCGACCGCGCGAGCGCCGCCTGGCGCTCCGCGCAGGCCGTCTCGCGGGCGTCCCGGGCCGCGCACCGCGGCGCCGCGCTGGCCGGCCGGCCGCACGGCGGCGGCCGCCGCGCCTTCGGCTACGAGTCGGGCATGGGCGCCGTGGTCCCGGCCGAGTCCAAGGTGGTCCGCGAGGTCTTCTCACGCTTCCTCGAAGGCGAGACGCTGCGCGCGATCGCCTTCGACTTGAACGATCGCAACGTGCCCACCGCGCTGGGCTCGGCGTGGACGGTGGGCGGCGTCGGCCGCATCCTGGACGCCCCGCGCTACGCCGGCATCCGCGTCTTCCGCGGCCAGGTCCGCGCCGACGACGGCGGCTATCTGCTCGGGGCGTGGGAGCCGTGCATCAGCGTCGAGGAGTGGGAACGGGTGCGCACGCTGCGTGCCGACCACGCGCCCCGGTCCAACGGGGCGCGCAACGGTAGTGAGCGCTCGGGGTACCTGCTCACCGGCTTGGTCGAGTGCATGGCTTGCGGGCACAGCATGGTCGGCTCGGTCGTCGGCGGCTACCGCATGTACGCGTGCGCCTCGACACGCAACCGCCCGCCGGAGGAGTGCGCGCGCTCGATCGGGGCGACGTCGTTCGAGGTGCATGTGCAGCAGGACGCGGTGCGGATCCTGCAGGAGTGGGACGCCGACCGCGTCGCCGCGCTGCCGATGGTCGGCAACCGCCGTCCCGAGGTGCGGCCCGGCGATGTCGAGCACGCGGCCTTCGGCGATATCCACGGCGGGGTGGTGGTTCGCTCGGCCTCGGCGGTGGACGGGATCGTGACCGGCCCGGACGCTGGTTTGGATTGGCCGCGGGTGCCGTTGCGCCGCCGGGCCGAGGTGCTGCGGTTCCTGTACACGGTGATCCGGGTCGGGCCGAAGACGACGAGCCGCGGGGTGTTCGATCCGGGGCGGATCGCTTTGGTGCCGCATCCGTTGTAGGGATCCGATGTAGGGACCTCAGCTGTGCTCCGGGTGCCTGGCCCGCCAGGTGTTCTTCTTGGCCTGGTTGCCGCAGCGGTCCATCGAGCACCAGCGGCGGGTTCCGGGGCGGGAGGTGTCGAGGAACCAGGCGCCGCAGGCCGGGTTGGCGCAGTCGCGGACGCGGGGGAGCAGTGGCGACGTCGCCAGGTCGAGGGCGTCGCGGGCGATCGCGGCCAGGGCGGCGGTGATCGGGTCGGCGGCGGTGTGGGTCAGGGTGCCGCTTTCGTCGAGGACGGGGTGCGGGGTCGGGCCGGATGCGACCTTGTTGAGCAGGCGGCGGGCGGCCGACGGGCAGTCTGCGGGGGTGGTCGTGCGCGCGGCTGCCAATAGAGCGTGGACGGCTTCCCGGGTTTCTTGCGCCGTGGCGAGGGTGCGGGCTGTCGGCGTGGCGATCGGTTGGTCGGGGTCGTAGGGCCCGAGTTGGCGTACCCAGGCCGCTAGGGCCTCGGGGGTGGTGAGTTCTTCGAGCGCCTGGGGTGTGTCGCGCCATCGCAGGGTTCGAATGAAGTCCAGGCACAGGCGGCCGGAGCCGGTCCGGAAGACGGGGTCTGGTTCTGCGGTGGTCACGGGTCCAGCTTACTGCGGAACCGGTTTGACTGGTGTACTTTGATGGAACCAGTTAAACCGGTTCCGGTCCTGTGAGGTGCCCTCTTGTCCGCACTTGTCGCATCCCCTGCCCCCGCTCTGAAACCGGCGCTGAGCCGGCCGTTGACGTTGCTGCTCTCGATCGCGTGCGGGGTGGCCGTCGCGAACATCTACTTTCCGCAGGCCATCAGTCCACTGATCGCCGACGGGCTGAAGGTGAGTAAGAGCTCTGCCGCTCTGGTCACGACCTGTGCCCAACTCGGGTACGCGGCCGGGATCTTCCTGCTGGTGCCGCTCGGGGACCGGGTCCGGCATCGGCGGCTGGTCACGGTGTTGTTGCTGATGACCGCGGTCGGGCTGGTCCTGGCCGGTACGGCCGATGCACTGCCGGCGATGGTGGTCGCCAGCACCCTGATCGGGGTGACGACGGTCGTCCCGCAGATCCTGATACCGATGGCGGCCGGGCTGGCCGAGCCGGAGCGGCGCGGTGAGGTGACCGGGACTCTGTTGTCCGGGCTGATCGGCGGGATCCTTTTGGCCCGCACGTTCTCCGGGACGCTCGGCCAGTGGCTCGGGTGGCGGGCGCCGTATTTGGTCGCGGCTGTCGCGGTGCTGGTGTTGTCGGTGGCGTTGGCCGTGTTGATGCCGGTGACGACGCCGAGTACCGGCGAGCGGTATCCGGCGTTGCTGGCCGCGTCGGTGCGGTTGTTGCGCGCGGAGCCGTTGCTGCGGCGTTCGTGCCAGTACCAGGTGCTGGTGTTCGCGGGCTTCAGCGCGGCTTGGACGGCGTTGGCTTTGCACGTCACGGGCCCGACGTACCACCTCGGCACGCCGGCGGTCGGGCTGCTGGCGTTGGTCGGCGCCGGGAGCATGTTCGCGACGCCGCGGGCCGGCCGGGCCACCGATCGGCTCGGGCCGGACGCGGTGAATCTGCGTTGCCTGCTCGGGGTGTTGGCGGCCGCGGCCGTGCTGCTGCTCGGCACGGTCGGCGGGGTGCTCGGGCTGGTGGGGCTGGCGGCGGGGATGCTCGCGTTGGACGTCGCGATGCAGTCGGGGCAGGTCGCGAATCAGGCCCGGATCTTCGCGCTGCGGCCGCGGGAGCGGGCCCGGTTGAACACGGCGTATATGACGTGCGCGTTTCTCGGCGGGAGCGCCGGGTCGTGGCTCGGAGTGCGGGCCTACTCGGCGTTCGGTTGGAACGGAGTGTGCGGGGTCATCGCGGTGTTGGGCGGCGCCGCGCTGGTGCGGTGTCTGCTCGCTGAGAAGCCTCGGGGTTGATACCTAGGGTTCCTAAAGCCTAGGCTTTCTAGGTATGACGATGATCGCTGCTACCGGCCTCGCCAAGAGCTACGGCGCCGAGCCGAACCGCGTGCCCGCACTGCGCGGCGTGGACGTCGCGATCCCGAAGGGCACCTTCACCGCGGTGATGGGCCCTTCGGGATCGGGCAAGTCCACGCTGCTGCACTGCCTGTCGGGGCTGGACACCGTGGACGCCGGGACGGTGCGCATCGGCGACACCGAGATCACGGCCCTGCCGGAGCGCGCGCTGACCCGGCTGCGGCGCGAGCGGATCGGTTTCGTGTTCCAGGCGTTCAACCTGCTGCCGACCCTCACCGCCGGAGAGAACATCGTCCTGCCGCTGGAACTCACCGGCCGCCGCCCCGACCCAGAGCACTTCGACGCGGTGGTCACCCTTCTCGGCCTGGCCGACCGCCTGGAACACCGGCCCGCGCAGCTCTCCGGCGGCCAGGCCCAGCGCGTCGCGATGGCCCGGGCCCTGATCACCGGCCCGGACGTGGTCTTCGCCGACGAGCCCACCGGCAACCTGGACCGGCGCACCGGCCGCGAACTGCTGGACCTGCTGCGGCGCAGCGTCGACGAGCTGGGCCAGACGGTGGTGATGGTCACCCACGACCCGGCCGCCGCCGCGCGCACCGACCGGGTGCTGCTGCTCGCCGACGGCCGGGTGGTGGACGACGTCGCGGAGCCTTCGGGGGCTGAGGTGCTGCGGCGGTTGGACGAGTTGGACGGGGATGAGAACACAAATCAGAGTACTGATGCTACTGAGAGTGTGAGCCGTTGATGCGCATCGTCACCGTCCTGCGCAGAGGCGTCGCCGCCCGCAAGGCGCGCGGCTTGGCGACCGCCGGCGCGGTGGCCGCGGCCGTCGCTTTCCTCGCGTCGAGCTACATCCTCACCGACACCGTCAACGCCGGTATCAAGCAGCAGGCCGATGCCGCGACCGCAGGCGTCTCCGCAGTCGTGACCGACGCACGCGGCTTCGGCGGTTCGGTGCTGACCGGGGCGCCGACGTTGCCCGTGTCCCTGGTGTCGAAGGTGCGGGCGGTGCCCGGCGTGGTGGCCGCCGAGGGCATCGTCGAGGGCTACGCCATGCCCCTGGACCAGCACGGCCACCCCACCTCCGGCCTCGGTGGCCTCGGTCTGTCGATTCCCGCTGATCCGCGCCTGCGCCTGGTGAACTTGCAATCCGGCAGCTGGCCTCAGGGTCCTGATGAAGCCGTCGTCGACGCCGGCACCGCGCAGAGCCTCCATCTCGCCGCCGGCAGCACGCTGCACGTGGCGCTGGCCGGCGGCGTGCGGGCCTTCAGCGTCACCGGGACCGTCGGGTTCGGCGGTGCGCAGAACATCGCCGGGCTCAGCGTCGTCGGCTTCGATCAGGCGACGGCCGGCACGGTGCTCGGCAGTGGGGACACCGTCGCGGCGGTCGAGGCGGTGGGCGCGGGCGGCATCGATCCGACCGTGTTGCAGGCCCGCATCACCAAGGCCGTCGGCGGCGACTACACGGTCCGTACCGGCGCGCAGCAGGCGGCGCAGCTCGTCACGCAGGTGGGGTCGGTGACCTCGACCATCGGCGCGGTGCTCCAGGTCTTCGCGGTGGTGTCGGTGGTGGTCGCGGCGCTGCTGATCGCGAACATCTTCGCCGTGACGGTCGCGCAGCGCACCCGCGAACTCGCGCTTCTGCGCTGCGTCGGTGCCGGCCGGCTGCAACTGGCGCGCCTGGTGCTCGCCGAGGCGTCGCTGACCGGGCTGGTCGGCGCGCTGGTCGGGCTGCCGATCGGGCTCGCGGTGACCGTCGGGCTGCGCTGGGGCTTCGACCATTTCGGGCTGCCGTTGCCCGCCGGCCCGACTGTCATCGCGGCGCGCACCGTCGTCCTGTGCTTCGTCGTCGGCCCCGGCATCTCGATCGTGGCCGCCGCCTCGGCCGCCCGGCGCGCTTCCCGCTCCCGGCCGCTGGCCGCGCTGAGCGCCGTCGCCACCGGGGATCAGAACAGCCGGCTGTCCTGGTGGCGGCGCGTGATCTCGGTGCCGGCGGTGCTCGGCGGCGCCGCGTTGGCGGCCGGGGCCCAGGGCGTCGCGCCGGCCGGGTTGGGCAGCATCCTGATTCTGTTCGGCGTGGGGCTGGCCGCTCCGGCGTTGGTGCGGCCGCTGACCGCCGGGCCGCGCGCCCTCGTGGCCTCGGTATCAGGGTTCTGTGGACGCCTGGCCGGGCGCCAGATGACCCGCGAGCCGCGCCGCGTGGCCGGTACCGCCGGCACTCTGGCCGTGGCCGTGGCGACGGTGTCCATCGTCGCGGCGATGGCGGCCTCGCTGGTCTCCAACAGCGAACTGGACGTCCGCCGCTCCCTGCACGCCGAGCTCGTCGCCTCGACCACGCCCGGCTCCGGCGCCACCCTCGACCCGGGTGCGGCCCGGCGCCTCGCGGCGCTGCCCGGCGTGGCCCACGCGACCGGCCTGTCCTGCGGCATCTTCAAGGCGCCCGGCGACTCCGAGAAAGCCTGCGGCGTGGACCCGGCGACCCTGTCCGCCGACGTCGACCCGGGCGTCACCGCGGGCCGGCTCGCCGACCTGGCCGCCCCTGACACCATGGCCGTCAACGCCCTCGCCGCCCAGCGCGACGGCTGGCACCTCGGCCAGCGGATCCCGATCACGTCCCCGATCGGCGGCACCCGCCCGGTCCGCATCGTCGCCCTCTACGACAACGAGCAGGTTCTCGGCGCCTTCCTGATCCCCGAATCCGACTACCTGAGGGAGTATCCGCCGCAGGATCAGGGCCTTGATGAGATCCTGATCCGCACCGAGCCGGGCCAGACCGGTCCGGCCCGTCAGGGCGTCGCAGCGGTCCTCGCCGGCTATCCGCAGGCCGCTCTCGACGACCGCGCCAGCTTCGCCGTCCGCGCCGCCCAGGGCTTCCAACTCCTGGCCACGATCATGACCGCGCTGCTCGCGCTGAGCCTGCTGATCGGCATCCTGGCCGTGCTCACCAGCCTGGCGTTGAGCGTCCTGGAACGCACCCGGGAGATCGGCCTGCTCCGCGCGGTCGGGGCCGAGGCGAGTCATATCCGTACTCTGATTCGCGGCGAGGCGTTGGTCACCGTGGCGACCGGGACCGCCGCCGGCGTCCTGCTCGGCCTGCCGATCGGCTGGTTGCTGGCCCGCGCCGTGCTGAACGGCCACCTGCCCGGACCGCCCTCGATCCCGGTCCCGTTGCTGGCGGTCGTGGTGCCGGCGGCGTTCGTCACCGGGCTGCTGGCCGCGGTGGCACCGGCCCGGCGCGCTGTGCGGATCGGCGTCCTGCAAGCGCTGCGGGCCGAATGAGGCCTACGCCCCCGAGCCGCCGCCATTGGCGCCGGCACTACCGCCATCGGAATCCGTAGTACCGGTCGCGGCAGAACCGTTGCCGTCGCCCTCGAACGCCGCGGTGTCGATCACCGGGACCGGGTCCAGCCCGAGGTGCGCCGCGATCCGGGTCAGAAGGGCGTCCTGCGCCGCCAGGTGCTCCTGGAGCTGCGCGGTCTCGTGCAGTGTGGCGCTGGCGTCGTGGTAAGTCGCCTCGCTGCGCGCGTCGGCGGCCGCGGCCTGCACGTTCTGTCCCACCATGATCACCGACAGCAGCACCAGCTGGAGGAAGGTCTGCGCGACCCAGGCCACGATCGTCGAGGCCCCGCCCCTGATCGCCGACGGCAGGCTGATCAGGTCGAAGGCGGCGAACAGGTACGCGCACCACATCGAGCCCACGGCCTTGGTGATCAGCAGCGCGGCCTTGGTGTTGAACCGGGTGAAGGTGTTGTCGGTGCGGTGCTGGTCGGCGACCTTGACCGGGCCCACGGCGTGCCGGGCGGTGATGTGCGGATGCGGTATGTGCTCGTAGTGCATGTGCTTGGGCAGGTCCATCGGGCTCTCCGTTCGTCGGCCGCCACGGCGGGGCCGGGGCGATCGGTCGGTTCACACGGTCAGTTCACGCAGTCGGTTCACACGGTCAGTTCACGCACGTGATCCCGTTGTCCATGGCGATGCCGGGCGAGTTCGCCGGATCCTGGGTTCCGGACGGATCCGGGTTCGCCGGGTCCGTGGAACCGGATCCGGATCCGGTCCCGTCGCCGGGTGCCGCGGGCTGCGGGTCACCGGGCGGAGTGTAGTCGGCGCCGAGTCTGATCAGCACATGTCCGGCCGCGGTGCGTGCCGAGGGGGCCGGGACGGCCTGGACACCGAGCGTGGTCGCGAGCTGTCCGGCGGCCTTCTCCGCGCCCTTGCCGTAGAAGATCGTGGTGTGGTTCTGGGACGCCGCGCCGGCGGTCTTGTCCACCGGCCAGCCCGACGCCGACAGCCAGTCGCCGACCGTGGTGGCCAGGCCGTTCTTGGCGGTGCCGTTGTAGAGGTCGACCACGGTGTTCGTGTCCGGCGGCGCGATCGCCGCCGGCCGCATGCCGGTGCCCGCGCCGCGGGCGTCCGGAAGTGGGGGAAGGGCAGACGACACACCCGACCCCGACTGACCTGCCAGATCCGAAGACATCCCCTGGCCGGACTGGCCCGATCCCGATCCCGATCCCGATCCCGAACCCGAACCCGCCTGATCCGGCAGAACCGCCGGCCCCGTCCCGAGCCCGCCACTCGGATCGGAGAGACTGCGCGGCCCCAACGCGTCCGCCGAATCCCCGCTCTCGGCGTCCTGCGCCATCTCGTTCGCGAACTCCTTCGCGTCCCCGAACCCGGTCATCACGATCTGCCGGATCTGCAACGGGTTCACCGTGTTGACCGACCCGTCGCCGGGCAGCACCGGCTGCCCGGTGATCGGCAGCTCCCGGAACTCGGCGTTCCCGCTGGTCAGGTTCTGCGCGCGGGAGGCGAAGTCCAGCACGTCCCAGTTGTCGTCGATCACGACGTCCTTCTTCACGACGTCGAACAACGACTGCATCTTGCCCAGGTCGCCGATCACGCCCTCGGACTTGAGCTTGTACATCACCGACGCCAGGAACGCCTGCTGCCGCCGGTTCCGGTCGAAGTCGCCGCGCAGCAGGTGGAAGCGCTGGCGCACGAATTGCAGCGCGGTGGCGGCGTCCAGCGTCGAGTGCCCGGCCGGCAGCTTCAGCCCGGTGCCCGCGCCGTCCTCGATCGGGTCGTCCACCGGGCGGTTCAGGCAGACCTCGATCGGGCCCACGGCCTTGGCCACGTCGTAGAAGCCCAGCAGGTTGATCTCGGCCAGGTGGTCCACGTGCTCGCCGGTGAGCAGCTGCACGGCCCGGATCGTCGACTCCCGGCCCACCTCGCGGCTGATCTTCTCGATCTGCGCCTGGTCGGTCATCCCGGAGGCCTTCAGCCGGTCCACCGCGATCGCCTTGGCCCGGCCGTACGCCTCCTTGATCTTGTGCATCCCCAGGTCCGGGAGGTCGCCGACGGCCGAGGTGCCGCCGGGCTCCTCGACGTAGTCGTCGCGGGCGATGGAGAACGCGGTGACCCGGCCGCCGTCGGCCGGGATGTGCAGGAAGATTAGGACGTTGGTGTTGTAGCCGCCGATGTCCGAGGAGCCGGCATGCAGTTCGGACTCCACGAAGTCGGTCGGCAGGTCATTACCGTTCATATCCTTGCGGGAGTCCAGGCCGATCAGCAAGAGGTTGACCGAGCCGTCCAGGTGCGGAGCGACGTAGCCCTTCTCCCCGGAGCGGATCTGGTTGATCGCGTCGGAGGTGAGCAGGCCCGAGGTCAGGTTGTGGTAGGCGGCCCAGGTCGCGGCGCTGGCCAGGACGATCGCGGCGGAGGCGGTGCAGGCCAGCGCGCGGGCGGTGATGATCGCGCGGCGGCGGCGCGGCTGGCGGCGCTCGGGCCCTCCGGGCCCTCCGGGCCGTTCGGGACGCGGCGGCCCGGGAGGGCGCGGCGGCGCCTGCTGCGGGCGCGGCGACCAGTAGCGCAGGTCGTCCTGCGGACGGGAACCCGGCGCGCGCGGGGACAGATCGTAGGGCGGCTGGAACCGCGGCTGCTGCCGGGGCCGGCGGCCGGGCCCGGATCCGTACTCGGGCGATCCGTCGGGCGATCCGTACTCGGGCGATCCGTACTCAGGCACCGGCGGACCTCCGGCGGAGCGTCCGGCGTAACGCCGCGACGGCGGCCGTGGCCAGCAGCGTCACCATCATCGCCGGGAAGGCGTCGATCATCCCGTGCGCCACCGCGACCGCCTGCTTGCTGGTCCCGCCGGAGGCGTCGAACACCTCGCGCCCCACGCACACCGCCCAGATCGCCACCGGCGCCAGCGGCAGCACCCACCACAGCCCGGCCGGCCGCACCCGCAGCGCGGCCAGCGACGCGGCCCCCGCGCACACCACCGCGAACACCGCGCCGCCGAAGAACATCCCGATCGCCGGGGCGAGCAGGAGCAAGGCGGTGACGCGTCCGGCCGTGATGTTCGCGCGCCGAGTGGGGGCGCGGTGACAGCTGCCGTGGGTGCCGGGGGTGTGTGGCATGTGGCACATCTTCACATCTTGGGCGGCGGTGATGGGATAGGTCCGAGAAGTGTCTGATGCCGCAATCATCAGCTGACGCAATGATCATCCCGGCGGGCCCGAAGTCCCCTCCGAAGACTGGTACTAGCACCCCTGATTCCGGGCCGGCGACGGGCGAGTCTGGATCACATGACAGCCATGGAAGACGCGCTGCGTCTGGAATCGGTGAGCAAGACGTTCGGCGACCAGGTGAAGGTCGCCGCCCTGGACCAGGTGAGCCTGGGCCTGCCCTACGGCACCTTCACCGCCGTGATGGGCCCTTCCGGCTCGGGCAAGAGCACCCTGCTGAACTGCGCCTCCGGCCTGGAGCGCGCGGACTCCGGCCGGATCGTGATCGGCGGCCAGGAACTGGACACCTCCGACGAGACCGCCGCCACGCGGTTCCGCCGGGGCCGCATCGGCTTCGTGTTCCAGGCCTTCAATCTGCTGCCGACGCTGACCGTCTGGCAGAACGTGCTGCTGCCGGCCCGGATCGCCGGGACCGCCGTGGACAAGCGGCGGGCGAGGGCCCTGCTGGAGCGGGTCGGGCTGGCCGACCGGCTGAACCACCGCCCGGCCGAGCTGTCCGGCGGCCAGCAGCAGCGGGTGGCGATCGCCCGGGCCATCGTCAACCGGCCGGCGCTGCTGTTCGCGGACGAGCCGACCGGCGCGCTGGACTCGGCGCGCGCGGCCGAGGTGCTGATGCTGCTGGGCGAGTCGGTGCGGGAGTTCGGGCAGACCGTGGTGATGGTGACGCACGACCCGGTCGCCGCCGCCTATGCCGACCGGGTCCTGTTCCTGGCCGACGGCCGGATCGTCGAGGAGATGCGGGCGCCGCAGGCCACGGGGGTCGCGGCGCGGATGGCCGCGTTCCGGCAGTCCGGCACCGGCACCGATAGCGGTGGTGGCAGCGGCGCCACCGGACACGACGCCGGACACAGCGCCGCGGGACACGGCGCCACGGGTCAGCACTCGTACCCGGCCGGCCGGACCGACTCCCACTACACCGGATCGGCGGCCTGACATGCGCACCGTGAGCCTGAGCAATCTGCGGCACCGCCGCGCGGCGTACCTCGCCTCGTTCCTGAACCTGTTCCTCGGCGGCGCGATCCTCACCGGCTTCGCCGCCCTCTACGAGACCGGCAGCGCGCCGGGCGTGTCGAAGGACGACCGCTCGGCCCTGCAAACCACGGCCCTGGTGATCGGCGGCTGGGGCGCGCTGATCATCGCCTTCGGCACCGCCGCCACCCTCAGCCTGACGGTGCAGCAGCGGGAGAAGGAGATCGCGCTGCTCAAGGCGGCCGGCGCGCTGCCCCGGCAGATCCGCCGCATGATCATGGTCGAGACCGCGATCCTGCTGGTCGCCGCGGCGATCCCGGCGGTCCCGGCCGGACTGGGCGTGGGCCACGGCATGCTGGCCATGCTGAAGTCCTCCCACCAGGTCTCGCACGGCGTCGACTTCAAGTTCGGCGCCACCACCTTGACCATGGGGCTCGGCGACATCGTGGTGGCGGCCCTGGTGGCCGCGGTCGCGACCGGGCGCCGCGCGGCGAAGCAGAGCACGGCGGCCTCGCTGGTCGCCGCCGCCACCGAGGACGCCGGGATGTCGCGCAAGCGCAAGATCGGCGCGGTGGTGCTGATCCTGCTCGGCCTGGACGACGCCGTGATGACCGCGACCCTGATGAAGAACGAGGGTTACGACACCATGGAGATCGCCGGCCAGGCCTGCATCCTCACCGGCATCGGGCTGGCGCTGCTGGCCCCGGTGCTGATCCGGATCACCGCCGCGGCACTGGGCCCGCTGATGCGGCGCAGCGGCGGCTACCTCGCCGAGGCCGAACTGCGGCGGCACTCGCGGCCGGCGGCCGGCGTGCTGATGCCGGTGATCCTGTTCGTGTCGCTGGCCAACGGCGCGCTGTATGAGCAGTTCATCCAGGACGACGCCAACCGGGCCCTGCACACCGTCGTCACGGCCGACGACAAGGGCGTGCAGACGCTGAGCTTCCTGGTGACCGGCATGATCGCGCTGTTCGCGGCGGTGGTCGTGGCGAACATCGCGGTCTCCAGCACCCTGCACCGCCGCCGCGAGTTCGGCCAGCGGCGCCTCATCGGCGTCACCCCCGGCGAGGTCCGGCGCGCGCTGAGCTGGGAGACCTGCGCGATCCTGGTCGCCGGGCTGGTGTTCGGCACGCTCGCGGCGCTGGTCGGGGTGATCCCGTTCAGCTACGCCAGGACCGGCGACTTCCTGCCGGACCAGGGCCTCGGGGTGTTCCTCGCGGTGGGCGCCGGCATCATCGTGCTGACCTTCGCGGCCTGCCTGGGGGCGGCTCGGCGGGCCATGCGGGTCTCCGCGCTGGCCGCGATCAACGGCTGATCACCATAATGGCGGACGAGGAAGGGACGGATCTGATGGCCTGGCTGCCGCGGGAGTTCGGGGGTGACGCCGCCGAGTGGCGCGGGCGCGGTGCCTCGACCGCCCTGGCGGCCGGCCGGGGTCTGGTGCTGGCCCTGGTGTCGCTGCTGGCGGGGGTCCCGCTGGTGGTCGCCACGGTGCTGACCCTGGGCCTGATGCCGATCGGCGGCGGGATGCTGGTGCCGCCGGTGATCGGCGGCGCGGTGCGCGCCTTGGCGAACTGGCAGCGCGGGATCGCGCGGAGCTGGAGCGGCGTCGTGATCGACGAGCCGTACCTGCCCCGGGCCGGCCGCGGCCGGGTCCGCTGGCTGCTCGGCGACCCGGCGACCTGGCGGGACCTGCTCTGGCTGGTCACCAACACCGCTGTCGGGCTGGTGCTGGGCCTGCTGCCGCTGACCCTGGTCGGCTGGGGCGTGGTCGGGGTGTTCGCGGTGCCCGGGCTGGTGCTGGGCGACAGCGCGTTCTGGCCGTTCGGGTTCGGCATCGGGATCGTGGCGCTCGCGCTGGCGCCGTTCGTCGGCCCCACGCTGATCCGGGCCCAGGCCCAGTACTCCCAACTGCTGCTGGACTCCACCGACGTCGGCGAGCGGATCAGCACCCTGACCGTGACCCGGGAGCGGGTCAGCGACGACGCCGAGTCCGAGATGCGCCGCATCGAGCGGGACCTGCACGACGGTGCGCAGGCCCGGCTGGCCGCGGTCGGGCTGAGCCTGGGCATGGCCGAGGACCTGATCCGGGAGAACCCCGAGGAGGCCATCGCGCTGCTGGCCGAGGCCCGCGAGCACAGCGGCGCGGCGCTGGCCGAACTGCGCTCGCTGGTCCGCGGCATCCTGCCGCCGGTGCTGGCCGAGCGGGGCCTGGGGGACGCGCTGCGGGCGCTGGCCTACGCCTCGCCGATCCCGGTCGAGGTTCGCAGTGACCTGACGGAGCGGCTGCCGGCGCCGCGCGAGTCAGCCCTCTACTTCGGGATCGCCGAGGCCTTGGCGAACGTGCTGAAACACAGTGGCGCCGCGCGGGGGCGGATCGACGTGTATCGGCGCGAGGCCCGGGTGATCGCCGAGGTCTGGGACGATGGCTCCGGCGGTGCGGACGTCGCCGGCGGCGAGGGGCTGGCCGGGGTGCGGCGGCGGCTGGCGGCGTTCGACGGGACGCTGGCCCTCGACAGTCCGGCCGGGGGGCCGACGATGGTGACGCTGGAGGTGCCGTGCGAGTGAGGAAGCCTTGATGCGCGTAGTACTGGCCGAGGACCAGGCCCTCCTGCGGGACGGTCTGGTCCGGCTGTTGTCGGCGCACGACTTCGAGGTCGTCGCGGCCGTCGAGACCGGCCCGGACCTGCTGGACGCGCTGCTCACCGAGCGTCCGGACGTCGCGGTGGCCGACGTCCGCCTGCCGCCGACGTTCAAGAACGAGGGCCTGGCCGCCACGCTGGAAGCCCGGCGCCGGGTCCCCGGCCTGCCGGTGCTGATCCTGTCGCAGCATGTCGAGCCGCTTTACGCCCGCGAACTGCTGTCCGACAGCACCGGCGCGGTCGGCTATCTGCTGAAGGACCGGGTTTCGAACGTGCGTTCGTTCGTGGACGCGGTGCGGACCGTCGCCGGCGGCGGCACCACGATGGACCCCGAGGTCATCGCGCAGCTGCTGGCCCGGCGCTCGCGCGACGAACGGCTCAGCTCACTGACCCCGCGCGAGCGCGAAGTGCTGGCCGCGATGGCCGAGGGCCACGCCAACGCCGGGATCGCCGCCCGCCTGGTGATCACCGAGAAGGCGGTCAGCAAGCACATCAACACCATCTTCGCCAAACTCGGCCTGCTGCCGGACCTGGACGGCAACCGGCGGGTGCTGGCCGTCCTGGCTTTCCTGGACGCCGCATGACCTCTTAGGGACTTTCCCGCCCCCGGGCTATGCTTTTCGCACGTCGGATACCTGACAATAGGCGCGGCGCCGCCTGTCGGCCGACGGCTCGCGACGGCGCACCGCCGCCCCGCGTGCCCCACGTCACCGAGAGTGGATCGAGTTTGGATTCGGTGGAGCGGGTAGCGGTGTTCGCGGTGGCCTGTCGGACCGGACGCGAGGAAGGGGTGGCGATGACCGATGGTCAGCGTCCGCTGCCGCTCCCGCTGATGTCCCCGCTGATGTCCAGGACGAACAAGTCGGCGACGCCGGCCAGCTGGAGCACCCGCAGCACCGCCTCCGACGGCGCGGCCAGGGTCAGGCGCGCGTCCGCGGCGGCGGCCTTGTGCTGGGCCCGGATCAGCGTGCGCAGGCCCATCGAGTCCAGGAAGGCCACCCGCGAGCAGTCGACGACCACGTGCGCCCCGGGGCGCACGTACTCATCCAGCACGCTCCACAGCGTGTCCGCCGCGGCCAGGTCCACGTCGCCGGCCACGGTGACCGTGACCGCCGCCGCACCCTTGCCGTCCCCGGTGACCGCGGCGGCTCCGCCCCGGTCCGGGTCGTTGTCGACCTCGACCGAGAAGCCCTCGACCGCCATGACGCCTCCTGTTTTCCCACCCAGCCCGCGTGATCCCGGATCGCTACCGACGATATCGGGTCGGCTCACGGCTGGGAATCTGGCGCGATGACCTCGCGCCGCAGGGCCCAGACCGACCTGGCCCCGGGACCCTCGGCGCCGGCCCGGGCCCGGGCCTTCCTGACCGAGACCTGCCGGCGCTGGCACGTCGCCGACTTCGTCGCCGACGCCGCGCTCGTGGTCAGCGAGCTTGTCACGAACGCGGTCCGACACGCCGGGACTGAGATGCGGCTCACGCTGGAACTGCGCGACGGCGCGCTGACCGTGAGGGTCCACGACCGCGGCCCCGGCCTGCCGCGGCTGATCCCGCCGGCCGAACGCGGCTACGGTGGTCAGGGACTGGCGATCGTGGTGCAGTTGGCGCAGGCCTGGGGGGTCGCGGTCGAGGACGACGGCGGAAAAGCCGTATGGTGCCGACTCGGGCCGCGGGCCGCGGTCCCGGCTGGGGCGGGCACTCAGCGGCCGCCATGGAAAGGGGAGCAGGACGTATGGAGCGCGTGAGCGGAGTGGGTGGCGAGGACGCCGTCGGTCCGGGTGTCGCCGGGGTCCGTTCGTCCGGTGCGGGCGTGAGTGCCGACGCGACTGCGGACGGTCGCGTCCCGGTGACGCTGAGCATCCCCGCCGAGCGTGACTACGTGGTCCTGGTCCGGTCGGCCGCCGGGCACCTCGGCGTGCGCGCCGGGTTCTCGATGGCCGAGATGGGCGACTGGCGGCTGGCCGTCGACGAGGCGTGCGGGCTGCTGCTGTTACCCGACGAGGTCGACGTGATCGGCGAGGAGCTGGACTGCGTCTTCCGGCTCGGCCCGGCGGGCCTGGCGCTCACCGTCTCGGCCGAGGCCCGGCCCGGCTCCAAGCCGCAGGTCGGCGGCTTCGGCTGGTCGCTGCTCGCGGCGCTGGTCGACGACCTGCAGTGGGCCGAGGAGGAGGGCCGGGTGCGGGTGGACATCGTCAAGCGCGCGGCGGGCGCCGGCGGGCCAGGGCCCGGCGGCCCGGCCCGGGCGGGGGTGCGGTGAGCACTCGGGGGACCAGTCCCGGTCCGGCCTCGTCGTCCGGCCGCGGCGGGTCTGAACGCGGGTCTGAACGCGGGCCGGAACGCGACGGTGAGCCGGTGCAGCCGCCTCACCACAGCGCCGTGCCCGCCTCGCGCGCCGTGCGTCCCGACCGCCAGCTGCCCGACCAGGACTCGGACCTCCCGCTGCCGAGCATCCCCTCGCCGCGGCTCGGCGGCGTGCCGAAGGACCGCGCCGAGCACCGCGCGCAGATCCACCGCCGGTTCGAACAGCTCGCGGCCTGCGAGCCGGACAGCGCGCGCCGCCGCACGATGCGCGACGAGCTGATCGCCGAGCACATGAACTACGCGCGCTACGTCGCCTCGCGCTTCAGCGTCCCGGCCGACACCGCCGAGGACCTGGAGCAGGTCGCGTACCTGGCGCTGATCAAGGCGGTCGACAACTTCGACCCGGCGCGCGGCACCGCCTTCCTGGGCTACCTGACGCCGATGGTCGCCGGCGAGATCAAGCGCTACTTCCGCGACTCCACCTGGGACGTGCACGTCCCGCGCCGTATGCAGGAGCTGAGCCTGGCCCTGCACGGCGCCCCGGCCGAGCAGCTGGAGCGCCGGCTGGGCCGCTCGCCGACGATCGCCGAGCTGGCCGAGCACCTGGGCGCGCAGCCGGAGGAGATCGTCGAGGCCTTCGACGCCTCGGCCGCCTACAGCGCCACCTCGCTGGAGCGCCCGCTGGTGCCCGGTGACGAGCAGGGCGCGAGCCTGGGCGAGACGCTGGGCGGGGACGACGACGCCTACGAGTGGGTCGTGGACCGCGAAGCCCTCAAGCCGCTGCTGGCCGCGCTGCCGGAGAAGGACAAGCGCATCCTGCTGATGCGTTTCTTCCGCGGTATGACGCAGAGTCAGATCGGCACCGAGCTCGGGGTGTCGCAGATGCAGGTCTCGCGCTACCTCACCCGGATCCTGGGCACGCTGCGCGACGCCGTGCTGGTGGAGGACGGCGAGACCGAGGAGCAGGCCTGACTCGGCGCTCGGCGCTCGGTGCTCGGTGCTTTGTCAGCTCGTCGTCAGCTCTTCATCAGCTCTCCCAACAGAGCCAGCAACCGCGTCACGTCCACGGGTTTGGGCACGTGCTCGTCCATCCCGGCGGCCAGCGCCTTGGCCCGGTCGGCGGCCGAGGACTCGAACGTGACCGCGATGATGGCCGGCGGCTCGGGCTGGTCCAGCTCGCGGATCCGGGCCGTGGTGGCGTAGCCGTCCAGGCCCGGCATCGCGATGTCCATCAGGACCGCGCGGATCGTCGGGTCGTGCTGGAGCGCGGCCACCCCGTCCGGGCCGCTGGCGGCCTGCAGGACGGTGAGCCCGCGGGCACTCAGGGCACTGCCGAGGGCGAACGCGCCGCGCCGGTCGTCGTCCACGATCAGGACCTTCTGCCCGGCGAATAAGGGCGGGTCGGAACCGGCCCGGCCACGCGCGACGTCGGGGGCGGGCTCACGGCGTTCGGCAGGATGCGCCATCCCTCCATACTCCGCGCTCGCCAGCTATTTGAGAACTCTGATTCGAACACGGTTCCGGGCGCGGCCGATTGGCCGGGGTCGAACCGGGTAACGGCACGTGTTCACGGCCGAAGGTCAGCCTCGGGAGGGTCGTCGTGGTCGTCACTGTGATCATCGTCCTGGTTGTGATCGCCGCCCTGGTGGCGATGTTCTTCTTCGGACCCGCCGGCTGGCGGGCCTGGGCTGCCGGAACGTTCGGCGGCCTGTCTACCCGGATCGGCAGGTTCATCGACAGCGGCCGCGCGGACCCGGGCGCCGGGAGCCCCGTCGGCGCCGCCGCGGCCACACCCCCGCCGCCGCGCTTCACCAACGCCGACCGGGCCTATCTGGACGGCGTGTGGAAGCACGTGCAGAGCACTTTCGTGAGCAATCCGCGGGTCGCCGTGACCCTGGCCCACAGCACCGCCGAGGGCTTCTTCACCGCGCACGGCGTGCCGACCGACGGCCTGCCGGAGGCGCCGGACGGCGGCGCGAGCGACGCCGAGGACACCGAGACGCTGCGGTTGCGGCTGCTGGCGATCAAGACGTGGTCGGACCGGGAGGCCGCCCGCTGAGGCCGGCGCGGCTGCCGTCGCCGTACCCGGCAGCCGCGCCGCTTTTCACCCTGCTTTTTCGCGCTGCTTCTCACGCGGGGGTGTCGGCGGTTTCTCAAGTGGCGTTGCGGGCCGTTTCTCACGCGGCCGCGCACGGCCGTTGTTCGCGGCTTTTTTCACCTGTTGAGAAGCCGCCCGGCCGCACAGTTTCGAATTCTGTGACCGGGTACCTGGCAGGGGCGCGGCGACGACAGCCGCGCGAGCAGTGAGGAGGCTGCTATGAGCACCATGACCGAAAAGGCGGGCTATTCGATCGGCGCGGGTGTCAGCTGCGCCGACGGAGATTGCGGCCGGCTGCACCGGATCATCATGGACCCGGCCACCCAGACACTGACGCACCTCGTCGTCGGGCGCGATCCGCACACGGCGCGCCTGGTCCCGGTCTCGCTGGTGGGCAGCGCGGGCGTCGAGGCCATCATCTTGTCCTGTACCGGCTCCGGTTTCGACCTGCTGGAGCCGGCCGAGGCCACCGAGATGGTGCAGCCGGCGGTCCCGGCCGGCGGACCGGTCACCGGCGGCGGCACGCTCGGCGGCGCCTACCGGGCCCCGGCCAAGCCGGACATGGTCAGCTACGACCGGGTCCCGGCCGGCGAGATCCAGTTGCGCCGCAACGAGCGCCTGCACGCCGCCGACGGCGACATCGGGCACATCAAGGGCCTGCTGGCCGCGCCCGACCACCATGTCACGCACATCCTGCTCGCCGAAGGACACCTGTGGAGCCGCAAGGAAGTCGCGGTGCCGATCCGCAACGTGGTCGACGCCACCTACGGCGTCCAGGTGGACCTGACGCGCGGGGAACTGAAGGACCTGCCCGCGGTCGATCTGACGCGGGTCGGGTGACCACTTCGGCGGCCGGCCGCTTCGCCGGCCGCCGGACCACCCGGCGAACGGGGCTGGCGCGTAGTGCGGCGTCAGACGGGGAGCCGGAGCTATGAAGACCGCGGCGCGCGACAAGGACGCGCCGCACCGAACGGCCGGCCGGCATCCTGCCGGACCGGACCAGAGCGGACCCGGGACCGCAGGCGGGTGCGGCCCCGGGTCCGCCGCGCCAAGTGTGGAGCCGGCGCGGCCCGGCGCGCAGTCGGTTCGCGAGGGTTGGCGGCGGATGGCGGTTGACATGTCCGTTCGAAGTCCGGTCGGGGCGCCGCACGGACTGGCCGGAGGCGGCGACGGCGGCCGCCGGGACAGACGTGGGCGTGGCGTGAGGATGCGGGTGCGATGGGGCCGACTGGCCCGGTGGGCGGCTTTCCGGTGCGGGATGCGGTAGGGCTTACGGGATCGACAGATCCCGCCCGGGGCCGCGGCGTCCGCATCAGTGGGCTGTGATGCGGGCGGGTCGCCGCTCTGCACGAAACGGTGGTGCCGCGCGTCGGTCGCCGCTGGAATCAGCGGTGACTCGAACTCTCAGCTGTGACTCGAACTCGGCGACGCCGGCGGTGAGCTGTGCGACGCCGAACTGTGCGGCGAGGACGGGCTCGACGACGGTGCGCTCGACGCGCTCGTGCTGCTGCTCGGCGTGCTCGGGGCCGACGTGCTCTGCGTCGTCGACGTCGTGGAACTCGTCGTCGGGCTCGGCCCGCTGGTCGTGCTGGACGTCGGCACCGGGGTCGTCGGCATCGGGGTGGAACTCGTGGTCGGGCTCGGCGCGGTCGTCGAACTCTGCGAGGACGTCGTGCCGCTGACCGAGCGGGTCAGCGGGGACTGGCTCGAGGTGGTGCCCACGGACGCCGACGGCGGCGGACTCGGATTGTGGCTCCCGCTGCGCAACACCAGCACCAGGGCCGTGGCCAGCGCCGCGATCACCGCGACCGAGAGCACCCCGGCGACCCAGCCCGCGCCGCCTCCACCCCGCTTGCCTTCCGGCGGTTCCCCTATCCCGACCCGTTCCACGGTCCGCTCGCCGGTCCGCTCGCCGGTGTCCCCGACCAGCGCGGTCGGCCGGTCCGCCGAGGTGTGCAGCACCAGCGTCGGGTCCGGCGGCGGGACGGCCGTCGTCGGCGCATCGTGGTCCGGCTGCGGGAACACCGCGATGCCCTCGTAGTCCAGGATCTCCGCCGCGCTTTGCGCTATGGCCGCCGTCAGCTCCGCCGGGAGCCACGCGTTGCCGCCGGGGGTGTCGGCCATCCGCCCGATGATCTGCGCGGTGCTGGGCCGCTGGGCCGGATCCTTCGCCAGGCACGTCGCGATCAGCGGGGCGAGCGAGGGCGGCAGGCCGGACAGGTCCGGCTCGTCGTGCGCGATGCGGTAGAGCAGGGTGTGGTCCGGGCCGCCGCCGAAGGGGTTGCGGCCGGTGGCGGCGTAGGCCAGGACGGTGCCGAGCGAGAAGACGTCGGTCGCGGGGGTCAGCTCCTGGCCCCGGGTCTGCTCCGGCGACATGAACCCGGGGGAGCCGATGATGGTGCCGACGTCGGTCCGGGTCAGGTCGGCCGCCGCGATGACCCGCGAGATGCCGAAGTCGATGACGTGCGGCCCGTCCACGGCCAGCATCACGTTCGACGGCTTCAGATCCCGGTGCACCACCCCGGCCGCGTGGATCTCGGCCAGCGCCCGGGCCAGCCCGTACGCCAGCACCCGCAGCGAGCTCTCCGGCAGCCGCGCGCCGCCGCCGACCACCGAGCGCAGCGTCAGCCCGGACACGTAAGCGGTCGCCAGCCACGGCATCGGCGCGTCCGGATCGGCGTCCACCACCGCCGCCGTGTACCGCCCCGACACCAGCCGCACGGCCGCGACCTCCTGCCGGAACCGCCGCCGGAACTCCCGGTCACCGGCCAACTCGGCCTTGACCACCTTCACCGCGACAGTGCGCCCACCCCGGGTCCGGCCCAGGAACACCTGTCCCATGCCCCCCGAACCCAGCCGCGCGATCAGCACGTAAGGACCCACAGTGCGCGGATCCCCGGCCTCCAGCGGTTCCACCTTGTGGACCTCCCCGATCGGGCGCTTTCTACCAGTAGTAGTCCAGCATCGCAGCGAACTGAAGCGCCAGATACCTCGCACGCTCCGGCACGGCCACACTCCACCCGATCGGGGGGTTTGCGTCACAGGTTGTGGCGCTCGAAGAGGCGCGGGCGTCGCGCGACCGTCCCGCGACCGTCATGGCAGGATCGACAACGTGCCCCAGCTGCTGATCGTCCACCACACCCCGTCCCCGACGCTCCAGGCGATGTTCGAGGCCGTACTCGCCGGCGCGACCAACGAGGAGATCGAGGGTGTGGCGGTCGTGCGGCGCCCAGCGCTGGCCGCGACGGCGGTGGACGTGCTGGCGGCGGATGCGGTGATCGTGGGGACGCCGGCGAACATCGGGTACATGTCCGGCGCCTTGAAGCACTTTTTCGATCAGGTGTATTACCCCTGCCTCGACGCGACGAAGAAGCTGCCCTACGCCGCCTACGTCCACGGCAACAGCGACACCGTCGGCGCGCTGCGGGCGATCGAGTCCATCGCGGGCGGGGTGGGGTG
>NZ_JAAFZA010000360.1 GCF_015356865.1 Catenulispora pinisilvae
ACTCACCCCCCGAGAACGAACAACCCAGGCGCCAACCCCCCGACGCCGGGACCAGAACCACCGCAGCGCCCGCACCCAAGCCGGGCACGGCTGAGCCGACCACACATGTTGTGAAAAAACGGCCGGTATTCGTCCGCCCTGCCACGCGACCGCACCTTGCGTACACAAGCCGGCGGACGAAAACAGGCGGTTTTTTCACAACGCCCTTAACCCTGTACGTGACCGGCGGCCTCCGTGCCCGACTCTCGTCCAACCCGCAACCACACCACCAACACGGTGAACCAATCCAGCCACCGCACTAGCCGGAACCCCCAGGAATCATCGTCTAGTCGGTTCACACTGACAACCTGGCGCGGGTCCGGCTTCGTATGACAGTCGAGTGTCCACGAACGGGAGGAACCAGTGTCAGAGAACAGCATCACCCGTCGCTCGGCGCGTCGGAGTGCCGCCGCCCTCGGTCTGGCGGTCGCCACCATAGCCGCTGCCGCGGCATCCGCTTCAGCAACCGCCTCCGCGGCGGCCGGCACGGCGACGGCTCCAGCCGGGCCGGCCCGCTCCGCCGTGCATGTCAGTACCCTGCCGAACGGCGATCGGGTCACCGTGCGCGGCTCCGGGGCGCACGCGTCGACGACGGTGACCACGCCGGACGGGCGCTCGGCGCCCGCGGTCCAGATGGCCGTGGGCGGGCACGCCTACGTGATCCCGGCGTCGGTCATCGGCTCGGGTCAGGCCTATGACCCGGCCGCGTATGACACCGCGGCCCCGGCAGCCGCCCGCCCCGCGGCCGTCACACCGCACTACCCGCTGAGCATCCTGGAGATCGACGGCATCGGCCTGGACGGCGGCGCGTCGGCCCAGGCGACCACCTTCCTGTTCAACACCGACGACCTGAAGCGGTACGCGGCCCCGATCCCGCTGAAGGCCGGCGTCGCCCGGGTCGCGGTCCCCAGCGGGAACTACTGCGCGGTCACGGTCTTCGCCACCCCCGGCCCCGCGAACGGCATCGCCACCGAGCACGTCGTGACCCGGACCGACCTGGCCGTGACCGCCCCGGGCACCACCACCCTGACCGCCGACGAGCGCACCGCGACCGCGCTGGTCGGCGCCGTCACGCCCCGGCCGGCCACCGCTGACGGCGACCTCGAGACCATTGACCGGACCGACGCCGCCGGTGCCTCGGGCCAGGTCATGACCGGCGGTTCGGGCGCCACCTGGATGACACCGCAACCGGCCGCGCGGGTAGGCGCCCTCGCCTTCCGCGTCCTGGACTTCGGCGCGGCCGGACCCGCCGGCCCCGACCCCTACCGCTACGACCTCAGCTTCCCCCCGTCCGACCACATCGACGCGAACCAGACCTACCGGCCGGACCTGTCCCGGATCCAGACCTCCCACAATGTCTTCGCCACCGATGCGGCCAACCCCGCCCACCAGGCCGGCTGGGTCATCGGGGCCAGCGGCCCGGACGGCGGCGGCGGAATGATCTACATCGTCCCGACGCCGGGACGTCTGACCGACTACATCGGCGTGTCGACCGACGACGTCTTCTGGGCCGCCGACTACGTGCCGGTGGAGAACGCCCCGAACCAGGACTCAGAGCTCGATTTCGAAGACCTCGGCATCTACCGGGGTCCGGGCCAGACTTGGCGCACCTGGGGCCACGGCCCCCTGACGCCCCAGGTCGGCCAGTACACGAACGGAATGGCCTGCAACGCCTGCGTGGACCCCGTCACCGACCTGATGGACTTCGGCGTCACCGAGTTCACCGACAGCGACCCGAACAGCGCCGCCCACGACAACGGCCCCGGCTACACCGCGACGTTCAGCGTCTACCGCGACGGCGTCCAGGTCGCCTCACAGTCCGGCTGGCCCCACACCGAGCTCCCCGGCACCACCGCCCAGCCCGGCACTTACCGCATGGTCTACGACGCCGACACCACCGGCAGCGGCCTGCCGATGTCGCAGTCCACGAAGACCCACACCGACATCACTTTCCGCTACACGCCGGGGTCGGCCCAGCAGCCCACCCTCCCGGCCGACGACTTCTGCTACGCGTCGAACTTCGTCAACATGCAGTGCGAGATCCTGCCGGCGCTGTCGCTGAACTACCAGCTCTCGACCGACGGCTCCAACACCAGCCACCTGCCGGTCCAACTGCTCGACCTCGGCGTCGGCCACCAGTCCTACCAGGGCCAGGGCTCGCACGCGGCGATCACCGGCGCCACCGTCTCCGTGTCCTACGACGCGGGCAAGACCTGGGTCCCGGCCACCGTGGCCCCGACCGGCGGCGGACACTACCTGGCGGCGTGGCCCAACAGCGCGCCGAAGGGCAGCACGCCGTGGCTGAAGGTGACCGCCACCGATGCGATCGGCGGCTCGATCAGCCAGACCGTCGCCAACGCCTACTCCATCGGCTGAGCTGAGTGAGCTGAGCTGGGACGGCACCACCGGACCCGTCCGGAAACGCGTTGTCGCCGCGCAAAGCCGGCTGAAAGGCTCAGCTCATGGCGATGCTGATACTGACGGTCGGCCTGCAGGGCGCAGGGAAGACCACGCGAGCCCGGCAGCTGGCCGCGAAGCTGAACGCGCTGCGGCTCACACCGGACGAGTGGATGATCCCGCTCTTCGGGGAGTCGGAGGCAGACGGCAAGCGCGACGTTTTGGAGGGGCAGCTGCTGAAACTCGCGCTTGAGGCGCTGCGGCTGGGGAACGCCGTGGTCCTGGACTTCGGCTGCTGGTCACGCAATGAGCGATACGCGATCCGTCACTTGGTGGAAGAGGCGGGCGGCTCGTTCGAACTCGCTTACTTGCCGGTGGACGAGGCGACCCAGCGGGCCCGTGTCGCCCACCGGCAAGCGACCGCGCCGTACGAGACCTTTCCCATGCTCGAACAGGAGTTGGCCGACGCGAGGGCCTTCTTCGAGGAACCCGACGACGCAGAGCTTTCCAATGGGCAGATCAGCGACCTACCAGAGGGCTGGCGAAGCTGGAGGGAGTGGGCAGCCGACCGGTGGCCGTCCTTTGGCGACGATTGGCGGCCGCCGACACGCGCGTAGCGGCGGAGGCGTTGCGGCCACCTCAGCCGGCGGGTTCTGTCGCGCGTCCTGTGAGTCGGTCGAGCAAGACCTTCCGGCGGACTTTGCCCAGTTCGGTGCGAGGGAAATCGGTGACGTGCTCGATCCGGGTAGGCAGGCAGGACTGGTGGAAGCCGAGCCGCTCCAGGTGGCCGCGTACCTCGTCCAGGCCCGGCTTGGACGAGGAGACAACCGCGGCGCAGGGGGTCTCCCGACCGTCGGCGTGCCGCCACGGCACGAGTACCGCGTCCTCGATGCCGGGGTGGGCCAGCAACGCGTCCTCGACGTCGGCCACCGGGATCTGCCAGGTATCGCCGATGCGTTCGGCCGCCCGACTGACGAACCGCAGCCCGCCCATCCCGTCGGAGGTCGCCAGGTCTCCGCTGTCCAGCCAGCCGTCGTCCTCGTTCGGGGACCACCGGATCTGTCCGCTGTCGCGGCCGACGGTCGCCAGGCAGACCGCGGGTCCGCGCACGTGCAGTCGGAAGACGTCGCCGTGGGGCGTCCGCCCGGCCGGCTGCGGCCGGACTTCTCTGCCCGGTATGACCCGCCCGAGACTGCGGGCGGCGTGCGCTGGCGGATCGTCCGACCCGGTGCTCAGTACGCTGCCACACTCGGTCATGCCCCAGACGTTTCTCACGACGGGGGACAGCTCCTCCAGCACCGCCGAAAGGACCACCTGGGGCAGCGGGCCGCCGAAGCTGCTGACGGTCCGCAGGCTCCTGACATCCCGGGCCCGGCGCCGCTGTTCCTCGGTGAGTTCGCGGAGCATCCGGGGCGTGGTCCACAGGTCGTTCACCCCGTTCAGCTCGATCAGGTCGAGCCAGGATCCAGGGTCGTGGCTGTCGCTGAGGAACGTCACACCCACCGACGGGGCGGTGGTGTGAACGACCCTGCGGAACGCCGCGATGAAGGACAGGCCGGTGGTGATCGCACGAAGCTGCGCGGAGTCCTGGGGCGCGGGCCGCGGCACCCCGTAGAGGGTGTTGGCGCTGTGTACGACGAGTTGGGCCTCGCCGGTGGTGCCTGAGGTCATCATGAGCGCATAAGCGTCGTCGGGGGCAAGGGGTTCGAGTCCCTGGGGCCGCTCGGTGGCGGCGCGGCCGTGGAACGCGTCGTCGAGGCTGACCGCGTTCGTGGCGGCGGCGTCGCCGATGACGATGCGATGACGCAGAGCGGGCAGCCTGGGCGTCAGTTCGAGGAGTTGACGTGCGTGCGGGACACCGTCCCACTCGTCGGGCACGACGCAGGCGACGGCGCCGACGCCGACCAGTGCGCGCTCGGTCACCAGCGATCCGAACACGGTCGGCACGGGCGCCACGACCGCCCCGGCCCGCAGACAGGCGATCATCAGGACCGCGGCCTCCCACCAGGTGGGCAACTGGTGGGCCACCACCTCCCCGCGGCGCACCCCGAGCTCCCGCAGGGCGCCGGCCACCGCGTCCGCACGATCGTCGAACTCGCGGAATGACAGCGGGACGAGTCGGCTGTCGCGGTGACGCCACGTCAACAGAGCGGTGTCATCCGGCCTCTCGGCGGCCGATCTCCGAAGATCGTCAGAGAACGTCGTGTCGCGCCACCAGCCCTGATCGCGGTACCGACGCGCCACCTCCGGCGACGGCGCGAACGAATCCCAGGAGGGGAGCATAAGGACCTCGCAATCACGGATCATGATGAACTGATCACTCGAAGAAATGGTAGTGGCTGCGATGAACCGGCATCCAAAAGCGCTGACACATTGTTGAGGTAGACGGCGCCGAGATCGACAGCCGAAGACTGGTTCTGGCCGTTCGCCGAGCAAGACCGGGTGGGCCCGGCGGCTGGGGGGCGTCGATCCTGGAACCTTCCAGGACCGGTCCTGGCCGCATCTTCCTAGGCTTCGAGGTACGCAGTGCCGTGACATCCTCGAAATGGAGACGTGCATGCATATCCGTGCCCGAACAATAGCTGCGGTGCTGACTGTGCTGGCGGTGGGTGGGGCCGTTGGGGTGCCGGCGCTGACGGCTTCGGCGGCGCCCGCGAAGCCGGCCGCGATCGCCGCGTCCGGTGTCGCCGACGACTGCCTGGGTCAGTGCAATGACATCTTGCCGCCGGGGGAGAACGGCAGCGCCACGGCGACGCAGATCCTGTGGTTCAAGACCACTGGGAATCGGCCGTCCAACACCGATGACCAGCTTGGCAAGTACGCGAGCCTGGTCGATGGCTACACCGGCTTGACCAATAGCACGTTGGGTAATTTCTTCAACGACTCTTCCTTCGGTGTTCCGGCCAACCAGGTCACCAGCACTCTCGATCCTGGTGGCCGCAGTGATGTCACCATCACCCGGGACACCGAGGACATCCCGCACATCTACGGGACCACCCGTTCCGGTACCGAATACGGGGCCGGATACGCTGCCGGGCAGGACCGGCTGTGGATGATGGACGTCTTCCGGCATCTCGGCCGGGGCGAGCTCAGCGGGTTCGCCGGTGGCGCGGCCGGCAACCGGCAGTTGGAGCAGGCCCTCTATCTCAACGGTGCCTACACCGAACCCGATCTGCAGGCGCAGATCGACCGCGTGAAGAACAGCGGACCGCGCGGTGCACAGGCGTATCAGGACGTGACCGACTACATCGCCGGGCTGAACCAGTACATCGCCGACGCTAAGGCCGGCCACGTTTTCCCGGGCGAGTACGACCTCACCGGCAACGCCGCAGTCTTCACCGGCGCCGGCATCCAGAACTTCCAGCCCACCGACCTGGTCGCGATCGGCACTGTGATCGGCGCGTTGTTCGGTGCCGGCGGTGGCAACCAGGTTGCCTCCGCGCTGGTGAAGGAGGCGGCCGAGGCCAAGTACGGGACGGCTCAGGGTGACGCGGTCTGGAATTCCTTCCGGGAGGAGAACGACCCCGAGGCGGACTTGACGCTGCATGACGGTCAGTCGTTCCCGTTCAACGGGTCCCCGGCGAACGCTTCCGGTGTGGCGATGCCGGACCCGGGCTCGGTCACCCCGCAGCAGATCGTCTTCGACCCGACCGGCTCGGCCGCCTCCAGCACCAGTGCCTCCGCGAAGACCCCGACAACGGCGACCGGTTCGGCCGCTACCAAATCGGCGACGTCCAACGCCAACCTCAAGGCCGATCCAGCCCTCGCCAAGCAGGCGAATTCGATGGGCGATGGCGTGCTGCCCGCCGATCTGTTCCAGAGCAAACGCGGCATGTCCAACGCGCTGGTGGTTTCGGGTCAATATACTGATACTGGGAATCCGGTCGCCGTCTTCGGCCCGCAGACTGGTTACTTCGCTCCGCAGTTGCTGATGTTGGAGGAGATTCAGGGCCCTGGTATCAGTGCCCGGGGTGCGGCCTTCGCGGGTCTGAACTTCTATGTCGAACTCGGCCGTGGTGCCGACTACTCCTGGAGTGCCACCTCGGCGGGCCAGGACATGATCGACACGTTCGCGGTGACGTTGTGCAACACCGATGGCACGCCGGCGACCAAGGATTCCGACGCCTACCTGTACAACGGCGTGTGCACGCCGATGCAGCAGATCGAGCGGGACGACTCCTGGAGCCCGACCATCGCCGACAGCACGCCAGTCGGTTCGTACAAACTCATCGCGCTCCGGACGAACTTCGGCATCGTGCAGGCGCGTGCCACGGTCGGCGGTAAACCGGTCGCGTACACCGCGTTGCGTTCGACGTACCAGCATGAGGTCGACACCATCGTCGGTTTCCAGATGTTCAACGACCCCAGCGTGGTGACCGGTCCGGCCGGGTTCCAGCAGGCGGCCTCGAACATCAGCTACACGTTCAACTGGTTCTACGTCGATTCCAAGCACACGGCCTACTACAACTCGGGTCTGAACCCGACGCGTCCGGCTCAGGACGACCCGAACCTGCCGATCACCGCTGACGCCGCGCATCAGTGGCTGAATTGGGATCCGAGTACGAACACGGTGGCCAACACACCGTTTGCGGCGCATCCGAACTCGATCGACCAGGACTACTACGTGTCCTGGAACAACAAGATCGCCCAGGATTACACGGTCTCCACCTTCGGTGACGGCTCGATCTACCGCAGCAACCTGCTCGACGATCGCGTCAAGGGTCTGATCAACTCCGGCACCAAGGTCACCCGGGCCAACCTGACTCAGGCGATGGAGGACGCGGCGCTGACCGACTTGCGTGGGGAGAAGCTGCTGCCGGAGCTGTTGCAGGTGATCGGCACGCCGACGGATCCGACGCAGGCCGCTGCCGTGGCCGAGCTGAAGACCTGGCTGGCCGACGGTTCCAAACGCAAGGAGACCACGGCCGGCAGCAAGACCTACTCCGACTCCGACGCCATCCGCATCATGGATGCCTGGTGGCCGCTGCTGGTCCAGGCCGAATTCCAGCCGGGGATGGGAAGCGACCTCTACAACGCGATGAAGGGCGTGCAGCCACTAGACCAACCGCCGAGCGGCGGCGGCGGGGCCCTTGTGCCCCACAGTGGCTCGTCGTATGAGCTCGGCTGGTATTCCTACGTCGACAAGGACCTGCGCAGCGTTCTCGGTGAATCGGTCCAGGGCCCGTTGGCGCAGAGCTACTGCGGCGGCGGCAACCTGACCGCGTGCCGCACGGCCCTGCTGTCCGCGCTGTCCACGGCGGTCGCCACCCCGGCGGCCACCGTCTACC
>NZ_JAAFZA010000361.1 GCF_015356865.1 Catenulispora pinisilvae
GGGTGGACCGGGTCGATCGGCCAGCCGGTCGGCCAGGTGGGAGCGCCGCTGGGCAGGCTGGTCGGCAGGCGGGACGGGAGTCCGGTCGGCAGTCCCGTGGGCAGTCCGGTCGGCAGATGCGTGGGCAGGCCGCTCGGGAGCCCGGTCGGCAGGTGCGAGGGCGCGCCGGGGACGCTCGGCAGGTGGGTGGGCAAGGTGGTCGGCCAGGTAGTGGGCCAGCCGTCGCCGGGGTGCGGGGTCGGGATCGGGAACGTCGGGACGTGGCCGTCGCGCGCGTCCTTCTCGGCCTGCGCCAGGCGATTGCAGAAGTCCTGCATCCGCGTCTGCGCCTGGCTCCGCTCCGCGTCCAGCCGCGACTCGATCTTGGCGATCTCGGCGGCCGGCACGTTCGCGGCCTTGGCCAGCTTCTGCAATTCCGCAGCCGTCAGGTCGTGGCCTTGGTCGTCGCGGTCACCGTCCTCGGCCGCCTTGCACAGCCGGAAGCTGTCGTCGCCGAGCAGCTTGGCCCCGGCCGCGTCGAGCGCCGCCTGGTCGTCGCGCAGCGGCGCCGCCTTCGCGGGTGCGGAGCCGGTGGGAGTGGGGATGCCGGGCACCATGGCGTCGGCGTCCTTGTGGTTGCCCGCCAGGCCGGAGCCCTTGAGCGGCGAGTCCTTCGGGGCCGGGAAACCGAGCGAGTGGGCCTTGGACTGCAAGGTGGACGGCAGCGAGTTGGTGGCGGCGGCGGTGGCCGCGCCGACCATCGACACGCCGCAGACGGCGACGGCTATCTTCACCGTCACGGCCTTGGCGAGAAGGGCTTTGCTGAACACGCGTCTCTCCTTGGAGGGTGTCGCGGAGGCGGAGTGATGCGCGGAGAACACGGCACGGGCCGCGTTCTCGCCCGAGAGCTCGGCGGCCAGGGCCGGACCGGCGGCCGCGTCGAGCAGCCGCCCAACAGCTTCCCAATCAGGCACGATATCGAGCTCTGATTCCGTCGGCTGAACTCCCGCGGCGGCACCCGACGCCGCGCCGGCGGCGCCCTGGCCGCCCGCGTGGTCGAGCAGTTCCTCGGCGGCTCGGCGGCCCGGCCGCCGACGGCCGAGGGCCCGCTGGGAGTTCCCTGTCGTACGCATCGTGCCCGAAGGAGCGATCCGGCGCCTCATCGTGTTACACCCGCCCTCGAACCCGTCCGCGCTACTCCTTTGACCAGCGACTTCTCCGGTTCGGCGGCCTTGTCGAGCCGCTTCTTCAACGTCCGCAGGCCGCGCATCGCCGCGACCCGCACGGCCCCGGCGCGTTTGCCGACGACCGAGCCGGCCTGTTCGGCGCTGAGCCCGGCGACGGCACGCAGCAGCACCGCCTCGGCCTGGTCCCGGGGCAGCTCGGCGATCGCGGCCAGGGCCCGGCGGGTGGCCATCGCGGTGAGCGCGTCCTGGGCGGTGTCGTCGTGGGAACGCTGCTCGGGCAGCACGGCGACCGGTTCGTCCAGCGTGCGCCGGTTGCGACGGCCCTCGTCGATGGCGCGGTTGCGGCCGATGCGGAACAGCCAGACCTGGAACGCTCTGGCGTCGCCGGTGAAGGCGCCGAGGTCGCGCGAGGCCTGTAACCAGGTCTCGGAGGCGACGTCCTCGCAGGCCGCGGGAATCAGGACTCGGAGATAGCGCAGCAGCGGCGGGTTCAGGGCGCGCCAGAGCACGGTGAAAGACGCCTCGTCGCCACGCACGGCGCCGTCGAGGGCGTCCGCTATGTCTTGCCCATCCAGCATTGGGGTCCTTGATACGAAGGTCTCGGACCCACCCCGCCGGGCAGCCTACCCGAGCTGTCCGAGGATGGCGCGGAACCGGTCGGCCGCGATGTCCAGCTGCTTCACGATGTGCGCCTTCACCTCGTCGGACAACGGGGTGTCGGGACGCAGCGCGAACTCCCGGAGTTGCGGGACCAGCGGCGCGTACTTCGCCGAGGCCTTGCGGACCTTCGGGCCGGTGGTGTGGATGATGCCGACCCCGTTGTCGGTGAAGTCGGAGAGCTTGACCACCCGGGCCCACGGGTTCGCTTCCAGGCTCTCCACGACGTGCTCGCGGTACTGCTCCTGCTTGTCGCGCGCCGGGTCGTAGTGCGGGTTGGTGACGGCCGCGATCAGTTCCGCGACGCGCGGGGTGAAGGCCCGGCTCAGCACGATCAGCGCCGCTTCCCGTTCGCCGGCGGCGCGTTCGGCGGCGCCCGCCAGATCGGCGAGGTCGCCGGGGTGGTCCTCGACGGCGTCGTGCAACAGCGCCGCGACGACCACCTCGGGGTCGCGCACCTGGTAGTGCCGGATGATGCGGATCGCGACGCGAAGCAGATGGTTGACATACGGTTCGCGGACGCGTTTGTCGGCGGCGTGCAGCCGGGAGGCGACGCGTTCGGCGCGCAGCATCGCGGCGCGCTCGTCGTCGGGGAACGCCTCGCTCTCGACGTCGAACAGCACGCGCAGTCCGGCCTCGCCGTAGACCTCTGTCACGGCGTGGATGGGCATGACTTTCAACTGGCCCCGCTCGATCCCGTCCATGGCGGCGAATGTAGCGGGGTCAGGTGACGTGGTTCCAGCCGAGGGGGCCGGGGGCGGCTGAGGGTCGGCGGCGGAGCAGCTGAAGGGCGGCTGCGGAGCGGCTGCCCGAAGCGGCTAGTCGTTCAGCTTGCTCTGCCAGTCGGCCGGGACGCGGCCCTTCGGCCCGGGCACCGGCTGGTCGGCCGGGTGGCTGTCCGGCGGCGCGAGGGCCGGGCCGGACTCGTAGAAGTTGTCGTTGCTGAAGTCGTAGAACCAGTCCTCGCCGGGCTCGAAGCTGGTGATCATGGTGTGCCCGGTGCTGGCGGCGTGCTTGCGGCCGTGCTGCTCCGGGGAGTTGTCGCAGCAGCCGATGTGGCCGCACTGCGTGCAGCGGCGGAGATGGACCCACCAACCGCCGTTCTCATCGCACTCCACGCAACCGGTGCCGCTCGGCGGGACGCTGGCTTCGACTCCTGGGATCGACATGTCCCCGACGCTACCCGGAGTGCGGCGTGCGCGCTTGTCATGCAGGTCGGGGGTTCGCGTCAGGGGGCAGCAGCCGCACCGGGATCCGGGTCTCGGCGATCACCCCGCCGACCGCCTCGATGCGCAGCGCGCCGCCGGTCGCCGAGGAGCTGACCGCTTCGACGAAGTCGGTGCCGTGGAAGTGCAGTCCGACGAGGTCGTCGACGCCGTAGCCGGCCGGGAGCGCGCCGGAGAGCAGGGCGTCGCGGTAGACCGGACGACGCGAATCCTGGCCGTCGTAGTGCGGACACAGGCTGCCTTCGAGCAAGCCCAGGCCGTCGGCGAGGACCTGGTACGGCAGGCCGAAGGAGTCGGTGGTGCCGCCGCGGAACCAGCACAGCGCGCCGGCGCTGCCGCCGGTGAGGACCGCGCCGTCCTCCCACGCCTCGCGCAGGATCGCGTCCAGGCCCTGGCGCCGCCAGACGTCGAGCATGTTCGCGGTGTTGCCGCCGCCGACGGTGATCACGTCCATCGACCGGACGAAGGCTCGCAGGTCGCTGACGGTGCGATTGAACAGTCGGAGGTGGAACGGCTCGCAGCGGTCGGCGGTGTAGGTCTCGTAGAAGGAGACGATGTAGGTCGGGTCGTCGCCGGTGGCCGTCGGGAGGAACAGGACGCGGGGGCGTTCCTTGCCGGTGAGGCGGAGGACGAACTCGTGGTGGGGGTCGGTGCGGCGCTCCATGAGAGCCCGTCCGGCACCGGTCGCGACGATGTGGCCTGCCATGATCGGCAGCCTAACGGGATGCTTCGGCGAGCGCCGAAGGGAACCGGCCGTACGGTCGGGACATGGTGACTACGGACATGGTGGCTACAGACATAGTGACTACGGACAAAGTGACTACGGACATGGTGACTCCATGGTGACTCTCACTTCGCGCGCCGACATCGAGGCGGCGCTGGCCGATCCGCGGCTGGTTCCGGTGTTGGTTCCGCTGCCGGTGCAATCCGGGCCCGAGGGGACGATGGCGTGGCTGCGGGCCACGGTCGCGCGGTTCACGCACGGCGAGGTGCACGCGCGGCGCCGGGCGTTCGTGGAGGCGGAGCTGGCCCGCGTCGACGTGGACGGGCTGCGCCGCCTGGCCGCCGGCACGCTCGGTGACGATCGGACGCGGGTCTTGCGCGCACTCGCGGGGGCGATGGGGCTGGACGCGTTGGATGATGCGGCGGTCGAGGCGTTGTGCACGGTGACGGACAACTACTTCGGTGGGGACGATCCGGCGGCGGACAAGGCCGTGCGCATGCTGCTGCCGCTGATGCGGACCGACGATCCGGAGCAGGCCGCGAACCGGATCGGGATCCTCATCCAGGCATGTGACGCGACCGCCGCGTTGATCGCCGCCACGCGGGACGGTTCCGGCGACGTCCACACGACCTTGCGCACCGCGCCGCCGGTACAGGTCATGCGCCGGATCGCAGTCGCCGACCTGGTCGTCGAGCTAGAGGTCGGAACGATCGAAATTCCCGAGGGGGCGCCAGTGATTCTGGAAGTCGGACCGGTCGGGCTGACGTTCGGTCACGGACCGCGCGTCTGTCCCGGCCGGGCCCTCGCCGTCGCGCTGGCCGAGGGTGCCGTGGAACCGCCGGTTCTTCCCGCGTAAGGGGTGCCTACCCGCTCGGCGCAGTCTCGCCGTGCGGTCCTCCCATAGTGGGTGTTGTCTGGATTCATGTCCATGAGCTCCTTCGGCGGCTTCTTCGACCGCTCCGACGATCCCTTCAACGACCTGCTCAATCGGTTCTTCGGGATGTCGCCGGAGTTCTCGCCGCCGCGGGTCCAGCGCGTGCCGATCGGTCAGCTGCTGACCGAATCAGCCCGGGAGCTGATCTCCACGGCCTCGCACCGCGCGGCCCAGGACGGCAGCTCTGACCTCGACACCGAGCACCTGTTGTGGGCGGCCACTCAGGTGGAGCCGACGCGCGGCATCCTGGCCGCGGCGAACGTCGACCCGGACCGGCTGGCGCAGACGATCGAGAAGTCGCTGCCGGCGTCCGGTTCCACGCCGTCGGCCGAGCCCGGACTCACCCCGGCGGCCAAGCGCGTGTTGATGGAGGCGCATTCGCTGTCGCAGGCGTCCGGGGCGACGTACGTCGGGCCGCAGCACATCCTGGCGGCGCTGACCGAGGACGCGGACTCCGGTGCCGGGCACGTCCTGAGCAACACCCAGGTGGACGCCAAGGACCTGGGCAAGCGGATCACGAAGGCGTCGCGGGCCGAGGGCCTGCCGGCCGGGCCGGAGCAGCCGACGGACACCCCGACGCTGGACGAGTACGGCCGGGACATGACCGAGGACGCCAAGGCCGGGAAGCTGGATCCGGTGGTCGGGCGGGCGGACGAGATCGAGCAGACGGTCGAGGTGCTGTCGCGGCGGACCAAGAACAATCCGGTGCTGATCGGCGATCCGGGCGTGGGCAAGACGGCGATCGTGGAGGGGCTGGCGCAGCGGATCGTCTCCGGGGACGTGCCGAAGACGTTGGAGGGCAAGCGCGTCGTGCTGCTGGACCTGGCCGGGCTGGTCGCCGGGTCCAAGTACCGGGGCGAGTTCGAGGAGCGGCTGAAGAACGTCATCGACGAGGTCGGGAAGGCGTCGGACTCGACGATCCTGTTCATCGACGAGCTGCACACGGTCGTCGGCGCGGGTTCGGGCGGCGACAGCTCGATGGACGCGGGCAACATCATGAAGCCGGCGCTGTCGCGGGGCGAGTTGAACGTCATCGGGGCCACGACGATCGAGGAGTACCGCAAGAACATCGAGAAGGACGCGGCGTTGGAGCGGCGTTTCCAGCCGGTGCTGATCGCCGAGCCGACGGTCGAGGAGACGGTGCAGATCCTGGAGGGACTGCGCGACCGCTACGAGGCGCACCACGGCGTGAAGTTCACCGACGAGGCGCTGGCCGCGGCCGCGCTGATGTCGGACCGGTACATCTCCGACCGCTTCCTGCCGGACAAGGCGATCGACCTGATCGACCAGGCCGGCGCCCGGATCCGGCTGCGTAACCTCGGGAAGTCGACCGAGGCGATCGAGCGCGAGGACAAGCTGGCGAAGCTGACGCGGGAGCGGGACGAGGCGGTCTCGGCGGAGAACTACGACCGCGCGAAGGACCTGAAGAACCGGATCGACGAGCTCAACGACGAGGTCGCGACGATCGAGGAGCGGCGCGAGGGCGCGCTGAAGGTGACGGAGAACGACATCGCGGAGGTCGTGTCCCGGCGGACCGGGATCCCGGTCGCGCAGCTCAACGAGGACGAGCGGACCCGGCTGCTGAAGCTGGAGGACGCGCTGCACGACCGCGTGGTCGGGCAGGACGAGGCGGTCACGGCGATCGCCGAGGCCGTGCGGCGCTCGCGCGCCGGGATGGGCGACCCGAACCGGCCGACCGGCTCGTTCCTGTTCCTCGGACCGACCGGCGTCGGCAAGACGGAGCTGGCCAAGGCGCTCGCGGAGCTGCTGTTCGGCGACGAGGACCGGCTGATCCGCTTCGACATGAGCGAGTTCCAAGAGAAGCACACGGTCTCCCGACTGCTCGGCTCGCCGCCCGGCTACGTCGGCTACGAGGAGGCGGGACAGCTCACGGAGAAGGTACGGCGCAAGCCCTACTCGGTGATCCTCTTCGACGAGGTCGAGAAGGCCCACCCGGACATCTTCAACACCCTGCTACAGGTCCTCGACGACGGCCGGCTCACCGACGCCCAGGGCCGCACCGTCGACTTCCGCCACACGGTGGTCATCATGACCTCCAACATCGGCAGCCAGCTGATCCTGGCCCACGCCGGCGACACCGACGAGATCCGCGACCAGCTGATGGACCAGGTCCGCGGCTTCTTCCCCCCGGAGTTCATCAACCGCCTCGACGAAACAGTGATCTTCCACAGCCTCGGCAAGGGCGAGATGGGCAACATCGTGGACCTGATGCTCGACGGCTCCCGCCGCCGGCTCAAGGCGCAGGAACTCGGCCTGGAGGTGACGGAGAAGGCGAAGCAGTGGCTGGTGGATCGCGGCTACAAGCCCGAGTTCGGTGCGCGGCCGCTGCGCCGGACGATCCAGTCGGAGTTGGACAACAAGGTCGCGACGCTGCTGCTGGCCGGGGACACGAGTCCCGGGGACACGATTGTGGCGGATGAGACGGACGATCATTTGGTGTGCAGTGTGCGGCATGAGGCTGAGCCGGCGGGGGCTGCCGCCAAGTAGGGCAGGGCTGAGGCCGAGCAAGGCGGGGCGAGTAAGGCAGGGCAGTAAGGCAGAGCGAGTAAGGCAGAGCGAGTAAGGCAGGTAAGGCAGGGCGAGTAAGGCGGGGCAAGAGCTGGTCGGCCGGCGAGCGGTTGGCGGGCGACCGGGTGAGACGGCGCCGCCGCGGATGGGGTCCGCGGCGGCGCTGGTTTGCGTGCAGCCGACGGTCGGCACTTCATTTTGTTAGGACATATTCGCCTCTTATGCATGTATAAGCGACACTGCCGACACAACTGCTAGTGCGGTGGCTGGATTGGTTTGCCGTGTTGGTGGTGTGGTTGCGGGTTGGACGAGAGTCGGGCACGGAGGCCGCCGGTCACGTACGGGGTTAAGGGCGTTATGAAAAAACCGCCTGTTTTCGTCCGCCGGCTTGTGTACGCAAGGCGCGGTCGCGTGGCAGGGCGGACGAAAACCGGCCGTTTTTTCACAACATGTGTGGTCGGCTCAGCCGTGCCCGGCTTGGGTGC
>NZ_JAAFZA010000362.1 GCF_015356865.1 Catenulispora pinisilvae
GGGCGGCGCCGGGTGGGGGTGTCGGCCGGCCCGGCGCCACACCGCCGGGCCGGCCGACGGCAGGCAAGCCCTATCAGTCCTTCGAGTGCGGCCCGCGGAACCGTGAGTGCGGCCAGCGAAGCCGCGCCCTCACACATCCCCGACCTCCAGCGCCGCCAACACCTCATCGGTCCTCGGCATCGCCGTCGAGCACTCGATCCGCGCGGCGACCAGCGCCCCGGCGGTGTTCGCGAAGCGCAGCGTCCGCTCCAGCGGCCAGCCTTCCAGCAGCCCGTGGCACAGCGCGCCGCCGAAGGCGTCGCCCGCGCCGAGGCCGTTGAGCACCTTCACCGGCTGGGCCGGGACTTCCAGCGTCGTGTCCGCGGTCCTGGCGAGCACGCCGTCCCCGCCCAGCTTCACCACCGCCAGCTCGGGACCCAGGGCCAGCAGCGCCTCGGCGGCGAGGTGCGGATCGCTCTCCCCCACCGCCGTGTAGCACTCGTCCACGTTCCCGACCGCGACCGTCACGTGCGGCAGCGCCAAGCGCGCCGCGCGTCCGGCGGCCGTGCGCGACTCCCAGAACTGCGCGCGGTAGTCCAGGTCCAGCACCGTGTGCGGCCTGCGCTCCCGCACCTGCCACGCCGCGTGGTGCGCCGAGCGGCTGGGTTCGGCGGACAGCCCGGTGACCGTCGCCCAGAACACCCCCGCCCCGGCGATCGCGTCCAGGTCCAGCTCCTCCGGCTCGATCATCAGGTCCGGGGCCTTGGGCCAGCGGTAGAAGTAGATCGGGAAGTCGTCCGGCGGGAACATCTCGCAAAAGGTGACCGGCGTCGGCACACCCTCGACCTCGGCCAGGAACGCGTCGTCGACCCCGAACTCACGCAGCGCGCGCCGCACGAAGCGCCCGAACGGATCCGCGCCGACCCGGGTGACCACCGCGCTGCGACGGCCGTGCCGGGCGGCGGCGACCGCGACGTTGGTGGCGCTGCCGCCGAGGAACTTGCCGAACGTCTCGACGTCCTCCAGTCCCACGCCGACCTGGAGCGGGTAGATGTCCACGCCGATCCGGCCCATCGTGATGACGTCGTGGGTCATGCCAGTCATGCCAGTCATCCCAGTCATGCCGGTCACACCGGTTATGCCAGTCATGCCAGCCCCTCCAGGTAGGCGGCGCAGGCGCGCACGTCGGCGGCGGGACCGGCGCCGTCCGGCGGCTCGGCGTCCAGCACCGTGTCCTGCTCCAGCACATACCAGCCCTGATATTCGTTCCCTTCCAAGGCGGACACGACTCCTGCGATGTCGGCGTCGCCCCGGCCCAGCGGCCGGTACATCCCGGCGCGCACCGCGTCGTAGTACGTCACCTCGCCGACGCGGACCCGCTCGGCCGCGGCGGCGTCCACGTCCTTCAGGTGGGTGTGCACGATCCGGTCGCCCGCCTCGCGCGCCAGAGCGGCCGGGTCGCCGCCGCCGATCAGCAGGTGCCCGGTGTCCAGGCACAGCGGCGTCGCCGAGCCGTCCAGGAGCCGGTCCACGTCCTGGCCGGTCTCGATCATCGTGCCGACGTGCGGGTGCAGGCAGGTCCGGATCCCCAGGCCGACCGCGCGGGTGCGGATGCGGTCCAGGTTCCAGAACAGCCGGCGCCAGCCCGCGGTGTCCAGCTCCGGCCGGCAGTCGTAGCCGTCCTGCCCGGTGACCGCGGCCAGGACCAGCAGGTCGGCGCCGGAGGCGGTGAAGCCGTCCAGCGCTGCCAGCACCTGCGGCCAGGCGTCATGGTCGGGTTCGTGCAGCACCACCGGGACGAAGCCGCCGATGGCAGAGAGCTGATATTCGCGCAGCAGGGCGCGGCGGGCTTCGGGGTCCTCGGGCAGGAAGCCGTCGGGACCGAACTCGGTGGCCCGCAAGCCCGCCTCGGCCATCTCGGTCAGTACCCGGGAGACAGGAAGCTGATGTCCCCAGCCCGGTACCTCGCAGACGCCCCACGAGATCGGCGCGCCGGCGATGCGCCCGGCGATTCCCTTCTCGGCTTCCTTCGAGCTCATCGCCGCACCTCCGCGAGCTTCACCGGACGGTCCTCGGCGCGGGAGATGTCACAGGCTTCTGCGACGTACAGGGCCTCCAGCGCGTCGCCGACCGGGCAGGGGTTCTCGATGCGGCCCTCGGCGAACTCCACGAAGGCTTGCAGTTCCCTGACGTAGGCGTCGCGGAAGCGTTCCATGAAGCCCGCGTACGCCGGGCCCTTGGGCCACACCCCAGGTCCACCCTGTCCCTCATCTACCGGCCGCAGCGGCAGCCCATCGTCGTACCCCGCGCCGACGCTGCCCCGCGTCCCCTGCACATCCAGCGTCACCGCATACCCCGCGCCGTGATAGCGCGTCGCCGACACCGTCGCCAACGCGTCGTCGTCCAGCCGCAGCACCGCGGCCGCGGTGTCAGCGTCGCCGAACTCGGCGAAGAACGCCTCACCGCGGGCCGAACCGGAGGCGAACACCGAGGTCACCTCGCGGCCGGTGACCCAGCGAATCGCGTCGAAGTCGTGCACGCTACAGTCCCGGAAGATCCCGCCGGAGGTCGCGATGTACCCGGCCGGCGGCGGAAACGGGTCGCAGGTCTGGGCGCGCAGCGTATGCACCCGGCCCAAGGCGCCGGCCAGCACCTCGGCGCGCGCCGCCGTGTACCCGGAGTCGAAGCGCCGCTGGAACCCGATCTGCACCCGGCCGCCGTACTTGTCGACGCCCTTGATGACCTCCAGCGTCTTGCCGCTGTTCTCGGCCACGGGTTTCTCGCAGAACACCGGCACCCCGGCGGCGACCCCGCGCTCGATCAGCTCGGCGTGGCTGCCGGTGGGCGTGGCGACGACGAGCCCGTCCAACTCGGTACGCAGCAACGAGCCGATATCCGGCGCCCACCGCACCCCGAGCGAGCCGGCCAGCTCCTCGGCCCGGCCGCCCTGCACATCGGCGACCACCACCTCGACGCCCGGCAGCGCATGCAGCGTCCTGGCGTGCAAGGCCCCGATGCGCCCGACGCCGACCAGCCCCAACAGTGTCATACCAGCCTCCGTCGCCGCGGGTGCTTGCGGTGGCCACTTGTTGCGAGCTTCCTGCGCACCAGGCAGCCGGTCAACCGAATGTTATGACATTTTAACTTCCGGACAGGTTGTCATCAAGACCTTGATGCCGCCCGGGACCCGATAGCGTCGCCGCCATGACGAGCGCTGACGAGGTCGGACCGGGCGCCCTGGACGTCCTCTACCCGTTCGAGAACTTCACCGACGTCCAAGACGCCGAGTCCCGGCCGATGAACCCGCGTCCTACAGATATCTTCCGTAGATGCCCCGCTACACCGCCGAGGACCTGGCCGCCGCGAACGGCCGCCACATCCCGGACATCATCGGCCCGGACCTGGACGTCCTGTTCTGCGGCATCAACCCCGGCCTGGTCTCGGCGCTGACCGGGCAGCACTTCGCCCGGCCCGGCAACCGGTTCTGGCCCGCGCTGCACCGCTCCGGCTTCACCCCGCGCCAGCTGGCGCCGCAGGAGCAGCGGGAGCTGATCGGGCTGGGGCTGGGCATCACCAACGTCGTGGCGCGCGCCACCGCCGGTGCCGCCGAGCTGCGGGCCGAGGAGTACCGGGGCGGCGGGGAGGTGCTGCGGGAGAAGGTGCGCGAGTTCCGGCCGCGGTGGCTGGCGGTCGTCGGGATCGGCGCGTACCGGGTGGCGTTCGACGCGCCGAAGGCCGTGATGGGGCGCCAGGAACAGGTGGTCGGCGAGACCGGGGTGTGGGTGCTGCCCAATCCCAGTGGGCTGAATGCCCACTACACAGTCGACACGCTCGCGGCGGCTTTCGCAGAGCTGCGCGAGGTCGTGCGCGCCAAAGAGGACCGGTCCTGAAGCCTCGGCCCCATAATGCAGGGACGTCGTCCCGGGGGAGGCATAACGTGAATATGCTGCGTGAACTCCTTCGGCCAGACGGTCAGCGGCGGATGAGCTGGGACACCTTGATTCCGCCCTTCACCGGGGGCTTTTGCGCCGTACGCATACCCGCGTCATAAAGTCGCTGGCATGCACACCGAAGAAGAAACCGCCGGGCTGGACGCCGCGCGCCGGATGTTCGACGCCGACAAGGCCTCGGCGGGCCTGGGGATCGAGCTGGTCGAGCTGGCGCCGGGGCGGGCCGCGGCGCGGATGCGGGTGACCGCGTCGATGCTGAACGGGCACGCCATCGGGCACGGCGGGTACGTGTTCCTGCTCGCCGACACCGCGTTCGCGCTGGCCTGCAACAGCCACGGCCCGGCCACGGTCGCCGCCGGGGCCGATGTCAGCTTCCTGGCGCCGATCCAGGAGAGGGACGTGCTGACGGCCCGGGCGCAGGAGCGGGTCCGGTACGGGCGCAGCGGGATCTACGACGTGACGGTGACGCGCGGCGGTCCGGCTGAGGGCACTGAAGGCGCCGAAAACGCCGACGCCACCACCGAAACGACCACTGAAACACCCACTGAAACACCCGCCGAACAGATCGTCGCCGAGTTCCGCGGCCGAAGCCGAGTCCTCACTGGTCGTTGACCTTTCAAGGAGGTATCAGCAATATGGCTGTAACCCAGATCACATCTGTGATCTGTCCGTCACAGTCAGGAGCCGCCGATGTCCGTCGCCGATCGGGACCGGGTGGTGTTCGAGGAGTACGCCGAGCTCGGACGTGAGCTTTCCGAGGTCTGGCGACGGGAGCGGACCCGCAGCGTGCTGCAACGGATCGGCCGCACGCTGTACCTGGGCTACGCGCGGGCCGGGCTGGCGATGGTCGGCGTCAACCCGATGGCGATCCGGCCCAAGGTGAAGGTGCCGCCCAGCCACGAGTGACCGGCGGCTGCTGAACACCGGCCGCTACTGAGCACAGCGCTTTGATGTCTCCGCGGGAGCAGGGTCCGGTCGTCAGTTCACCGCGGTGAGAAACCGCGTGGACATGGTCACGGCACGCCGAGATAGTAGGCGCATGACGCCGCCCGACAGCCAGCGGAACCGGAACCGGAACCGGAGCGCGTGGGAGGCGGCGTCGGAGAAGCACGTCCATGAATACCAGGAGCACCTGGCCAGGGCCAGGAACGAATGTTCCTTGTCCGCCCAGGAACTGGACCTGCTGCGCCCCATCCTGGCGCACTCGCCAGCGGTCGTGCATCTGCAAAGCGGCCACGGCCTGGACGACATCGCGCTGGTCGACTCCGGCGCGCGCTCGGTGGTCGGAGTGGACTTCAGCCAGGTCGCGGCGACAGCGGCGCAACGGCGCGCTGGCGAGTTGGGGACGCCCTGCCGCTACGTGGTCGCGGAGCTGCCCGGCGCACCGCTGCGCGATGCGTGCGCGGACCTCGTCTACACGGGCAAGGGAGCGTTGATCTGGCTGCCGGACCTGCGGGCGTGGGCTGCCGACGTCGCCCGCCTGCTGCGACCGGAAGGGCACCTGTTCGTCTACGAGGCCCACCCGGCGGTGCCCCTGTGGACATGGGACGAGGACGAGCCCCGGATCCGACCCGACCGCGGCTACTTCGAACGCTCGCACGTCAACGACACGTTTCCCGCGCACGGAGCGGTGGAGTTCCAGACCACCCTGGCAGAGGTCATCAACGCGGTGCTCTCCGCCGACCTGGAGCTTGAGTACGTGGCGGAGTACCCCGAGCCCTTCTGGTACCCGGAAGACGGTCACGCGGCGGCGGCTTGGGCAGGACGGCTGCCGAACACGTACGCGCTCATCGCGCGGCGCAGGCATCTCGGTCCCGACGCACGTCGCTGAGCTCGGCGGTTTGATTCTGTAGAACGTGTCCGAACGGGACTACATCGAGCTGATCGACGCCGCACCCATCCCGGTAACCGCGGGCCGCCGATATAGGGTGCCCGCCATGAACACCCCTGACGGCCGCCCCCACGACCTGCTGCTCGCGGTCGACGGCGGCAACAGCAAGACCGACGTGCGCCTGGTCCGCCCCGACGGCTCGGAGGTCCGCCGGGCGGTCGGCGGGCCGTTCCGGCCGCAGGCGCTGGGGGTGCCCGCGGCGATGGCGGTGTTGGACGCGTTGGTGGAGCAGGTTCTCGGTACCGATGCGGGCGCTGACGCCGCCGCCGACGCCGATGCGCCCGCAGCTGATGGCAGCCCCGCCGCCAGTCCATCCGCCAGCCCCGCCATCGGCCGGGTCCGCACCATCGGCCGGGTGCGCACCATCGGCCAGGTCCGCGGCATCGCCGCCTTCCTGGCCGGCGCCGACCTGCCCGAGGAGATCGCCACCCTCCAGGCCCAGGTCGAGGCCCGCGGCTGGGCCGACGAGGTCTACGTCGCCAACGACACCTTCGCCGTCCTCTACGCGGGCTCGGCCCGCCGCGAAGGCGTGGCAGTGGTCTGCGGGACCGGCGTCAACTGCGTGGCCGTGGCTGCGGACGGCCGGACCGCCACGTTCCCGGGCCTGGGCTGGGCCTCCGGCGACTGGGGCGGCGGCGGGGATCTGGGCCGGGCCGCGCTGTGGTGGGCGGTGCGCGCCGAGGACGGCCGGGGCCCGGCCACGGCGCTCACCGAGGCCGTCACGACGCACTTCGGCCGCCCGCAGGCCCTGGACGTGGTCCTGGCGATCCACCGCGGCGAGGTCTCCGACCGCCGGCTGGCCGAGCTGGCACCGGCCGTGTTCGCCGCCGCCGACCGCGGTGACGAGGTCGCGTGGCTGCTGATCGACCTGCTCGGCGACGAACTCGCGGCCATGGCGACCTCGGCGGCGCGCCGCGCGGGCCTGACCGAGCCCGAGGTGCTGCTCGGCGGATCGGTCGCCGCCGCCGGACACCCCAGGTTGCTGGCCCGGGTCCAGGAGCGCGCGCCCGGCCCGGTCACAATCGTCACGGACCCGCCGGTGGCCGGCGCGGTGCGCTACGCGGTGGGCCGCTGGGGCGCCGACGCACCGGTCCCGACCGGGGCCTGAAGCACGACCGGTGATTCGCGCTGTCGACAGCAGCGCGAATCACCGGAGCGCAACAGCGTCCCAGGCCGACCTGAAAAACTCGTTAAGAACGACAACGAAACGCCACAGGCGCGCAGTCCCGCCACCCGGTCGGAGGACATCAGGATCCTTATCCGGATTCTTCGGCGCGTTACCGGGCTGGAACGGCACGCGCACTCAGCCGGAGTCTCCCCGGGCCGCGGCCGCCCCGGCCGCGTCAGCCCCCTCGGCCGCCTTCGCCGCCCCGGCCGCTACTGCCGTCTTCGCTGCCCGGCCGAGCCAGCCGCCTCCGCTGCTTCCGCCGCCTCGGCGACCGCCTTGATCCGTGCCAGGCGCCGATCCCAATCAGCAGCCAGCGAAGCCATCCAGCGCGCCGTGTTGTCCAACGCCGCCGAGCGCACCTCATACCGCACCTCGCGTCCGGCCCGGCGCCCGGACACCAGACCTGCGGTGTCGAGCACGGCCAGGTGCTTCACCACAGCCTGCCGACTCACCGGCAACTCCCCCGCCAGCTCGGTCGCCGAGGCCACGCCCCGGGCAGCCAGCACATCCAGCAGCCGGCGGCGGGTCGGATCGGCCAGCGCGGTCAGGACCTCGTCGACCGGCTCGGCCGCGACGCCGCCGCCGGTATCAGCTCTAACACCGGCCCCGGTGCCAGAGCCACCCGGCCCCGCGACCTCACCACCCGCAGC
>NZ_JAAFZA010000363.1 GCF_015356865.1 Catenulispora pinisilvae
GGGTGGGGAGATCGTCGCCGGGTCGGGGCGGCTGGGGGCGTTGGCCGGGTATCAGAGCTCGCATGCCGCGTTCTCGTTCGCCACGCAGGGTTGGCTGGCCGCGGTCGCGGTCGGTCTGTGGCTGCGCTACCTGGATCGGCGACGGCGCGGTATGGCCGAGGCGGTGCGGCGCGATGAGCGGCTGGCGATGGCGCGCGCGTTGCACGACGTGGTCGCGCACCACATCACCGGCATCGTGGTGCAGACGCAGGCGGCTCGGATCACCGCGCGGCGGCGGCGCGATACCGCCGATCCCGATGGGTTGGACACCGGGTTGGACACCGGGTCAGACGCCGGGTTGGACGCCACCTTGGCCGAGATCGAAGCGGCGAGCGGCGAGGCGCTGACCGCCATGCGGCGCGTGGTCGGCCTGCTCCGCGACGCCGACGACGCGGCCACCACCGGTGTCGGCGCGGGTCCTGGCGAACTCGCCGAGCTGGTCAAGCGATTCGACGGGCATGGTCCGGCCGTGACCCTGAGCCTGCCAGCGCAAGAAGAGCTCCGCTGGCCGCCGGAGATCGCCTCCACGGTCTACCGCGTGGTGCAGGAGTCGCTGACGAACATCGCCCGGCACGCCGCGCACGCCCGCTGCGCCTCGGTCCGGATCGCGCGGAATCCGCAGGACGGCATCCGGATCGAGGTCACCGACGACGCACCGGCAGGCGCACCGCGGCACCTGCACCGCGGCGGCTTCGGTCTGGTCGGCATGCGCGAACGGGTCGAGGCGCTGGGCGGCACGCTGGACGCCGGACCGCAGCCGGCCCCGGCGAGCGGCTGGGCCGTGACCGCCACCGTCCCGCTCCCCGGCCCCGTCTCGGTCCGCGTCCACGGAGCACGGTCTTGAGTATCAGGGTCCTGCTGGCCGATGACCAAGCCATGGTCCGGCGGGGCTTGCGGCTGATCCTGGAGGACCAGCCGGACATCGCGGTCGTCGGCGAGGCCGCGGACGGTGCCGAGGCGGTCGAGCTGGCCCGCCGGCTGCGGCCGGACGTGTGCCTGGTCGACATCCGCATGCCGCGCCTGGACGGGATCGAGGTGACGCGCGCGCTGGCCGGTCCCGGCGTGGCGGATCCGCTGCGCGTGGTCATCGTGACCACCTTCGATCTGGACGAGTACGTGTACGGCGCGCTCCAGGCCGGCGCGCTCGGCTTCGTCCTCAAGGACGCGGGCCCGGCGCTCCTGGCCGAAGCCGTCCGCGCGGCGAGCGCCGGCGACGCGCTCATCTCGCCGTCGGTGACCCTGCGCCTGCTCAAGCACATCGCCCCCGCCCGGACCGCGAAGTCCACACGCCAACCGGCACAGCCGCTGTCCACCCGCGAACTCCAGGTCACCAAGGCCATCGCCGCCGGGCGCACCAACCAGGAGATCGCCGCGGAGTTGTTCATCTCGCTGAGCACTGTGAAGGGGCATCTGGCGAGCATTCAGGGGAAGCTGGGCGTCCGGAACCGGGTAGGCGTGGCGGCGTGGGCTTGGGAGAGTCGGCTGATGGAGCCGAGGGTGTAGACGTGTAGACGTGTGTAGACGTGTAGATGGAGGCACGCGATGGGCCGAACAGAAACCGCAATGAGCCGAACAGAAACACAGATCCCCGTGACCTGGACGCTCAGCGGGTTCGGCGACGAGATCGGCCCCGACCCCGACATCCAGTTCGCCGTGTTGCGGGCGCTGGGCGCCCGGCACGTCGAGATGCGCGGAGCGTGGGGCGTCAACGTCGTGGACCTGACCGACGAGCAGATCGAAACGTACGCGGGCACGCTGGAACGCTGGGGCATGGGCGTCTCCGCGATCGCCTCCCCGATCGGCAAGGTGAATATCGCCGACGACCCCGGGGACGAGCTCCGCCGGCTGGCCCGAGCGATCGCGGTGGCACACCGCCTCGGCACCGGCTACATCCGCATGTTCTCCTTCTACCGGCCGCAGGGGTCGAGCGCGGAAGACGTCCGCGATCCGGTGCTCAAGCACATCAGTGCCCTGGCACGCCTCGCCGAGCGCGAGAACGTCGTCCTGGTGCACGAGAACGAGAAGGACATCTACGGCGACCGCCCCGAGCGGGTCCTGGACCTCATCGAGTCGGTGGGCTCCAGCGCGCTGCGGGTGGCATGGGACAGCGCGAACTTCGTCCAGGTCGGCGTGCGGCCGTTCACCGACGGCTACGCGATGCTCCGGCCGCATCTGGAGTATCTGCAAGTCAAGGACGCCATCGCGGCGACCGGGGAGGTGACGCCGGCCGGTGAGGGTGACGGTCAGCTGCTGGAGACGCTGACCGCGCTGCGCGACGACGGCTACAACGGCTTCGCCTCGCTCGAACCGCATCTGGCGCTCGGGCACGCGATGGGCGGGTTCTCGGGCCCGGCGTTGTTCGGCAAGGCTGCGCGGGCATTCGCAGGGCTCTGTGACTCGATCGGGGTGGCGACCGCATGACGGACGACGGACGCGATATCGAAGCCGAGTCCGAAACCGAAGCCGAGTCCGAAACCGAAACCGAAGCCGAAAGCATCGCTGGCAACACAGCAGCCAAAAGCGAAGCCAACGCCACGGCTGGCAAGGCAGCAGCCAAGAGCCAAGCCGAAAGCATGGCTGGCAACACAGCAGCCGAGAGCGAAGCCGAAGCCACGGCTGGCAACGCAGCATTCGAGAGCGAAACCCGAGCCGCGGCTGGCGAGGCAGCGGCCAAGAGCGAAGCCGATGCGCGCTGGGCCGTCGCCATCGTCGGCGCCGGGGTGATCGGCCGGATCCACGCCGAAGCAGTACGGCGCCATCCCAAACTGCGCGTCGGCGCGATCGTCGACCCCGATCCAGCCGCGCGCCGCAAGCTCGCCGAGCAGATCGCGCAGGCCGAACAGGGCGCCGAGAACACGGCGCCGGCCGAGTTCGCGACCCTGCCCGAAGCCCTTGCCACCGGCGGCATCGACATAGTCGCCGTCTGCGTCCCGACCGGCCTGCACGCCGCCGCCATCACCGCGGCGCTGGCCGCCGGAGTGCATGTCCTGGTCGAGAAGCCGATCGACGTCTCGCTCCCCGAAGCCCGGCGCCTGACCGCGCTGGCCGAGGAGGCGGCGCAGCGGGGCGTGCTGTGCAGCGTGATCAGCCAGCACCGGTTCGATCCGGCGAGCGCGGCCGTGGCGGCGGCGGTGGCGGGCGGCCAGATGGGCCGGATCACCTCGGCCGTCGCGTCGGTCGCCTGGTGGCGCGGGCAGGAGTACTACGACTCAGCGCAGTGGCGCGGTACGTGGGCGCTGGACGGCGGCGGGGCGCTGATGAACCAGGGCGTGCACACCGTCGATCTCCTGGCGTGGCTGCTCGGCAAGCCGGTGGAGGTGTTCGCGCACGCCGCGATGCTCGCCCACGAAGGCATCGAGGTCGAGGACGTCGCGGTGGCCACGGTGCGCTTCGCGTCCGGGGCGCTGGCGGTCCTGCACGCTACGACGGCTGCGTATCCCGGCTTGTCGGTGCGTCTCCAGGTCCACGGCACCACCGGCTCCGCGGTCCTGCACGACGACCAACTGGAGTACTTCCACGTCGCGCGGCACGGCACCGGCGCCACCGGCGGGCCCTACGGTGGCGCCGAGCCCGACAACCAGGCGTCCCGCGTGGTCCCGGCAGCGGAGCTGCGGGGGAACACCAAGCCGGCGGACGCGTTCGTCGTCGGTCATCTGCGGCAATACGAGGACGTGGTCGACGCGATCGGAACCGGCCGACCGCCGGCGGTCACCATGCGGGACGGCCTGCTGGCGGTCGCCTTGGTGCGCGCCGTCTACGTGTCCGCGACGCTGGGCCGGCCGGTGGATATCGACGCGTTGCTCGCCGGCGACTACGACGATGTGGCCGTAGCCATCGATAGAAATGGCGGAATCAGCGCTTAATTTATCGAGGCTTAATCGGTATCTAATTCGAGATCAGGGCGTCGATCCGCGCCAGCTCGTCGGCGTCGAAGCCGAGGTTCGCGACGGCCGCGACGTTGTCCGCCAACTGCTCGGGACTGCTGGCGCCGACGAGCGCGGAGGTGACCCGGCCGCCGCGCAGCACCCAGGCCAGAGCCAGCTGCGCCAGGCTCTGGCCGCGCGCCTCGGCGATCGCGTTCAGCCCGCGCACGGTGGTCAGCAGGTCCTCGGTGATCCGGTCGCTGTTCAGCGAGGTGCCGTGGGTCCCGGCGCGCGAGCCCTCGGGGATCCCGTCGAGGTAGCGGGCCGTCAGGATGCCCTGCTCCAGCGGCGAGAACGCGATCGAGCCCACGCCCAGATCGTCCAGCGCGTCGAGCAGGCCGCGCTCCTGCGGGCCGCGGTCGAGCATCGAGTACTTCGGCTGGTGGATCAGCAGCGGGGTGCCCAGTTCGCCGAGGATGCGCGCGGCTTCGCGGGTCTGCTCGGCGGAGTAGTTGGAGACGCCGACATAGAGCGCTTTGCCTTGCTGCACAGCGGAATGCAGCGCCCGCATCGTCTCCTCAAGCGGGGTGTCGGGGTCGAAGCGGTGTGAGTAGAAGATGTCGACGTAGTCCACGCCCAGCCGCCCAAGACACTGGTCCAGTGAGGACAGCATGTGCTTGCGCGAGCCCCATTCGCCGTAAGGGCCGGGCCACATCCGGTAGCCGGCCTTGGTCGAGATCACCAGCTCGTCCCGGTGCGCCGCGAAGTCGGTTTTGAGCGCCGCGCCGAGCGCCGCTTCGGCGGCGCCGCCGGGCGGGCCGTAGTTGTCCGCGAGGTCGAAGTGGGTGATGCCGAGGTCGAAGGCCCGGCGCAGGATCGCGCGCTGCACCTCGGCCGGACGGGACGGGCCGAAGTTCTGCCACAGGCCCAGCGAGATGGCGGGCAGGACCAGGCCGCTGTTCCCGGCGCGCCGGTAGGGCATGGTCGTGTAGCGGTCGGGGTGGGCGGTGTACATCGCGACTCCCAAAGCGGTGGGCGCAAAGCCGTGGGCGGCTCGGGCCACGGCTCGGGCCGCGGTTCGGTTTCCCCGGGCCAGCGGCTACCTTTCCGCGCCGGGCGAGCAGAAGTCCAACAGGAGAATCTGCTGGGATTCAGTGACTGTGTCGCTCAATGGCTAGGCTGCACTGTCATGGAGATACGCCAGCTTCAGCACTTCGTGTCGGTCGCCGAGGAGCAGCACTTCACCCGCGCGGCGGCGCGGCTGATGGTCTCGCAGTCCGGGCTGTCGGCCTCGATCCGGGCGCTGGAGCGGGAATTGCAGGCCTCGCTGTTCGTGCGCACCACGCGCACTGTGACGCTCACCGAGGCCGGGCGGGCGTTGCTGGTGGAGGCCGAGCGGATCCTGGCGCAGGAGCGGGCGGCGCGGGAGGCGGTGGCCGCGGTGCAGGGGGTGCTGCGCGGGACGTTGACGTTGGGGGCGGAGCAGTGTGTCGCCGGGGTGCACGTGGCCGGGCTGCTCGCCGCGTTCCGGCGGCTGCATCCGCAGGTGGAGATCCGGTTGCGGCAGTGGGGATCGGCGGCGTTGGCCGAGCAGGTCGCGGCGGGCCGGCTCGACCTGGCCTTCGCCTACCGGACCGACGGCCATCCGGAGCAGTTGCGGTCGGTGGCGCTGACCAGCGAGCCGATGATCGTGCTCTGTCATCCGGACCACGCGCTGGCCGGGACCGGGGCCGCGGTGACGCCGCAGGACCTGGGCGGCGAGGTGTTCGTGGACTTCCATCCGGACTGGGGCCCGCGCCGGGTCACCGACGCCGCGTTCGCCGCGCTCGGCGTGCGGCGGACCGTCCCGCTGGAGGTGAACGACGTGCACAGCCTGCTGGACCTGGTGGGCGAAGGGCTCGGGGTGGCGGTCGTGCCGCGGCACTTCGAGCGCAAGCGGACCAGCCTGGTCGCGGTGCCGCTGACGGGCACCGGCGGGTCGGTATATGAGACGGCCGCGCTGCTTCCGATCCCGCAGGCGACCAGTCCGGCGGCGAAGGCGCTGATGGCGTTGCTGGAGTCGGAACCGGGCCGCTAAAGCGGCTGGAGTAAACGGTCCGACACACCCTTGACGGTTCCTCCGGGTGGCCTCATGGTGCTCAGTGGGCTGCGGTTCCGGAGTGCTCATGTATCGCAACACTCTGTGACGACGGCCCCGCGCGCGCACCAGCACCTTCCGAACTCAGGGTTCCACCGAGATCAGGGTTCCAGCGAGATCAGGGTTCAGCGAGAGAGGACAACGCCGTGCACCTTCCCAAGTACGCCCGCCCGGTCTGCGCCGCCGTCGCCGCCGTGGGCACGTTCGCGGTCCTGGGCGTCAGCCCGGCCGCCGCCGACATCCCCATCGGCCAGCAGATCAACGGCACCTCCACGTACTACAACGACGCCGGCTACGGGGCCTGCGGTACCCAGATCAACGCCGCCACCGACTGGCTGGTCGCGGCGCCGGCCGCGTACTGGACCACGCCGAACCCCAACAACGACCCGATATGCGGCCTGTCGATACAGGTGACCTACAACGGGAACACCATCACCGTGCCGGTCGAGGACAAGTGCCCGAGCTGCGACGCCTCGCACATCGACCTGAGCCTGCCGGCGTTCCAGTCGCTGGCCGACCCCAACCTGGGGGTCATCGACGTCACGTGGGAGTTCGTCAACCGGTAGCGGACGGGTCTTCGTCCCGGGCCCACTCCAGCGCCCGATCGACCGCCTCCCTGGTCAGTCCCGTCGCCGGATCGACGGGGATCAGCAGGGTCGGCTGCGGTCGGGCGCTGCTCCACGTCCTGGCCTCCGGCGGGTGCTGGTCGTCGATCCAGACCGCGGGGCGGGTGCCGACGAAGCGCGCGATGACGCGGACCTTCTCGCGGGGGTGGAACGGCGGGGAGGGCATGTGGGCCAGCGGCAGCGGCGTGACGCCGAGCAGCGGGGCCAGCAGGCGGTTGGCGTCGTGGTTCCAGGACGTGGCCCAGACCACGTCGAAGGTCTGCCGGAGCCGGTTGATCCAGATGCCGTGGGCCCGGCACAGGCGGACCGGCTCGGCGCCCGGGAACAGGCTGTGTTCGGCGAAGCCGGGCGGGCATTCGACGGCGCTGTAAGGGTTGAGGACGCCGTCCACATCGAGGAGGAGCACCGGCCGTGGCACGAGTCCAGGATAGGGGGCTAGGCCCGTCTGCGGCGGGTTTGTCGGGGGACTCTCAACAGAGCCGGAACAGAGCCGGACCCGCCGTGGGCGTCCGGGGACACCGACTATGCTCGCGGAAGATTCACCAGGAGGGGAGAGCCAATGAGCGACGGGGAAAGCCCTCTGATCCACGCACTGCGGCAAGCGGTGCGCTCCGCGCCGGAACAGGCTGAGTTCCGGGTCGCGCTCGCCGAAGCGCTCATCGGGGCCGGCGACACGCAGGGGGCGATCGTCGAGCTGGGTGAAGCGCTTCGGCTGGAGCCGGGTTCGGCGCGGGCCCGGGAACTGATGCTGGCGGCGCTCAGCGGGGGGCCGGCGGCGAAGAGCGAGACGGCCGTCACCGGGGATGCTGATGCCGCCACGGCGGTCGAGGTCGCGTCTGGGACCGGCGCCGACGCCAGCACCGACCCCGACCCCGACCCCGACGCCAGCAAGCAGGAACCCGGCTTCGACTGGTCGGCCGCCGAGGCCGAACTCGGCGACATCGCCCCGCCGCCCCGCTTCACCT
>NZ_JAAFZA010000364.1 GCF_015356865.1 Catenulispora pinisilvae
CACCAGTACCTGGCAGTAGCCGAACTCCCCGGCCCGCGCCTTCGCCCGCGCCCCCGCCTCCGTCGCGGCCGCCCGGCCCAGGGCACCGCCGCCACGGCCGCCGCCAGCGCCGCCGGCACCGCCAGGGCCGCCGCCTCCTCCCTCGCCAGCGCCGCCATCCTCATCGCGGTGGCGACCGTCGCCTCCCGCGTCGTCGGCTTCGGCCGCTGGCTGGTCTTCTCGCACACCGTCGGCGCCGGCGCCCTGGCCGACGCCTACAACTCCGCGAACCAGCTCCCGAACATCGTCTTCGAGATCACCGCGGGCGGCGCGCTGGCCGGGGTGGCCGTGCCGCTGCTGGCCGGGCCGCTCACCGGCGGCGGCGACGGCCCCGCCGACCGGGCCCGGGCCTCGCGGATCGTCTCGGCCCTGCTGACCTGGACGCTCGCCGTCCTGATCCCGTTGTCCGCGACCGGCGTCCTGCTGGCCGGGCCGATGGGCCACATCCTGGCCGGCGGCCACGGCTCCGACCACGCCGCCCAGGTCTACACCGACCAGATCAGCCGCTTCCTGGTCTTCTTCCTGCCGCAGATCCCGCTCTACGGCGCGGCCGTCGTCCTGGGCGCGACATTGCAAGCCGACCGCCGCTTCCTGGCCCCGGCGCTGGCCCCGCTGATGTCCAGCCTGGTCGTCATCGGCTCCTACACGGTCTTCGCCTTCCTCGACCGCGGCCGCGGCGCCCACCTGCGCAACCTGCACCACGCGCCCGAGCTGGTCCTGGCCCTCGGCACGTCCGCGGGCGTCCTGATCCTGGTCCTGTCGCTGCTTCCGGCGGTCCGAAGAGCCAAGCTCGCCCTGAAGCCGACCTTCCGCTTCCCCGACGGTGTGGCCCGCAAGGCCCGCTCCCTCGGCGTCGCCGGCGTCGCGACCCTGATCGCCCAGCAGCTCGCGGTCCTGGCCATCGTCCTGCTGTCCAACGCCGGCCACGCCTCGACCGGCACCCTCACCGTCTTCAACCTGGTCTGGGCCGTCTACTCATTGCCCTACGCGGTCCTCGCCGTCCCGGTCGCGACCAGCGCCTTCACCGACCTGTCGGCGAAGTGGGCCGCGGGCGACCGCCCCGGCTACGCGCACGGCGTCGCGGCCACCACCCAGGCCGTGGTGATCTTCTCGGCGGCCGGCGCCTCGGTCCTGGCCGCCGCCGCGTGGCCGACCGCCCGGCTGTTCCTGACCGCGCGGCACGGCACCGGCGGCGGCGTCACCGTGGAGATGATGGGCCAGGGCCTGACCGCCTTCGCCCCCGGCCTGATCGGCTACGGCCTGCTGGCCCACCTCAGCCGGGCCCTCTACGCCGCGGGCCGCGGCCGCGCCGCCGCCGTCTCGGTCTGTGCGGGCTGGTTCACGGTCCTGGCCGCCGACCTCACGCTGGTCTCGCTGTTCCCCGGCGAGGACGCGGTGATCGCCCTGGGCCTGGGCAACGTCCTGGGCATGTCGGTGGCCGGCGCGGCACTGCTCACGGCCGTCCGCCGCGGCATCGGACGCGCCGCGCTGACCGGCGTCGGCCGCGCGGGGCTGGTGGCGGCGATCGCGGCGGCCGTGGCCACCCCGGTCGGCATGCTGCTGGCCGACCTGCCCGGCGCGACCGGCCCGCTGCGCGCGATGCTGATCGGCGCGGCGACGGCGCTGCTGACGATCGCGGTGTTCGTCGGCACCACGATCGTCGCGGCCAGGCGACTGCTCCCGGACACCGAGTGCGGCAAGTGGCTGCGCGCCACGGTCGACAACCGGCGCGGACGGCGGCCCGCGCGGTGATCGCCCCATGAGAATCCTCCTGGTCCGCCCGGAAAGCACCGGCGGCATCGGCGTCCACGTGGACAGCCTCACCCGCGCCCTGCGCGAAGCCGGCCACGACGTCCGCACCCTGATCGCCACCGGCCCCGGTGCGATCCCCGCGATCCGCCACGCCGCCCGCCAGTCGCGCGCCGACGTCGTCCACGCCCACGGCCTGCGCGTCGGCGCCGCCGCCTGCCTGGCGACCCGCAAGCGCACCGTCGTCACCCTCCACAACGCGCCCTCGGGCCGGGCCGGGGAAGTCCTGCTGCGGCTGATCGCCCAACGCGCCGACGCGGTCCTGGCCGCCTCCCACGAACTCCTGGAGTCGGCGATCGGCCACGGTGCGCACAACGCTCAGTTCGCGCCGGTCGTCGCCCCGCCGCTGCCCGCACCGACCCGGCCCGCCGCCGAGGTCCGAGCGGAGCTGAAGAGCGCACTCGGCCTGGCCCCTGACGATCAGCCACGCGATCAACCACGCGACCAGCCACCCGATCAACAGCCCGATCAACAGCCCGATCAGCCACCCGATCAACAGCCCGATCAGCAACGCATCGCCCTGGCCGTCGGCCGGCTGGCCCCGCAGAAGGACTACGACACCCTTCTCAAGGCTTTGATACTCGTGCAGGAGCGCCACGGCGCCGCCCCGCCGGTCGTCATCGCGGGCGAGGGTCCGCAGCGGACAGCGCTGCAAGCGGTCATCGACGCCCACGCCCTCCCGGTCGCCCTGCTCGGCCATCGCACCGACGTCGCCGACCTGCTGCGCGCGGTCGACACCTTCGTGATGTGCAGCGCCTGGGAAGCGCGGCCGCTGGCGTTGCAGGAAGCTCTGCGCGCCGGCGTGCCGCGGGTCATCGCGACCGATGTCGGCGGCGTCGCCGAAGTGACCGCCGGCCGCCTCCCGCTGATTCCGGCCGGAGATCCCGAGGCCCTGGCGCGCGCCCTCCTCGAAGCCCCGGCCGCCCCGACCGCAGGCTGGGACGCCTTGTGGCCCGGCCCGGAGGACGAACTCGCCGCGGTCCTCGCCGCCTATTCCCCGGGCCCGACGAACCGATCATGAACGGGGCGTTGCCGACATCTGTCCGACATGATCGACCCGTGAGCCTCAAGCCCCGCAACTGCTGATATCCTGGTCTCCCGTGGATGACAGGTTCCGGCTTCGCCGCCCCGACACGGACGACGCCCTCTCCGGCACCCCATCGCCCACCGCTCTTTTCGAGCAGTGCCCTCTTTAGTAGCTAGCGATCCGCGGGAGCCCCCCTTTGGCACACCAGACGAAACACCTGTTCGTAACCGGGGGCGTCGCCTCCTCACTGGGCAAGGGCCTCACCGCCTCCTCGCTCGGCGCCCTGCTCAAGGCCCGGGGTCTGCGGGTCACGATGCAGAAGCTCGACCCCTACCTGAACGTCGACCCCGGCACGATGAACCCGTTCCAGCACGGTGAGGTGTTCGTCACCGACGACGGCGCCGAGACCGACCTGGACGTCGGCCACTACGAGCGGTTCCTGGACACCGAGCTGCGCGGCTCGGCCAACGTCACCACCGGCCAGGTGTACTCCGCGGTGATCGCCAAGGAGCGGCGCGGGGAGTACCTCGGCGACACGGTCCAGGTGATCCCGCACATCACCAACGAGATCAAGTCCCGGATCCGGCGGATGGGCGGTGACGACGTCGACATCGTCATCACCGAGGTCGGCGGGACCGTCGGCGACATCGAGTCGCTGCCGTTCCTGGAGGCCGCGCGCCAACTCCGGCACGAGGTCGGCCGGGACAACGTGTTCTTCCTGCACGTCTCCCTGGTCCCCTACATCGGCCCGTCCGGGGAGATGAAGACCAAGCCGACCCAGCACTCGGTGGCCTCGCTGCGCAGCATCGGCATCCAGCCCGACGCCATCGTCTGCCGCGCCGACCGGCCGATCAGCCAGGCCATCAAGCGCAAGATCTCGCTGATGTGCGACGTGGACGAGGAGGCCGTGACCGCGGCCGTGGACGCCCCGTCCATCTACGACATCCCCAAGGTCCTGCACACCGAGGGCCTGGACGCCTACGTGGTGCGCCGCCTGGACCTGCCCTTCCGCGACGTGGACTGGACCCAGTGGGACGACCTGCTGCGCCGGGTGCACGAGCCGGACCACGACGTCACCGTGGCCCTGGTCGGCAAGTACATCGACCTGCCGGACGCCTACCTGTCGGTGACCGAGGCGCTGCGGGCCGGCGGCTTCGCCAACTCCGCGCGGGTGAACATCCGCTGGGTCCCCTCCGACGAGTGCGCCACCGACGAGGGCGCGGCCAAGCACCTGACCGGCGTGGACGCGATCTGCGTGCCCGGCGGCTTCGGGGTGCGCGGCATCGAGGGCAAGGTGAACACCGTCAAGTTCGCCCGGGAGAACAAGATCCCGCTGCTCGGCCTGTGTCTGGGCCTACAGTGCATCGTGATCGAGGGCGCGCGCCACCTGGCCGGCATCGCCGCGGCCAACTCCGCGGAGTTCGACGAGGCCACCCCGGACCCGGTCATCTCCACCATGGCCGACCAGCGCGACATCGTGGCCGGCCAGGGTGACCTGGGCGGCACCATGCGGCTGGGGCTGTATCCGGCCAAGCTGGCCGAGGGCACGATCGTGCGCGAGCTGTACGCCGGCGAGCCGTACGTCGAGGAGCGGCACCGGCACCGCTACGAGGTGAACAACGCCTACCGCCCCCGCCTGGAGGAGGCCGGCCTGGTGTTCTCCGGCACCTCGCCGGACGGCCGGCTGGTGGAGTTCGTCGAGCTCCCGCGCGAGCAGCACCCGTTCCTGGTGGGCACGCAGGCCCATCCCGAGCTGCGCTCGCGCCCGACCCGTCCGCACCCGCTGTTCTCGGGCCTGATCGCGGCCGCGGTCGAGCGCTCGAAGGGGGTGGCCGCGGCCGGCGCGGCCGGTGAGCCGCTGGCTGAGGCCGGTGCCGCCGGGGCCTGATCCGCACCGGTTCGGTAGGGCTCTCAGGGGCTGTTAGGGCTCTGCGCCCCGGCGTTCGCGCCGGGGCGCTTCCATGTGCGCCGCAGCCGTGACCGACCCGTCGCGATAGGCTGGCGATCATCGGTGTCCGCCAACGGGATCATCGGTGTCCGCCGATCACCGGTGTCCGCCAAGGGAAAGCCAGGGAGCGTGATGGAGATCCGCGACGAGCCGGAGAAGTGGCCGGTGCTGGCCTCGGAGGAGAAGTTCCGCGGGCATGTGATCTCCGTCCGGACCGACACCGTGAAGATGGTGGACGGCAAGGTCGCCGAGCGCGACTACGTGGTGCACCCCGGCGCGGTCGGGGTCGTGGCCCTGGACGAGGCGGACCGGGTGCTGCTGGTGCGCCAGTACCGGCACCCGGTGGGCTGGCGGCTGTGGGAGCTGCCCGCCGGTCTGCTCGACCACCCCGGCGAGAACCCGCTGGAAGGCGCCAAGCGCGAGCTCTACGAAGAGACGCACCAGCAGGCCGACGACTGGCGCGTGCTGGTCGACCTGTTCACCACCCCCGGCGGCTCCGACGAGGCGATCCGCGTCTACCTCGCGCGCGGCGTGCGGGAGGCGGACGCCGAGCAGTTCGCGCGGGAGCACGAGGAAGCCGACATGTCCGCGGTGTGGGCCGACCGGACCGAGGTGACCAAGCTGATCCTGGCCGGGGAGCTGCACAATCCGCTCACCGTGGCCGGTGTGCTGGCGCTGACCACGGTCATCACCACCAACGCCCTGGACGATCTGCGGCCGGCCGATGCGCCTTGGCCGCAGCGGCCGTACTAGCTTTTATCAAGCCCAATCAAGCCCAATCAAGCCTTATCAGGGGCTTGACCAGTGCCTCGCCGCCACAGGATTTCCTTGTGGCGGCCACCGGGACATTCTGTTTCCGCCCCGCCCCCGCCCGCTGCCACCATCGATCACGGCGCTCGGACCACGAGCCCTGATACCGATGGAAGGGAACAGTGATGGCTGACACGGGGACGATGGATACGGGGACAACGAACGCGGGGACAGCGAACACGGCGAAGGCGCAACCGCAGCGGGACCTCCAGGGCAAGGTCGCCCTCGTCATCGGCGGCGGCCGCAACCAGGGCGCGGCCTTCGCCGAGAACATCGCCGCCCGCGGCGCGACCACCGTCATCACCTACGCCAACGACGACGCGGCCGCGCAGCAGACTCTGCTCGCGCTGGAGAAGCACGGCGTCACCGCCGAGGCGATACGGTCCGACGCGCGCCGGTCGGACGACGTGAACGCGCTGTTCGAAGGCGTCGTGGCCCGGCACGGCAAGCTGGACATCGTCGTCCACACGCCCGGCGCGGTGCTGAAGAAGCCGCTGGCGGACTTCACCGACGCGGACTTCGACCACCTGATCGACCTCAACACCCGCTCGGCGTTCAACACCCTGCGCGCCACCGCCCGGCACATCGCCGACGACGGCCGCTATGTGGTGCTCTCGACCACGCTGACGTCCATCATGACCGGGCCTTACGGCCTGTACTCGGGCTCGAAGGCGGCCGTGGAGCGGATGGTCCTGGCCGCCGCCAAGGAACTCGGCGCGCGCGGCATCACCGTGAACGCGGTGGCTCCCGGCCCGATCGACGACGACTTCTATCAGCACGCGGAGACCCTGGAGTCGATGGCCGCGGCGGCCAATCACAGCCCACGTGGGCGGTTGGGCCAGCCGTCGGACGTCGCACCGGTGGTCGGCTGGCTGCTCAGCGCCGAGGCGGGCTGGGTGTCGGGGCAGACGGTGCGGGCCAACGGCGCGATGTTCTGACCGGGCTGCTGTCCACCGGCCCGCTGTCGATCGGCGCGATGTTCTGACCGGCCCGCCGTCCATCACCCGCCGACAGCTATCGTCGGCGTGTGATCGACGACATCAGCCTGCGCAGCCTGCGGTCGTTCCTGGTAGTCGCGCAGGAGTCGAGCATCACCCGGGCGGCGGCGCGTCTGCACGTCACTCAGCAGACCCTGTCGCAGCAGATCCAGAACCTGGAGCGCGCGCTCGGCGTCACGCTGCTGGTCCGGACCTCGCGCGGGGTGACGCTGACGGCCGCCGGTGAGCAGCTGACCAGCAGCGGCCGCCCCCTGATGGCCGACGCCGACGCCCTGTGCGCCGCGGTGCACGCCGCGGCGGCGGGCCGGGTCGGCCGGCTGCGGGTGGCCGCGGCCTCGCACCCGACCACGCAGCTGGCCATCCGGCTGGCCGCCGTGATCGAGGCCGACCACCCGGGCTTCGACGTCGAGGTCCGCACGGTCCTGCGGCCGGTCGAGGCGATGGCCGAGCTGCACGCCGGCGCCTCGGACGCGGCCCTGTTGTGGCTGCCGACCGGGGACCCGGACCTGCGCACCGCGACGTTCCGGCACGACGCCCGGGCCGTGCTGCTCGCCGAGGGGCACCGGCTGGCGGGCTCAGCGTCGGTGACCGTGGCCGAGCTGGCCGAGGATCCGGTGGTGATCGTGGATGCCTTCGGCTCCCCGGCGGTGCAGGCGCACCGGATCGCGGACCCGCGCCCGGACGGCCGCCCGGCGGTGCGCGGGCCGGTGGTGCAGACGCTGGAGGACTGTCTGGCGCAGGTGCGGCGCGGGCACGGCGTGTGGTTCGCGCCGATCGCCATGGCCGAGTGGGCGGTGTGCCCGGGCGTGGCGTTGGTGCCGGTGGTCGATCTGGAGCCGGTGGAGCTGGCGGTGGCTTGGACGGACGCCGCGCCTCGGGAGTGGGTGGATCGGCTGGTGGGTGCGGCGCGGGGGAGTGTGCCTGGTTAGCGGGCTGAGGGGTGAGGGGCTGAG
>NZ_JAAFZA010000365.1 GCF_015356865.1 Catenulispora pinisilvae
CCTGGAACCCCACCCTCGCCCGCGAAGGCGGCACCCTGTGCGGCCAAGCCCTCATGGCAGCGGCGGACACAGCAACCGTCCTAGCCATCAGCGCAGCCCGCGGCACCTACTGCCCGATGACCACGGTGCAGCAGAACACGACATTCCAGCGGCCGATCAAAGAGACGGACGTCTTGATCACGGCACGGGTCACCAAGCTGGGGCGAACGCTGGCTTTCACCGACGTCACGATGACGCCCGCACCGCCAGCGAAGGGCGAGGGAACGGAAGGCCGAGCAGGCGCGGAAGCAACACTGCCCCCACCAGCCGCCCACGCCACAACCGTCTACGCGATCCTCGCCTAACCCCCCACTCCCACCATGCTCACCGCACCCACCAAAACGGTGGCGCAACCCCCTGCGCGAACCTGATATCGTTTCCTACGTCCCGAGCCCCCGTAGCTCAGGGGATAGAGCACCGCCCTCCGGAGGCGGTTGCGTAGGTTCGAATCCTACCGGGGGCACATACGTTCAGCAGCAAAAACGGCACCTCACCTATGTGAGGGGCTGTTCTTGTCTTGATGGTCGTAGGACGCCGTGTGCCACGGACTGTGGATGAGCCAGAACTCTGCCGACGCTACGCGGAGCTGTCCTCGATGCCGTCTAGGAGTGTCGCGAACTGTACCAATAGCCCCACCAATATCAGCGGCACTGTCCAGAACGAGCTATGGAGCCGGGCGAAGAACGCCTGGTTCAATATCGGCCGATGACGCGGGGCAGCAGGTGATCCGCGTGCAGGAAAGGCCGGTGATCACGTCGTCGAGGGAAGAACTGCTGCGGCTTCTTGAACCGTCGAGCTAGAAGTGGGCTCTCCCGAGCCTGGACGAGATCGTGCGGGGCTACGGGACCGCGTTGCCAGCCGACTCTACATGTGGCTCAATGAGGTCTACGGGCCGGGGGCGTTTGCTGAGTATCTAAGCATCCTGGTTCCGCTTCCGGCGTCTGAGATCGGGTCCGCCCCCAGCGTCGCACCGATGTCAGCCGAGCAGTTCCTGCAGTTTGGTGCACCTGGCGAGATCGACCTCGCCTACCTGGAGCCCGCTGGCCTGATCGTGTGGGGTTTCGACCTCAACAATGACACTGCCTGTTGGAGCCCGGTCGGTGAGCCCGACGCCTGGCCGGTGGTCATCCGGCGGCACAGTCCGTAGTCGGGCCCGACTTGGATGCGGTACGACTTCGGTGTTGTGGAGCTGCTGGTACGAACACTGCGGGGGCGGCTGGAGAGTAATCCGTTCAGTGGCGACGATCTTTGGCGCAACGAGTCCCCGAGATTTGTCCGATCCTGAGGCGACGGGGTCGTGATCGCGATATGACAACGCTGTTGGGACGGTTGCCGATCGCGGGTGAAGGAGGGCTTTGATGTTGTCGGGAGCTGCCGGCGCCTCATCGCACTGCGGACGCAGCGGGCCCTGGTCGGCCCGGCGGACTGGGACGTGGTCGGTTGGCCAGCGGTGTTTCTGCTCGTAGGCAGCTTGCTCTGTTACCACGGTTCAGAAGAGAGGGCCGTCAGGTGAACGAGAGCCTCGTCGCGGCATGTGGCACTTAGGGTGGCGAGCCACCTGGCCGCCTGCCACCGGATGTGGACGGCGGCGCCGGGTGATGCGATTACTTCCCGCATTATCAAAGCTGCTTCTTCCCGGCAGCCTCGATGGAACAGGCCCATCTCCATGGCGGCGTTGCATCGGGCAACTGTGCTTATCGCTGAGTCGTGCGCGAGTCGGCGCAGTCCGGCGACTGCCTCGTCAACGAATCCGCGCCCTTGATAGCCGATCGTGGCCAGAGCTTGAATGCGGATTGCAGGGCGGTAGTCGGTTTCCGACGAAATTTTGCGCAGAACCCCCATTGCCGTCGGAAGTCGGTCGGGGTCAAGCGCGGCCATGACTCCCGCAGCGCGGATTCGTGCTGACACTGCGATGCCCTCGTCGGTGGCGAGCGCTTGCAGGTGAGTGAGGGCGACAGGCCGGAATCGGGCCCTGTGGCGAACAGCGAGTGACTGCGCGGCTCGCCATCGAAGAGCAGGTGCCGCCGTTGGATCGCCGGCGATTGCGTCGACGATATCCGCGGCGGTATCGCGGTCCGGCGGGCTCCATTTCGCTAGATGGCGGGCGGCCTCGACACGGGTGTAGCCGTTGATGCGGATGTTCTGAACTATGCGGCGCAGTTCGCTGACGGCTTGTGCACGCCACGTCTGTCCGAGTTCGAGCAACGCGGACGCCGCATCGACCTGGAGACGAGGGCATCTGCTGGCGCGCATGACCTGAATCAGCAGCTCAACAGCCACGCGGCGCGGCTCGATATCATTTGCGCTGATCTTTGCTGCGGCCAGCCTGTCGCGAGGCGGTCGACTCTCGTCGCTCAGTATCCTGTCGGCGATGTCACATGCTTCGACGCGAAGCTTTCCGCCGAATCCCGCGAGGGCTGCCAGGGCCTTGAAGACAGGCAGGGGCGTGGTCGGCTCGTTGCTGATCGCCTCGCGGAGAATCGCCGCGGCCTGCTTCCGGTGGGCACCGCCGAGCTGTTCCATCTCGTGTAGTGCGGCCAAGCGATCCGAAGCGTCGTACTCTTCACCTGTGAGTACTTCGTCTAAAACCGAGACTACGTCGTGCGCTAGTGGCGCGCCGATGCCTGCCAATTCCAATCTACTGGGTATGCGGGACCAGACTTCAGCACCTCGATCCCACAACAGTGTCCTGAGTAACTCTAGTGTTTCGTCCGGGTGGTGACGGGAGCTCACGATCCGGGTGATGGCTATCCGTCGCTCTGCCGATGTGGCAGCCGGGTCGTTGGCTGTTGCTGCGAATACGAAGTGCGCTTCCTCTTCGGTGATTGCGCGGAGTTGGCGCAGGCTCAGGATGGCTGTCAATACACCCGCTGGTTTGATGTTTCGCGCCTTCAGGGCTCTTCGCAGACCTTGGACGACGCGTGGCCGGTACTGCTGGTCCGACCGGACGAGGTACTCTGCGGCTTTGCACCGGTCCGTGAGTCGTTGGCGAGGGTCGCTACTGATGTCCAGTAGACAGGCGGTTGATTCTTGCTGGGGTGAGCAGAGGAGATCGATTAAGCTCCATGCCGCTGCGACGCGGACGTCGGCGGGTTGGTCCTCGTCGGAGGTGAGCTGCCGTAGTACCGCAGCGGCTTCGTCGCGCGACTCCCGGCCAAGCTGGCCGAGTACGACCGCAGCGTGCTGATGCTCCCGTCCACTGATGGCGGCGTCGCTGAGGAAGGCGCGCAGAGCCGATACAGCTTTGTCCCGCTGAATGGGTCCCAGTTCTGCCAGGCTGGACGCCAGGGTCCCCCAGTGGTCACTAGCTTTACGGGTGTCCTCGATCAATGAACCCAGGACATTTGAAGCTTCCCGGTGGAATTGCGGGCCGAGTGAGGCAAGCGCGGCGCCTGTGCGTACCCGCAGGTCGAGGTCGGCGGCTGGACCCATGAGGATGAAGCGCAACTCCTGCGCGACTTCGTCACGGTGACCGTCGCCGAGTGCCTCCAGTGCTTGGGCGAGGTCGAGGCGGGCATCGAGATCTGTTTCACTATCGGACAGCCGTGTTCGAATCGCCGCCACTGCCGTTTCCCGTGCTTCGCTGCCGAATGCGACCAGTCTCTCGGCGACCTCGGCGAGATCTTGCCAACGATCGGATGGATCACAGATGATCGCGCACAGGGCCGTGGCGATGGCAGGTTGACTTTCGGGGTCGAGTAGCGAAAGGCCGCGCGCCGCAGACGTTCGAATGTATGTTTCGCGTGATGCGTCATTGAGTATGCTTCGCAGCGCCGTTAGGGATTTATTTCTGAAGCTTGGTCCAAGGTCGTCCCAATTGGATGGTGTAGATTCCATGGATAGTCCCAGCCAAGGGCGAGCGAGGACGGCATCGAGCGCATCGGTGATTTCGCCATGAAAGCGATTCCCCAGTCTTTCTAGCGCTATTGCCGCACTAATGCGTACGCGGTTGCTGAGGGATTCGTCGATCAAGAGTTCGCGAAGGATGTCCGCGGCTGTGGCATGGAACGCTGGATCCAGTTGAGAGAGCATTCGGGCGGCTTCGACTTGGGTCGCCGCACCTGCCGTGGGACCGATGGCGGATTCGATGAGAAGGGCGGCGGCCTCGTCTCGGTATCCGGGACCCAGACTCGCCAAGTTGGCCAGGGCCTGGCAGCGATCGTAGTCGCCGGCGAAGGGATCGGCCCACAACCGTCGATACTCTTCCACCGCCTCGCCGTGGAAAGTAACGCCCAGCTTGGAGAGAGTGTCGATGGTCCAGAGCCGTGCATTGGAATACACCCCAGGATCTTTCAGCACGCCTCTCAGGTGGGTTGCGGCTCTGTCCTGGAACGACGGACCGAGTTCGGCGAGATCGGAGACGATCCACCATATGTCGGTTTTCTTGGTTACCGGCGATTCCAGAATGCGTATGAGGATGTCGGCGGCGTGCGATACATATTCTGGCCCAATATCGGCAAGCGTGGCCACGGCCCGAGACCTCTGATGCAAGGGTAGGTTCTTGTCATTGCAAAGCTTTTCAAGAAGAGAGGCGGCTTCTTCTCCGTGGAGCGCCCCAAGGCGAGCCAGTGCCAGTGCAGCGGATTGACGCTCGGAGGCTGCCTGGCTCCTGTCGCCTGCAATCTCGCGGAGAACGGATGCGGCGCGGATTTCGAATTCTGGCCCGATTTCGGCAAGACCTCTCGCGGCCATGCTAAGAGCGCTCACCGACGTGGTCGGATCCGCGAGTACTGCTAGAAGAGTGCCCGCTGCGAAGGAGCGACGTTCGTCGCCCAGGTCGGCGAGGGCGACCGCTGCTGTCCGCAGCGTCGTGGCATCGACGGCCTTGTCGGCGATCAGCGCGCGAAGACCGCTGGCCGCATGGGCGCGCTGCTCCACGTCGACCTCGGCTAGACCCTGCGCGGCCATCAGCCGATGAGGCATGTCGAGCGTGTAATCGCGGGTGGCTTCACGTAGGAGAGCCAGCGCCTGCTCATGTTCTATACCGTTGAACAGGGTGCACAAGGCTACCGCGGCTTGGACGCGCGAACGCCAGGGTGCTTCGGGCTCGTTCATCAACGCGCGGAGCCATGCCGGAAGTCCTGAGTGGTGGGTGGCCTTCGATACCGCGTCAAGAATCTTCCAGCCGAGTCCGGCAGTCGTCAGCGCCCACGCCCAGACCTTGTCCAGGAATGCATCGATTGTTTCTCTGCTTGCGGGAAGATGCTGTGCAAGTAGCCGGGCCGCGACAAGCTGAAAGCCCGCTGTGTTGCCGCAGAGCCAGCGAACAATCTCGTTGGCCTGAGTCGGGTGGAGATGGCCGTAGTGGAGAAGAACAGCCTCCGAGTGGGCTATCGCGTAACCGGCGTGGGCGTTGTGGAGCATCTCCTTCCACACGTCTTGCTCAGCGTCGAACGAGGCAGGAAGCTCGCGCGCCCGCGCGGTGGCGGCGAGGTGGTCGGCAAAGCTGTGGTGGAGGAACTCGAGGTCATCGCGACGGACGATCATTGGGCCGGCGGTGGCCAGGTAGCTGATGAGGTCGGCCTGCCAGTCCATTGACAGGCCGACCGGCATGTGCTGCCTCACCCACTCGCGGGCCGCCTTGGCCAGTGAGCCTGTCTTGGCCAATCGGACGACGCCCAGATGCTCCAGAAGACGGGTGCGGACCTCCTGGAAGACGCTGTCGGATCGGTTTCGTGGCCCGCTGCGCCGCGCGATGTAGTCGAGGTACGTTTCGTAGAGATCGAAGCGATTGTCCGGCAGCGGGCGGTCGCGGTGCTGTTCGAAAATGATCGCGGCGATGGTCGCGAGCAAGGGTACCCGCATCAGTTCAGCGAGGTGGGCTTGCCTGACCTGCATCAGAAATCTGCGGCTCAGCATTTCGCTGTCGGGTCCGCCCTCGGCGGTGAACCAGTGTGTAGCGAAGGCACGCAGCGCTTCGGCGTCGAAGGGCTGAAGCTCATACCGGGCCACGCCTGCCCGCAGCAGCGTCCCCAACCCGGTACCGCCCAGCGGTCGGCTTGTGACCACGACGCGGTAGATCGGGTCGGATTTGTCGGTGGCCAGATGGGAGAGCGCCCGCAACAACCGTTCCTGCTGCTCCCGGTCGACGATCTCATCGATCGCGTCGATAAGCAGCAACCAACGGCAGCCGCCCACGCGTCCGCCCAGCACGTGCGCCGGTACCTCAGCCTTCAACAGCGGACCGAATTCTGCGGCGACGCTCTTGGCGAGAGCATCAGGAAGTGGCATATCGAGGTGGGTGGCCAGTTCCCGGGCCGGCAACCGCAGCGGAACTGCTGGTTCGACGAGCGGGGGTTCACCTTGACCGCGGGCATCTAGCCACGCACGAGCCACGTCCGCGGCCAATCGCAGCGTCAACGTCGACTTGCCTTGACCGGGACCGCCGGTGATCAACAGATGCTGGTCTCCGTCAAGAGCTACTCGGACGGCTCGTGCTGGCGGTCGTACGCCTCGCGAGCCTGTGATGGCCTGGTGTGCTACATACTCCGTCGTTGATCCGCCCCCGTGCTCCGCGGGTTCGGCGGAATCGCCGCGGCGATTTCCGAACCCCTGATCTGGGCGCGACTCGGTTAGCGTGTCGTCGGCGGCCTGGCCGAGATCCTGACGTACGTACACGGTGGACAACGACGGCCGCTTCGCTCCTGGGAGCCGGTATGGCAGGTCTTCCGCTGCCAATATTTGCGCTCGCATCAAGGAGACTATCTCCGGTGGCAGCGGTGGAAGCCGATCCCAACCGGAAGCGTTCGGTGCCAAGCGCGCGTTGCGTTCGTCGTCGCGGCGTGTGTCGCGGGCGTGCCGAGCAGAGCGCCACAACGCGAAGGTCCGCTCCCGATCCATGGCAAGCGCTTCGACTAGTCGCAGCAGTGTGTCATGGGTCGGCAGATATCTGCCATTACAGATCTCCGACACCTTGCTCCGGGACATCCGAATCTGCTGGCCGAGCCAGTCCTGGCTGACTCGCGCCGCACTCCGCGCCCGTTCTACCTCCGTCGCGAACATCCGCTCCTGCGGAGTCAGCACCACCCTGGCCCCCTCGAGCATCGTCGTCCCCTGATGTGTTCCCAGAAGTGTCCCTCCGCTGATGGGACACCCATAGGACGTTCCACCATGTCGCTCGGGATCGGTAACGACGGCCTTCGGCAGAACGGACAGCAGAACATGCATACCGGCCTCGTCACACTACTACTGCTCGCGGTGACTCTCCGCTATCTCGGGCGCGCGGTCACGATGCTTGCCCTGACTTATCTGTCGCTGCGAGGGACCAGGCCGAATCAGCGTCCGGGAATCCTCAAAGCATTGTCGCCGGCGCTTAGGGCCGTCACTGGCTTCCAGCACAGACCTGAAGACGACGAAGGACCACCTTTGGAGTGTGCCGACGTTGCGAAAACTGACGTATTGGGAGGTCGTCGACGGTCTGGGCGATGAGCGGGGTCAGATTCGGCGCGTACGCCTTCTATATGTCCACATCCCATTGGCCTGTACGCCATCGAGG
>NZ_JAAFZA010000366.1 GCF_015356865.1 Catenulispora pinisilvae
GCTCCTTCGCCTCCGTCCTAGGCGGCGCCCCCGCCGCCGCAGTCGTCTTCGCCGGCGACGTCAACTCCCGCACCGCCAACGACCCCCGCATCCGCAACCTGGAAGCCCGCATCATGACCGCCACCGGCACCGACCGCGCAGCACTCACCGCAGAACTCGACGAACAACGCAGCTCAGTACGCGCCGAAAAACTCGGCGAAGTCGCCGCCGAATTCGACCGGGTGCACAGCATCCAGCGCGCGGTCGAGGTCGGCTCCGTCGACGAGGTCATCAAAGCCGCCGAACTACGACCGAAGATCATCTCAGCGATCGAAACGCGGCTGCCGTAGGAGCCGGGTTCACGTGGCGGCGGCTCCTGTAACCGCCGCCACCGGAACCCAGGACTTCGACAGAACTCACAACTCGAGCAACCTCACAGCTTCGACAGATCCACCGCGCCGGCCATCACCTGATACCCGGCCGCGCTCGGGTGCAGGTGGTCGCCGCTGTCGTAGGCGGCCAGGAGTTGCGCGGGGCTCGCGGGGTCCCGAACCGCGGCGTCGAAGTCCACGTATCCGTCGAATACGCCGCCGCTGTCTCGGACGAAGTTGTTCACCAGCTGACGTTGCGCCTCGTAGGCACTGGTCCAGGCGCTGTAGCCCTCGAATGGGGTCACCGTGCCGCCGATCACTGTGATGCCTTGGGCGTGTGCCTCGGCGGCGATCTGCTTCAGGCCGGTGATCACGGCGGCGGCGGAGGTGCCCGACTTGATGTCGTTGACGCCCTCCAGGATGATCAGGGTCTTGACTCCGCTCTGGCTCAGGACGTCGCGGTCCAGGCGGCTCACGGCGCTGATTCCGCCGTTGCCGGTGCCGTTCACGCCGGTGAAGTCGTCGCTGACCACCCGGTTGGCACTGATCCCCTCGTCGATGACGCCGCGGTGCGGGTAGGGGCTGGCCGCGAGGCGCCGCCACAGGTCGTTGGGCCAGCGGTCGTTGCCGTTGTAGGTCGAGCCGTAGCCGTCGGTGATCGAGTCGCCGAGTGCCACGACGGTGCCCACGGTCGGGCCGCTCGGCACCACGTCCACGCCGGACAGCAGCGTCCAGAAGCCGAAGGTGTTGTTCACCGGGTAGTTGCTGATGTCAGCGGTCTGATCCCCGGCTTCGTCAGCGGTCGAATACATGTCCTGGGTGCCGAGGCTGTGGATCGACTCCAGCTGCACCGTTCCCGGGAAGTAGACGCTGACCAGCAGGTTCGCGTCCGCCGGCACGGTGAACGGCACCGGGTCGCTCTCCGCCTGGCCGCCGGCCGGGATCGTCGTGGCCTGGTTGCCGGCGAAGGTCACCGTGACCGGCGCGCCGGTCGCCACCGAGGTGCTGCTCTGCACCGCGACCGTCACGTGCCCGACCGAGACCGGCACGCCGACGAACGCGTTGTCCAACCGCAGCCGCACCTGCGAGCCGCCGACGCTGGAGTGCTCGACCATCCGCAGCGTGCGGTCGGTCCACGGCCCCGGCACCAGCCCGTCGTCGGCCGCGGCGGCCCAGCTCCCGCTCCATGGCCCGGACGCGGCGCGCACGCCGAGCGCGAAGATGTGCAGCTCGTTCCCGGCGGGAGGGGAGGCGAGTGTCGGAAGCTTGAGCGAGGCCAGCGTCTTGCCCGCCGCGAGCGGCACCGACTCCACGTAGAGCTTCGCCGACGTCGCCGCCTGACCGCTCGCCTGGTTCCAGTGCGGCAAGGACACGGCCATCGTGTCGGTCGCCCCGGTGATCCAGTCGGGCGTGCCGATCGTGTAGTTCTGCGTGCTGCCGTCGGTGTAGGTCAGCGTCCCGGATCCGGAGGCGGCACCCTCGGTGCTCGTGGCCAGGAAACTCAGGGCACTGCCGGCGGCCGAGTAAGAGATCCGCTGCCCGGCGGCCACCACGTTGTCCGGCTGCCCGGCCGCGACCTGCGGCAGCGTCAGCGTCGCGGCGCCGGCCCTCACCTGCGCGCCCGGCGTCCAGCCGGCGGCGGTCAGGTCCTGCTGCGAGAAGCTGTCGCCCTGGCCGTCCAGATTCGCGCCGGTGACGTCGGCGTCGTCGCTGATCCCGACGTTGTCGAACGCGGACGCCAGATCGGCCACCGGGGCGGTCGGGGCGAACGCCGCCGCGAAAACGTGCATGGCCGAGCCGCTGCCGCCGGTCGCGTTCGGCAACGTCACCGACGCCACGGCCTGGCCCGAGACCAGCGGGACCGTCGTCAGATACAGGCTCACCTGGTGCACCTGCTGGCCGCCGCTGCCGTTCCGGTACGGCGCCACGGCGGCGATCCCCACGGTCCCGCTCCACCAGTCCGGCACCGACATCGCAAAGCTCTGCGTCGTGCCGTCGGCGTAGGTCACGGTCCCGGTGCCGCCGGTGGTGCCGTCCGTGCTGGTCGCGACCAGATCCAGCGCACCGCCGGAGCCGCGGTCGGCGAACGTCTGCCCGGCGGCTACTGTGTTGTCGCTCTGGCCGGGCGCGATCTGCGGCACGGGCACCGTCGCGCCGTCGGCGAGGCTGAACACCGCGCCCGGCGACCATCCGTCGTCGGCGAGCGCCTGCGCGGAGAAGCTGTATCCGCCGCCGTCCAGGTTCCCGGCCGACGGCGCCGAGTCGTCGCTGATCCCGGCGTTGTCGAAGGTGGCCGGCAATCCGCTGGCGGTCGACGTCGGCGTCCGGGTCGAGGTCGCGGCACGCGCGGTGCCGTGCATGAGGCCTGCGGAGCTCAGGCACAGGGCGAACAAGAGCACTGCGGGCCGTCGGAGCCGGGCCCGCGCGGAGGGAACGTTCACATCGGGCAGTGTCGAAGCAGTCGAAGACGATGTCAATGATCTGTGATTGAGGCTGGGAACGTTACCGGCTATGGGATTCCGGTCACCAGAGCCAGCAACGGGGCGACCGGACCGTCGCCGATGGCGGCCAGATCCTCGACGGCCCGCCGCCGCTCCCACGGCTCGGCCTCGGCCGCCAGATCGGCGATCCGTTCGGCCATCGCTGGACCGATCTCCAGGTCACCGCCGGTCATCAGATCAGCCGCCACGCCGTGTGCGCCGCCGAGAAAGGCCCGGCCGTGCGCCCTCCGCTCGATCGCCCCGCACGCCCGCAACGCCTCCCAATCGCCCGCCGCGATCGCTTCCGCGGCCACCCGCGCCGCCTCCTGAGGATCGCTCAAGGCGCGGTAGCCGGCCGCGCCGCCGAGCACGAGGACCGCCCGGTGGATGGCGGTCAGCGAGGACAGCCTGGGCGCACCCAACTCGATCTCTTCAAGCGCCATGTCGACAGCCCGTGACCCCATCTGTTCGACGCGCGAGTCGAAGAGCTCTTTGGACTGCGTCCACGACTCCGCCACGACCCATTCGGCGGTCAGTTCGATGGCCTCGTCGGTGAGGTCGGCCCAGTCCGGCAACCCGCTGCCCGTCACCGCGCGCCAGGCCCGTTCAACCGCCTCCGGCTCGTCCCGCGCCCGGCCCCGAACCAGGACCCTGATCTGCCCCAGCACCGGCGTCACGGGACACTCCCGCAGCCCGGCCGCCAGCCGGATCCCGTGCTCGACCTCGCCGTGCAGCGCCTGGTACCAGGCGTAGGCCAGGGTGATCCGGGCCCGCGAAACCTCGTCGGGCAGCCGGGCGATCGCGTCCTCCCATAGCGCCGGCACGTCTGCCACCAGGCCTTCGGCCGCCATCGCGTTGGCCCGATCGCCCAACGCCGCCGCCAGCGAGCGCATCGCGTCGCGGTCCGGAACCGCACTATCGGCCATGGTCTCCCTCGCTAGGTGTCAGAACTCTGTCAAACCTCGGACGGGGTGGCTATTTCCGGATGTTTATCCTTGTCAGCGCGCACCGTCAGATATATACAGAAACACATCGAGGCACGAACCAGAAGGCGATCCCCGGTTCGCGCTCCTCGCCTTTCCCCCCACACCCCGGAGGTCCCACATGCCCAAGACCGAAGTCCTCGACCGCACCGACCGGATCGTCCGCGAGTGGCTGAGCGCCGACGACCTCGACAGCCCGGCCGGCCCGCTGTTCACCGGCGGCAAGTACGCCGAGGCCGACATCATCGGCGCCGTCGTCGTGCTGACCCGCGGCACGTGCAGCTCCTGCACCGCCTCGCGCGGCGGCCAGTGCTGCTGACCCGCAGGTGACCTCCCGCTTCTCCGGTGAATTCGCCGGAGCCCTGGGCTGCCTGGCCGCGCCGATCTCGGCCGGCTTGGCGGCCCGGCTCGGCGACATCGCCGATCTGAGCGGCGGCGAACGCGCCGCGGTGGTCGAGGCGGCCGAGCGGGCCGTCATCGAGACGGTTCATCGGAAGGTCAGCAGGGTTCTGCTGCTCGAACTCAACGCGGCCCGGTTGTCCGGTCTGCTCACCTCCGACGATGCCGGCGAGCGCTGGTCGGAGTTCCTGGCGATCGCCGATGACACAGAGTTCTGGCACGGCCTCGGCGCGCGCTATCCGACCTTGGAACGTCGCCTGAACGCCGTCATGCAGCGTCGGGCCGACGCGGCCTTGGCCTTGGCCCAGCGGTTCGCCGCCGATCGCAGCTCTCTGGCATCCCTTGCGGCTACCGACCTCGGCGACCTGCGGCGCGTCGAGTTCGGCGAGCTGCGACGCGTCGAGTTCGGCGCGGGCGACAGCCATCGAGGCGGGCAATCGGTCGCGATTCTGGATCTGGGCGATGCCAAGCTCGTGTACAAGCCCCGGCCGGTCGAGGTCGACAAAGCTCTGGCCCGTTTGCTCGACACGGTGTTTCCGGATGTTCCGGCGGCCGAGCGCATTCGCGTGCCGGCCGTCATCGCGCGTGAGGGCTACGGCTGGAGTGAGTACATCCCGCATCGCTACTGCGCCTCCGATGCTGAACTGACCGCGTTCTACCGCGGGGTCGGGCACTGGCTGGCCGTGATGCGGCTGCTCGGCGGCAGCGACCTGCACACCGAGAACGTCATCGCACACGGCCCGGTACCGGTCGTCGTGGACTGCGAAACCCTGTTCAGCACCATCCCCGACGGACCGCCGTCCGGCCTCGGGCAGGCCGTGGACCTGGCGGCCAAGCTGGTCGACGAGACCGTGCTGCGCGTCGGCATGCTGCCCAGCCGCGGTGCGGCGCTGGGCTGGCGGGGCGTGGACTCCTCCTCGGTCGGCGCGCTGCCGGACGAGCAGCCCGCCGGGCAGGTCCCGGTGATTCTCGACGCCGGCACCGACCGCGCGCGCCTCGGATTCGCCGAGGCGACCCCCGAGCCCGCTGCCAGTTTGCCCAGCCCGAAGCCGGTCTTGGCCGACCATTGGGAGACGGTCGCCGCAGGGTTCGAAGAAGGCTCGGCCGCCTTGGCCGTAGCCGACGCCAGCGGCGTGCTGGAGCCCGCGGTGGCGGCATTCGGCGATTGCCGGATCCGTATGGTGCTGCGCGCGACTGACGTCTATGAGGAAGTCGCGCGGATGCTCTGGCACCCGGTCTCGCTGCACGACGAGGCCACTGCCGTGGAACGCGCCACCGAGCTGTTCGTCCAGATGGCGCGGCAATCGCCGGCGGCGCCTGGCGATCCGGACGTCATCGCCGCCGAGATCGACGATCTGCTGCACGGCGATATCCCGTACTTCGGCACCACGCCCCGCACCGGCCGGCTCACCGGCCCCGGCGGCACGCACTGGCTGCCGTCGCAGGACTTGGTCGCCGATGCACTGGCTCGATGGCGTAGCGCTGATCTCGGGGTCGATCGCAGTATCATTCGGGCGACGCTGGTGAGCGCGTATCTGAATGCTGATTGGACACCGAGCAAGGGACTGCGTCCTGTTCGCGCCGCTCGCCTCTCGGCCATCGACGCGCGTCGCAGGGCTCTGGCAGCCGGGCTGGTACGGCAGGTGCGGGACAGCGCGACGCGCGGAGCGGATGGCACGGCGACCTGGATCGCACCGGTGCTCAGTCTCACCGGCTGGGTGGTGCAGCCGCTGAGCCCCGATCTCTACAGCGGGCTGCCTGGCGTCGCGCTGCTGTTGGCCGGCTATCAGCACGAGACCGAGGGCGGCCGGGCCGATCCCATCGACGGCATCCCCGACTTGTTGGCCGCGACGCTACACACCATGCGCCTCGCCGCCGCGCACGCCGCGAAGCTACGCTCGGAGGGCGTAGCGCTGCGTCCGCGCGAGCCCGGCGGCTGGGTCGGGCTCGGGTCGGAGTTGTGGACGTGGCTCACGTTGCGACGGCTCGGCGCAGTCGGCGATGAAGGTCTCGACCAGGCCCGGACGCTGGCCGCCCTGATCCCGGACGCGATCGGCGACGCCGAGGAGTACGAACTGGTCTCGGGCCCCGCCGGTGCTGTGGTGCCGCTGCTCCAACTGGCGCGCGTGACCGGCGAACGGCAGTGGACTGAGACCGCCAGCCGGATCGGTTCGGTGCTGTGCGACGCCGCGCTGGCCAAGGAGGTCGGCGTCAGCTGGCCCACGACCCGCTGGCCCGGCGGCCTCGGCGGCTGCGCCCACGGCGCGTCCGGCATCGGCTGGGCTTTGGCCCGCTTGGCCCTGGCCACCGGCGACACCCGGACTGCCGATCACTCCCGCGTTGCCGATGGCTCCCGCGTTGCCGATGGCTCCCGGGCTGCTCGCGACGCCCGGGCTGCCGACGTGGCGCGCGCCGCCTTCGCCTTCGAAGAGTCCTGCTATGACCCGAAGGCCGGCGGCTGGCTGGACCTGCGCGAGATCGAGCCCGGCCTGACCGCCAACGCCTGGTGCCACGGCTCGGTCGGCATCGCCCTGACGCAGCTGGACTTGGCCCGGCGGGGCTGGCCGATCGCCGACGACCTGCTCCGGCGCGCCGCCCAAGCCGCCCACACCAACGGGATGGGCTGGAACCACACGCTGTGCCATGGCGATCTCGGTGTCTGGGAGCTGATGGAGGCCGCGCTGCGGGCCGACAGCGCTCCGCCGGGCGTGGACCGCGAGGGCTTCGAGGCGCACATCGTGACCAGTCTCGAAGAGAACGGTGCGATCAGCGGCATGGCTCGCGATGCGTTCTCCCCGGCGATGATGTCGGGGCTCGGCGGCGTGGCCTATCAGCTGCTGCGGATGGGTGCGGGGAACGAGTTGCCCTCGGTACTGGTGCTCGACGATCCGCTCTGAGCGCTGGTGCGGCGCCGCGTTGGCTGGTCAGCGGAACGCTGCGAGGCGACTTCCCAGCCGGCTACGGCAACCGCGCCGTGACCGATCGCGCGTTCGCCGCCGCCGGGCTCCAGCGCCACGTCGCCATCGAGATCACCGCGTTCGCCTCCGGCGCCGACTTCATCCGCCAGGGCCTGGGTATCGCGCTGCTGCCCCGAGGCGTCATCGTGCCCTGCGAGGACCTCGCCGCGCTGCCGGTGGCCGGCGCGGATCTCGACTGGCCCATCTCTTTGGCCACCCCCGGTGCCCGCCGCCTGAGCGCCGCCGCCCGGCTGTTCGAGCAGCTGGTCGTCGGCCAGCATCTACAGTGACCAAGCTGCGCCCCGACCTGGCGCCGGCTGTGGCTTCCGGTCTGAACTGAGCGCTGGGC
>NZ_JAAFZA010000367.1 GCF_015356865.1 Catenulispora pinisilvae
CGAATCACCTGCTCAACCGCCACCGAAGCAGCCACCGCGGCCGCGCCGGTCAGCACCGCGCTGTCGCCGAGTGCTGACACCTCCAGGCGTGGCGGATACGGCAGCCGCTCCTGTAAGCGCAGTGCGACGCGCTCCAGTAACAGGTCGCCGTTCAGGCCGATGCCGCCGCCGAGGATGACCAGCTCCACGTCGGCGACCGCCGCCAGTACCCCGATGTAGGCGGTGATGCGGCGTGCGACCTCCTCGACGACCTCGATGGCTCGTGGGTGGCCGGTGCGGGCGCGGTCGAAGATCAGCTCGGTGGTCAGGGTTGGGGTGGCGCCTGGTGGTCTGCGGCCGGGGGAGTTGCCGACCAGTTCTGTGGCGAATGGTTCGGCGAACTGCACGATTGAGGCGGCGCAGGGGTCGTTGGCGTCGAAGCCTTCGGGGTCGAAGGCGGTGTCCAGCTCGCCGGCCGCGCCGGAGTGGCCTCGGTGCAGGTGTCCGTGCAGTACCAGTCCCGCGCCGACTCCTGTGCCCACGGACAAGAAGGCGAAGCTTTCTGCTGCGGCGCCGGTTCCGTGGGTGTTCTCGCCGAGTGCCGCTAGGTCGATGTCGTTCTCCACGGTGAATGGCACGCCGACTGCCGCTTCGAGCTCCGTGGCGATCGCGAAGCCGTTCAGTGCCGGGATGTTCAGTGCCTGCCAGACCCGGCCGGTGTGTCGGTCCACGACGCCCGGGACGCCTGCCACCGCGTGCCGCACCGTCGCCGCGTCGACGTCGGCCGCGTCGATCAGTTCCCGCGCCAGTTCCGCTGCCGCCGCGACCATGAGTGGGGCGTCCATGCCCTGCACGTCCACGTCCCGGCGGGCCGCGATCGCCGCGCCCGGCCCGGCCAGGACGCCGCGCAGCCGGTGTGCGCCCAGGTCCAGGGCCAGCGCGTGCACGCCGTCCGGCTTGGGGCCGAAGAAGACCGCGCCGTGTGAGGGGTCGCGGGCCGAGTCGGGGGACTGCGTCACCAGGCCGGTGGCCAGGAGCTCCTCCAACAGTACCGACACGGTCGGTTTGGAGATCCCGGTGAGGCGCGCGATCTCGGCGCGGGAGATCGGGTGCCCGCCCTCGATCACCGACCATACGGTCCGGATGTTCATCTCCCGGAGCGTGGCGGCGGTGACACCGGTGGTCGGGCGCGCTGCGGGGATGTTCATGCTCGCAGAGTACGGCGTATGCGCTGGCTGGTCGTTCGCGGGGCATCGCCGGGTATCGGTGGGTATCGGCACGGCCGGTGCCCGGGTGGATATCCCAGTCCCGGTGCCGGGGCTGATATCCCAGTCTCAGGGGCTGGGATATCCGGATTCCGGACGCCAGTACTCGATCGCGTCGTTCAGAAACAGATGCACATAGCCGCACCGCGTGCAGACCAGCCCGGTCGCGGACTGGTTCATCCAGCCCATGTTCATGAACTCCGCTCCGGTCGTGTTCAACTTCACTTTCCGGTCGAAGAAGATCTCGCCCTTGCATACCAGACAGCCGAACGGGACCCGGTTGATCGTCGCCAAGGCCCCAGTACTCAACTGACCCATGTTCCCCCGACTCCCCCTGACCGAAGCGCATGATCGCATCAATCTTAGGTGCGCAATATGCTGCACTACCAGAACCCGGCGATTTTCGGCCCCGGGAAGGCGTGCGGCGAGCTGGGAGTGTGGGAGAACCGATGCCGGAGTTCGGACGGCGGTGGCACGGGCTGGCCGCCGCGCTCATCGTCCCGCCGCTGCTCACGGTCTTCCTGACGGCCTACACCGAGCAACTGGGGCTGAGCAACCAGGTGCTCATCTACCTGGTGGCGCTGGTGGCGGTCTCGCTGCTGTGCGGGATGGTGCCGGCGCTGGTGGCCGCGGTGTGGGCCACGGTGCTGCTGGACTACTACTTCATCTCCCCGGTGCACGCCTTCCGGATCGCGGTGGCCAGCGACGTGATCACGCTGTCCGCGTTCGTGATCGTCGCGGTCACGGTGGCCTCGGTGGTCGAGTACTCCGGCAAGCAGTTCCTGCGGGCCACGCAGGCCGCCGCGGAGGCCCGGCAGTTGGAAGCCGTGGACCGCATGCGCACCGCGCTGCTCACCGCGGTTTCGCACGATCTGCGGGCCCCGCTGGCCGCGGCCCGGGCCTCCGTCGACACCCTGCGTGATCCCCGCTTCGAGTTGTCCGAGACCGACCGCGGCGATCTGCTCGGCGCCGCCGGCTCCTCGCTTGGCCGCCTCTCGCGGCTGGTGGAGGACCTGCTGGACATGTCGCGTCTACAGACCGGCGCGCTTCAGCCGCGGCTGGAGCCGGTCGCGGCCGGCGAGGTGATCCCGCGGGCGGTGGACGACGTCCCGGCCGCCGAGGGCCGCATCACCGTGGCCCCGATCCCCGACGCCGTGCCGCCGGCCCTGGCCGACGGCGCGCTGCTGGAGCGGGTGCTGGCCAACCTGGTCGGCAACGCCGCCAAACACACGACCTCGCGGATCGAGGTGACCGCGGGACTGAGCGCAGGGGTGAGCGCGGGACTGACCGCAGGCCTGGGCGCGGGACTGGCTGGGGGACTGACGGCAGGCCCGACCGAGGACCCGACCGAACCGGCCGGCGGGGACACCGTCGGCGAAAGAGGCGAACGAGTGGAGATCCGCGTGATCGACCACGGCCCCGGCATCCCGGCCGCCGACCGGGACCGGGTGTTCCGGCCCTTCCAGCGCCTCGGCGACCGCGACAACACCGCCGGCGTCGGCCTGGGCCTGGCGCTGGCCCGCGGCCTCACCGAGGCGATGGGCGGCGAGCTGTGGCCGGAGGACACCCCCGGCGGCGGGCTGACGATGGTGGTGGCGATCCCGGCCCGGTCCGGGGCCGGGACGGCGAAAGGGGCGGCGCGGTGAAGAGCCTGCTGATCGTCGACGACGAGGCCCAACTGCTGCTGGCGCTGCGCATCAACCTGTCGGCGCGCGGCTATGAGGTGACGGTCGCCGCCGACGGGGCCGAGGCCCTGGCCGCCGCCAGCCGCAAACTGCCCGACCTGGTGGTGCTGGACCTCGGGCTGCCGGACGTGGACGGCGTCCAGGTCATCAACGGCCTGCGCGCCTGGTCCACGGTGCCGATCCTGGTGCTGTCCGGCCGCACCGAGCCCTGGGACAAGGTGGAGGCGCTGGACGCCGGCGCCGACGACTTCGTCACCAAGCCGTTCTCCACCGACGAGCTCGCCGCCCGAGTCAGGTCCCTGATCCGGCGCTCGGAGCCGGAGAACGCGACCGGGCCGCAGATCGCGGTCGGCAACTATGTCGTCGATCTGGCGGCCCGCACTGTGAAGCGTGCTGCCGGGGCGCCGCCGGACGTGCCGGAAGCCGTGCGGCTGACCCGTACCGAGTGGGCGGTCCTGGAGATCCTGCTGCGCCATCCCGGCCGCCTGGTCTCCAGCAAGCAGCTGTTGGCCCACGTGTGGGGGACGGAGCACGAGCCGGAGGGCAGCTACCTCCGCTTCTACCTCGCCCGGCTGCGCCAGAAGCTGGAGCCGGAGCCCTCGAACCCGCGCCAACTGCTCACCGAACCGGGGATGGGGTATCGCTTCCAGCCGCGCCAGGCATGAGTGGTTCGTGAGTGTTTCGAGGTGGACGTCATGGGGTTCGTGAGCAATCCATGAGTAATATTCCACTGAGATCTAGTGCGCTCGGGGCTGCCCGCCTCTAGCATCGCGATCGTGCCTAGTGCTCTGGGGATTGCCAAACGGGTCGTGGTCGGCCGGCCGATGCATAGCGAGATGCTCGGCGAGACCTTGCTCCCGAAGAAGATCGCGCTGCCGGTCTTCGCGTCCGACGCCCTGTCCTCGGTGGCCTACGCCACCGAGGAGATCCTGCTGGTGCTGTCGGCGGGCGGCCTGGCCCTGCTGCACTTCACGTGGTGGATCGCGCTGGCGGTCGGGCTGCTGATGCTGGTGGTCGTCGCCTCCTATCGGCAGAACGTCCACGCCTATCCGTCCGGCGGCGGCGACTACGAGGTCGCCACGACCAATCTCGGCCCGAAGGTCGGGCTGACGGTCGCCAGCGCCTTGATGGTCGACTACATCCTCACCGTCGCGGTGTCGGTCTCCTCCGGCGTGGCCAACCTGGCCTCGGCGTTCCCGGCGCTGAACTCGCACGTCGTGCTGATCGCGGTGGCCGTCATCGTGGTCATCACCACGCTGAACCTGCGCGGGGTCCGGGAGTCCGGCACGGCGTTCGCGGTCCCGACCTACTGCTTCGTCGGCGCGGTCGGCGTGATGATCGTGACCGGGCTGGTCCGGATCGCGTTCGGCCACGGCCTGCACGCCGAGAGCGAGCACTACAAGATCATCAACACCACCCACTACAACGGGGTGCTGCTGATCTTCCTGCTGCTGCGGGCCTTCGCCTCCGGCTGCACCGCGCTCACCGGCGTCGAGGCGATCAGCAACGGGGTCCCGGCCTTCAAGGCGCCCAAGAGCAAGAACGCCGCCACCACGCTGGCGCTGCTCGGCGGGATCGCGGTGGCGATGTTCGCCGGGGTCACCGCGCTGGCCCTGGCCGGCCACGTGCACGCCGCGGACGCGACGAACCTGTCCGGGCTGCCGGCCGGGCAGCAGCCGCGCACGGTCATCGCGCAGGTGGCGCGCTCGGTGTTCGGCGGGTCCTCGCCCTTCTTCTTCATCCTGCAGGTCGTCACGGCCCTGATCCTGGTGCTGGCCGCGAACACCGCCTTCAACGGCTTCCCGGTGCTCGGCTCGATCCTGGCCAAGGACGGCTACCTGCCCCGGCAGCTGCACACCCGCGGCGACCGGCTGGCCTTCTCCAACGGCATCATCGTGCTGGCCGGGTTCGCCACCTTGCTGGTGGTGGCGTTCAACGCCTCGCCGACCCGGCTGATCCAGCTGTACATCGTCGGGGTGTTCGTGTCCTTCGTCTGTTCCCAGACCGGCATGATCCGGCACTGGAACCGGCTGCTGCGCGACACCGCCGACGTCGCCGAACGCCGCCGCATGATGCGCTCGCGGGTGATCAACGCCATCGGCGCCGGCGTGACGGCCGCGGTCCTGGTGATCGTGCTGGTCACCAAGTTCGCCAAGGGCGCGTGGATCGTCGTGCTGGCGATGCCGTGCATCTGGCTGGTGATGCGGGCCATCAACCGGCACTACGCGGCCGTGGCGCGGGAACTGGAGCCGCCGGAGGACGGCGCCTTCAGCCTGCCGGCCAACAACCACGCGGTGGTGCTGGTGTCCAAACTGCACATGCCGACCCTGCGGGCGCTCGGCTACGCCAGCGCCACCAGGCCCAGCAGCCTGGAAGCCGTGACGGTGAACCTCGACGACGCCGAAGTGGCGGTGCTGAAGTCCGAATGGGAGCGGCGCGCGATCCCGGTGCCGCTCACGGTCATCGCCTCGCCCTATCGGGAGATCACCCGGCCGATCATCGAGTACGTCAAACGGGTGCGCACCGAGAACCCGAACGACGTGGTGACCGTCTACATCCCGCAGTACGTGCTCGGCCACTGGTGGGAGCAGGTGCTGCACAACCAGTCCGCGCTGCGGCTGAAGAGCCGGCTGCTGTTCCAGCGGCGGGTCGTGGTCGCGGCGGTGCCCTATCAGCTGGAGTCGGCGTCCGCGCGGATCGCGGCGGCGAAGGCCCAGGCCGCGTACCACGGCGCCGCGATGGTGAAGCCGGCGCCGAAGCCGAAGGTGCCGAAGCAGCGCACCACCCGGCTCCAGACGCTGACATTGGAGAACACTGAGTTGGAAGCCAGGGAGTTGACTGAAGAGGTTTCGCCTTGTGGCGCCACGCCGATCGCGGATTGTCCGGACCGGGAGCGGGTCGTGGTGTCCGGGACGCTGCGGACCGTGCGGCTGCGGCCGCGGGCCGGGGTGCCGGTGCTGGAGGCGGACTTGTGGGACGGTACCGGGTCGGTGACCGTGAGCTGGCTCGGGCGGCGGGAGATCCCGGGGATCGAGCCCGGGCGCCGGATCGTGGTGCGCGGGCGGATCACGACGGTCGGCGGGCAGCGGGCCGTGTACAACCCGATCTACGAGCTGCGGCCCGGGGCGGCGGACTGAGCGGGGGCTGCTGGGCAGGCGGTGCCGCGCACTGAGCGATGCCGCGGCTTGAGCGGGAGGCAGTTCCTCGGCCTGCGGAGCCGCTCGGCGACCCGCTGACCCGGCCCGCGTTTGAGTCCGTGGTCAGCGGTTATCCGGCAGCGCGTGGCGAGCGATACAGAACACTGCGAATGTCCCGTGTCTGCCGGACCAGCGCCCCTGACGGGCTCGGCCGGAGTCGGCCCGCCACCTCGCCGGGCCTCGCCCGGTCCGCCGCGGCGGCCGGGATCCGGGCGCGGGTCCAGCCGGTGAGCCTCAACCGGCCCGCGCCACGACCAGGGTGTCGATCGCCGGCTGCGGCGCGCGGTCGGTCTGGCGGTGCACGCGTTCGGCACGGGCGACTGTCAGGCCCTTGAGTTGCTCCAAGGTTTCGGTGACGAGGCCCGGGGTGTAGAGGATGTCAGGGTTCTGGGGTCCGCCGACGCCGTCCGCGATGTTGGTGACGTCATGCCCGACGACGACCAGGGTGCCGCCGGGCGCGAGGGCTTTCGCGGCGCTGCGCAGGACCGTGGCCAGGTCGTCGGCGGGCAGGTGGAGGTAGGCGATGACGACCGCGTCGTGGGCGCCTACCTGGGGCTGGTAGTCCAGGACGTCGGCGTGGATCCAGCGCACGTCCAGGCCGTGCTCCTCGGCCTGCTCGCGGCCTCGGGCCAGCGCGTTCTCGGCGAAATCAACGGCGGTGGCCCGCCAACCGAGGTCGGCGAGCCACAGCGCGTTGCGTCCCTCACCGGCGGCCAGGTCCAACGCCCGGCCGGCCGGCAGCGGACCGAGGACCTCGGCCACGAAGCGGTTCGGCGCCCATCCCCACACGGACTGGGCCTCGCCGTAACGCTTCTCCCACAGCTCGCGGTCCTCGGCCCGGGCCATCAGACGGTGGCGTTCGCGGCGCTCTGGGCCGGCGACTCGGCGCCGCCCTCAGCCTCGGCGCGCTCGGCCAGCGCCTTGCGCACCTCGTCCATGTCCAGCGCACGGGCCTGCGAGATCAGGTCCTCCAGCGCCGACTCCGGCAGCGCACCCGGGTGCTGGTACAGCGTGACGCCGTCCCGCACGATCATCAGGGTGGGAATCGACCGGATGTCGAACGTCGCCGCCAGCTCCTGCTCGGCCTCAGTGTCGACCTTCCCGAACACGATGTCCCCGTGCTTCTCGGCGGCCTTCTTGTACACCGGCGCGAACGCCCGACAAGGCCCACACCACTCGGCCCAGAAGTCGACAAGCGTGATGCCCTCGACCGCGACGGTCTCGGCGAAGGTGTCCTTGGTAAGTTCCACGACGGCCACAGCCGTTGCCTCCTCGCTGCTCGGCGGGGTCTCGTTCGGATACCCCGCAGGGTATAACCGCCGAGGTCGGGGCGGTATTCCGTTGGGCCGCCGGAGGGACGGGCGCGGGTCGGGTGCGGGTCGGGCGCGGGA